>JAKJFY010000023.1:0-22472 GCA_022704665.1 Spirochaetota bacterium | reverse complement strand
CCTTCTGATTCTGCGCGAATTGCGCAAAGGTGGTTATACGCCAGTATATGAGCGCGTGGAAACCGAATTTGTAATGAGATCGGCTCTATCATCTCAGCAATGGGATGTTATCCTTTCGGATTATAACATGCCAGAATTCTGCGCTGCCGAAGCTCTATCTGTTTTTAGACAGAGTGGCATAGAAGCGCCTTTTATCATTGTTTCTGGAGCTGTCGGGGAAGAAAAAGCGGTTCAACTCATGAAGGAAGGCGCGCATGATTATGTAATGAAGAACAATCTCAAGCGCCTTGTTCCTGCAATTGAACGCGAGCTCAAGGAATCTGAGGATAGAAAATCGCGAAGAATCGCCGAGGATTCTTATAGAAAGTCTGACTTTGTCGTCAATGCATCGCGCGATATGATGGCTTTGATAAATAGATCTGAAGTATATGAAACTGTCAATAGCAGCCTTTGCAAGGCTTTTGGGAAAGAAAGACAAGAAGAAATTGTAGGTCATTCAGTGAGTGAAATGTGGGGCCGAGAGCTCTATGAGCAAAAAATCAAGCTCTACCTAGAACGCTGTCAGAATGGAGAGGAAATTACTACTGAAGATTGGTTCGATATGGAACGAATGGGCACTCAATGTTTCGAAATCAACTATATCCCTTATAGAGATAGCGATGGAGTCGTGACGCATGCCATAATGGCAGTTCACAACATCACAAATCGAAAAATGGCAGAACAGGAACTGGATAAGAGCTATCGGAATCTGCAAAAAACATTGGAAGAAACCGTCAATGCGCTTTCTGCCTTGGTAGAAATGCGCGATCCATATACGGCTGGACACCAGAACCGGGTTGCCAGGATTGCCAGAGCTATTGCACAGGAGCTTGGCTTGTCAGAAGATGCTGCCCAAGGTATCTGGGTAGCGTCGCTGATACATGATATTGGCAAAGTCCGTGTGCCCGCCGACATCCTTTCTAGACCAGCTCATCTTTCAAGTGCAGAATTCGAGCTTATCAAAGAGCATCCTCGAACAGGTTATGAAATACTAAGAGAGATAGATTTCCCATGGCCTGTTGCTGAGATTGTGCTCCAACACCATGAGAGGATAAATGGATCAGGCTATCCGCAAGGGCTCAAAGGGGATGGCATCTTGCTTGCAAGCAGAATCATAGGCGTTGCCGATGTCGTCGAAGCTATGACTTACCACCGCCCGTATAGAGAAGCACTTGGACTGGATGCAGCGCTCGATGAGATTAGGGAAAACAAGGGGATCCTGTATGATCCCGACGTAGTGGAAGCTTGCATTAGGGTTTTTATGGAAAAAGGTTTGGCACTCGATTGATTTCTATTCACCATGATATTTATGCATGCCTACTGATTTTTCTGTAAACCGATTATGTTTGCAAACCAACAGCCATGGCAGCTGATTTGATATCTTTAAGTCCGTTGCCTGTCAGCATAATCACAACGCGCGCTTCGGGATCGAGCTCTGAGCGCACCTTCATAAATCCCGCAAAGGCGCAGGCGCTCGAAGGCTCGGCGAAGAGACCAGATAGCCTTGCAACATAAGTTTGAGCCCTAAGGATTTCCTCATCCGAAACAACAACGACGCGACCGCTGTGCTTTTTAAGCTTATATAGAGTAAAATAGCCATTTCTCGGCATATCGACTGCTATCGAATCGGCTATAGTTCGCGATGGACGCGCTTCGAAAACACCTGTTGCCAGTGCTCGGGCTATTGCACACGAACCTTCGGCCTGGGCTGCCCATACTGTCGGCATTCTATCGATCCAACCAAGCCGCAGGAGGTCTTCGAAACCTCGGATCAGCCCTGAGAGAATTACACCATCTCCTGTGGGTACAAAGACATGGTCAGGTGCAAGATAGTCTTGAATGCTGAAAGCCTTTAGGTTTTTATCTTGGCTTGGATTTGTGTTTATACCATGTTTTCTTGAATTATTTTCAGCCTTTGCGAGATCTTTGGCTATTTCGAAGCTTGCGGTTTTCTTGCCCTCTATTGTCAGTGGATTGTATGCGGTGTTGCGCGAAAGCATTCCGGTTGCCATAGAGTATTCGAGCGATTTATCGAAAGCGAGGTCATATGTGCCATCGACCTCGATAAGCTCTGCGCCATACTGCAGAATTTGGACTCGCTTTGCTATAGGGGCTGACTTTGGAACATAGACTTTTATCGCTATGCCAGACGCGGCTCCAATGCAGGCCATGCTCGATGCGGCATTTCCAGTCGAAGCAAGGACAATTTCTTTTATGCCGAATTTGCGCGCAAAAGCTGCCAGAAGCCAGCTCGCTCTATCTTTATACGAGCCAGAGGGATTACAGGTATCATCCTTGAGATAGAGATTAGGCATTCCAAGCTCAGTCCGTAATCGTTCGGGAGCCCATAATGGCGTTTGGCCTACAGGAATTGGAGGAAAGAAGGATTCTTCCACGGGGAGGGGTATGGAGCCTCTAGAAGGATTTTCTCCTTCCCAAGAGCATTCTAGTACGCCCCGCAAGGGCTCATTTGGTTTCTGAGCTTCTGCACAGCTATCGCATAGATAGCGCCCCGGTTCGATTGGATATGTTTTTCTGCATAAAGGACAGCGATAGAACCATTTCATAGCTTTCGTGCCTCGATGATTTATCTCTCTCAAGTTGGCAAAGCCAATAGCGCAAAGGGGAGGGCTGCATAGAAGGCTGCGGCTATCTCAAGATCATCTATACGCGTAATCTCATTGGGTGCATGTGCTTGGGCCTCATCTCCTGGTCCGAATCCGATCACCGGGATATTATGGCGGCCACAGATCGCAACGGCATTTGTCGAGAAGGTCCATTTGTCGACGATAGGCTTTTCCCCAAAGAGCGCGTCATATGCTTCGACGCCGGATCTCACAAGGATGTGATTCTCAGGAATTTTCCAGGTCGGGAAATAGAGTTCCTGGTGATACTCCGTTCCGGTCCAGGCTGGCTTTCTGTATTCAGGCATATAGACAGTAAAGTCATTCACACCCGCCTCTTTTAGAGCATCCTCTACCTGGGCAATAGCGCTTTTATCGGTTTCTCCCCAGGTTAGCCGGCGATCACAATATAGCATCGCTTGGTCTGGTACGGCGCACTGGCTTGGACCATGTACATCTATCTGGCTCACAGTTATTGTACCTTTTCCAAGGAAATGATCATCGTCGGGTAAAAGCTGAGTATTGAGTTTTTCGACCGCCAGGGCAGCTCGAGCCGCTTTATATGCGGCACTATCGCCGCGCTCCGGAGCCGACCCATGGCAAGAGATTCCTTTGATATCGATTTGGATTTCCATACGTCCACGGTGGCCTCGATAGAGCCTGCAGGAAGTTGGTTCGGTAGATATTACGAAATCGGGAATGAATTTTTCTTCTTCGATGAGATATTTCCAACACATACCATCGCAGTCTTCTTCGATCGTAGTGAATGAAAACCAGATTTCATAGTCTCCCTGATAAGCCAACTCTTTTAAAATACGCGCTGCAGTGATCATTGAGGCAGCTCCGCCAAGCTGATCGGAAGCTCCTCTCCCATATACAAGGCCATCCTTGATCAATCCCGAAAAAGGAGGGGTTTCCCATTGTGATTCATCGCCGACGCCAACGGTGTCGATATGTGCATCGAATACAAGCTTTTTCGAGCCTTTTCCCACTCGGCCGAGCAGGGATCCAAGCCCATCGATCCAGAGATCCTCCATGCCGGCTTCCTCGCATAGCTGCTTCAAAAGCTGAATGCGTTCTTTTTCTGTAGTGGAAAATGCTGGTACTCTAATGATTTTGCTCAGATTCAGGGCAGTATAATCGCGATATTCATGAGCTTTTTCTAGAATCTTGGTTGTTTGCATTTATTACCTCTCTTCCATTCTTTTCCAAAGCCTTAAGGCTTGATAACGTGCATCTGCTTCGATAGCTATATCATCATACATTGGTCTATGATCGAGAATCCGAATTTTCCCTGCAACTATCACTGTACGAGCTGACCTACTGGACATTCCAAACGCAAAGTGTCCTGCGATATTTGCTCCCACAAGCGGAGTAGGGGGGTCATAATCCCAGAGCACTAGGTCTGCCGGAGCGCCTTGCTTTATTGTACCGAATCCAGGAAATGTCGGCTCGAAGTCCTTTGAGAAATATCGCTCAATGAGGAGATTGCCTCTGTGCAATGCCTTAAGAAAGTCAGCCGGCCACCATGGGCCTTGACTTTCGCGCTGCCTGAAAACTGCGAATTTGAATTCCTCGAGCATATCTGCACCCATGCCATCCGTTCCCAGCACGACATTCTTGAATGTCGGCAATAGAGCGTTGTAGCCGACTGCATTGTTCATATTGGAACGAGCATTGTGGGCAAGAAAGGCATCCCTGGCATTCATTATTTCGACTTCGGAAGGGGTGAGCCATACACCATGGCCAATTATTCCACGGGAAGTCAGCGCTCCTACAGCATCAATGCGCTCTACAGGATCCTTACTAAAGCGATATCTAGCATCGACAGCATCGAACTTATCTTCTGCTAAATGAATATGAATACCTCTTCCAGTCTCTTGAACTGCTTCGGCAAGACCTTCCAGAGTCTCATTGCTGAGGGTAAAGCTAGCATGTGCGCCGATAGCAGCTTCGACAAGAGGCTTTTGGCCCGATGCACGGATGCTATCTACCTCCTTGGTGAATCTTACATTTTCTGCGATTCCAGCACGGGCTTCAGCCATTCCATTGCGATCAGTGGTTTCGTAGCATAGTATCCCGCGCAAACCTGTATCTTCATAGGCTTTTCGTATAATTGAAAGACTATCAGCAATGCATTCAGGTCCAGCATGATGGTCGACAAGGCTTGTGACCCCTGCCTTGAGCGCGTCGGAACAACCCGCAAGGGCGCTAGCTTGCAGAATCTCAGGGTCGATTGCTCGATCCAGGCGCCACCACAGATGTTCGAGAAGCTGCGCAAAATCCTTAGATGGCGCAATATCGACAAGCATCCCACGCGAAAGCACTGAGTATAGATGAGTATGCGCGCATACAAGTCCTGGTGAAAGGAATCCTCCATCTCCCGCCAGTTTTGCTTTAGGGTATTTTGTCTGCAAAGATGCTCCAATCTCAGCAATAGTACCGCCATGTGCTCCTTCGTTTGGCTCATATACCGCTATGTCTATTGGCTCGGAAACCAAAGGCGGATCCAGTTCCATGATTCTTGCATTGCGAAACAAAATCATTCATGCACCTCCACGAGATAATTATGCTCAGACCATACTACACGGGCTAATGCCAAGATTGCGCTATGCACGGATAGGGAAATAACTCCATTCCAGGCAAAAAATGGCAGTTCAGCGACAGATTCTCCTGCTTTTGCTCGGAAAACCAGATATGGTCTTTCCCTATTTCCCGAAAAAGCAAAACCTGCATTGTTTGAAGCACGGAGATCACCTACGGTATCGAAGAGCGTCGGTTTATCTCTATAGGGTTCGCCCTTCCATAGACAAAAACGCCCGCAGTTACCGCACTCATTGCAGAGTCGATCTATATGTAAAATTTGGGCAGGTTGATCGAACAATCTTCCTGTTTCTATGATCATATTCGCCCGGTTAGGGCAGACTTCGACACATCGCAGACAGGCCGAATCACATGCTAGACAGCGCTCCGCTTCTATTGCCGCGAATGAAGAGTCATCCATAGGCAGAGATTCCAGTATCTTACCGCGATTTAAGCGAGACGTGCTGTCCCATAAAGGAGCTCGATAGTCATTATTGATTACTTCTATTTCCCTTTTCTTGAGAATGGCTAAGGCTGCTGCTCGACCATCCGCTTCCGAGGCAATAATCGAAGAAGGTCCCCTGCGCGCATCGCCACAGATGTAGATTCCGGGAATCGAAGATTCCATTGTCTCTTCGTCTACGATGGGAAGGCCATTTTTCGCTACTTCGATTCCAAAATTCAGGAAGAGTGTGGGATCAGGAGCTTCTCCCACTGCGGTAATCATAAGGTCGCAAGGAAGTGTAAATGTTTCATCAGTTGGTACAGGGCTAGGCCGGCCAGACTCATCTTTCTCACCTAGTTTCATGCGGCGCAATGTTATTATGCCTGGCCCTAGCGCTTCAGGGAGCGTCAACTCGAGGAAAATAGATTCTTGATTGTTTTCTTCTGAAAATGAATCTTGGGAAGATGGGGGATCTTGAGAAAAAAATGAAGCTAGATTATCACGGCTAATCATGAGTGAGGTTGCTTCCGCGATTGCATTTGCAAGTTCTTCCTTATCTGCAGGCATCTCGTTTTTGCTGCGTCGATAAGACCAGTAGACATGTTCTATACCAGGGATTCTAGATGCCAACCTAACTGCGTCGCATGCAGTGTTGCCTCCTCCCACAACAAGTACATTTTTCGCTCCACTAAGAGGATCAAGTCCTTTTTCCATGCAAGAGCGGAGAAAATCGAGCGCATGCAGGACTCTTACACCATCGCCATCAAGTTTTAAATTGCGGGCATGGTATGCTCCATGAGCAATGACGATGGAATCGAATTCATCTCTTTTTAGGGCTTCACAAGCTTCTGTAGTAGAAATCTCAGTACCAAATCGAAACTCTACACCGAGTTTTTCTAGTCTATCGATATCCGATGCAATATCCTCCCGAGAAATTCTGAAAGAAGGAATGACCGTAGAAGGTACGCCGCCAGCAATAGGCAATTTTTCAAAAACAACAACTCTCTGTCCATGCTGAGCCAAATACCAAGCGCATGCTAGCCCTGCGGGCCCAGAGCCAATTATCGCTGTCTTTCCAATCGCTTCTCCAGGCCATGCAGGTCGTATTTCATTTCTCGATTCTAGGTTTGCCGCCCGTACGGTGGACAATTTAACATCCCGGATGCGAACGGCACCCTCATAATCCACACGCGAACAATGTTCCTGGCAGATATGGTCACATAGAATTCCAGTTATTGTGGGCAGTGGATTATCCGAAATAATAATGGAAAGCCCTCTATTTGCATCGCCAGTTCCCGTTGCAGCAACATATGCTGGTACTTTTTGTCCGACGGGACATGCTTCGATGCAGGGTGCAGCAAAACAATCAAATAGCGGCAAAGGACCTTCAATGGAAGCCATTCCTTCTTTCCATTCCTTGCGGTAATAGGGTTTTGAAAAGACTCCTTCGGCAAGTGCATCTAAAGCTACGGAATCCGGCCTCTCGGGCGCAAATGGCAGACTTGCGAGTACATCTTTCACCATATGTCCTAAGCGCTGATAACCACCTGGTTTCAGTAAATCGGTTGCAATTGTCAGTGGGCCTAATCCTGCTCTGATTAGGTCGGCCGCATTGAAGGCGGATACGCCGCCGCAATAAGAAAACCGTGCTCCAAAATCAGGCAAAGCATGAGCTAGGCTTGCTGCAAGATGGATTGTGATCGGGAAAAGGGCCCGGCCTGAGAGATATCGCTCCATACCAGGTAAATAATCACCGTTATTTATATTGGCCAGAGTATTAGAAAGCTTAATGCCAAATCTCCTTCCTCTGTTGGCTGCAACCTCGCCGAGTGTGTTTATGAGCGATATCGCCATGTCGAATTGCAGATCGTTCTCGAAACTCTCGCGCTTTAGGACAATATCCTTCCATCCAAGTCTATTGAGAATAGTTCGTGCATTTTCGTAGCCAAGAAGGGTTGGGTTGAGCTTTATGTAGGTGTCAAAGCCTTTCTCCTCAATGAGATAGCGGCCTATGCGCTCAATTTCGTCAGGAGGACAGCCATGCATGGTCGAGAGCGTCACCGAATGTACAGGCCGAACTGGCATGTGTTCTGCTATGGAACGGGCCTTCTCGAGCGCTTGAGATCCAAAAGCCTGCATAAAAAGTGGAGATTCGACGAAAGACTTAAGCTCTTCAAGAGCGCGTTCCCAATAAGAGCCCGTCTCAGGCCTACGCATGCCTTCGATAAAAGCGTCCATTTTTTCGCTCTTGAGGCCTTCCAGTGTGTAACCAACCGACATATTGAATAAAAAATCGCTTGGTTTATGTGACCATATTCTTGCAAAAAGATTGATGACTATCCAGGCGTTTATATATTCAATACGCGCTTCTTCAAGCGAAAGCTCGGTGGACCATTCAACATTGTATCCCTCATCGAGCGCATCGATACAGGGTTTGTCGATGTCGAGATGATCGTTCTCCTGCACCGTTTTTAATTCGAATACTCTCGCTCCCGAAAGGTATGCTGCGATAAGGTTGGGAGCAATCTGCGTGTGCGGCCCTGCTGCAGGCCCAAGCGGAATGCTTATCGTAGAGGCCATTACTGGCATGGCTGAGCTCTCCGCTTCCTGTTCGAATATATCTAACCAAGTAGATTCTGGAATTTCGAAAATGCTGCGTTTTGCTATGTACTCTCCTGTAATGCGCATAAACAGAGCCGGCAGTGCTGTTGTTTTCATTATCTTGCTCATCGATACCCCCAAGTAAGAAATGTGCCATAACCAGGTTTGGCAAGAATCATACCTTCATCATTAGAAAATACAGGATCTTTGGGCACTCCGAGCGCTGCGGCAAGCCTAACCGAGGCATATACGCAAGAACCTCGCACCCATGTGCCTTCGATGCGTCCCGAAAGCACCATTCCCGCAAAAGGCGTTATCGCGCTTTTGCTCATCATGGCCGAAGGGTTGAGTCGCCTTGTATGCTCTGGATCGACAAGGACAATATCAGCATCTTTACCAGGAGAAAGCGAGCCCTTTCCTTGCCAAAGCCCATACCTTCTTGCTGCTCCACCGCTCGTCACTTCGAGAAAACGATCGAGTGAGAGCCTCTTGGCAAACAACCCCTCAGATAGCATGTAAGGAAAGAGTGTTCCAGTGCCGGGAATGCCGCCATATGCCGTCATTGGGTCATCTGTGAATTTCTCGTAATCGGGTGCTCCCGCATGATCAGATGTGACAAAGTTGATCTTTCCATCGGCGAGAAGGTGCCATAGCATCGCTTTTTGTTCTGGGCTTTTCACTGGTGGAGCCGTCTTGAGAGCAGCTCCGAGGCGAGTGAAGTCCGTCTCATCGAACGCAAGGTAATGAGCGCAGGTCTCGCATGTGGCACCGCGCTCAAAAGCCATTATGGCGGCCTTAGCGGTACCGACATGGACAATGTGTACATATTTGGCATATTGTCCTGCAAGTTTTAGAGCCTTCATCACCGCTACGATTTCCGCATCCATCGGACGCGAGGCATAGTAATCTATCCACTGCGGTTTTTGTTGGCCACGCAGTAATTCTCTTTCCTTGGTTGCTTCCGAAATTACATAAGGATCCTCTGCATGCAGAAGAAGAGGGCGTCCCTCTTTTCCGCATGCTTGCGCAGCAGCAGCGAATTGAGTCTCGTCTACTGCAGGGAATGTGTCCATGCCTGAGATGAAATAGGATTTGAAGCCAAGCACTCGAGGAGTAAGCGATGTTATAAGTTCAGGAATATGTTCGGGAGCCGTATTCCCATTTATGCCACCGTAAAAGCCGAAATCGACCAACGCTTTTTTTTGAATGATAGATAGCTTCTGTTCGAGTGCCTCATCAGAGATGATGGGTGGAATGGAAGTACAGGGCATATCTATGACGGTGGTAACACCTCCTCGGGCTGCTTCTGCGGAGCCATGCAGAAAATCCTCGCGATGCGTAAAGCCAGGCTCATCGAAGTGAACATGGGGATCTATTGCACCTGGAAATGCGAGAAGCCCATGCGCATCTATGATCTCTTCATCATCATATGCATGAAGCTTATTTGCTTTATTCGCCCCGGAATCTATATTCTCTAGCGGATTTTCTTTTTTTTTCTCAATGCCTGCTTCCTTGATAGAGGCAATTTTACCGTCCTTTATGAAAATATCGACAAGCCGAAAATCGCGTTCACCAGGCAACGCCGCGGCGACATTTGCTAGTATCATTCTGCTTCTCCCTGCCAAGAATATTCCGCATCAGGCTTTTGTCCTCATGTGGTTTTCTGTTGCTTTATCTATTTTGTTTTGCTCTGAAATGAGCAGCTTCATTATTTTCTCTGGGATAAGAGGCAGATCGTAATATTCGAGCGTCTTTCCTGTTGCGGCTCTAATGGCCTCGAGAACCGCAAAATAGCCTGCTATACCGTATTGTAGCGGAGGCTCGCCAACTGCCTTTGAGTTGTAGGGTGCAAAGGGATTCTCGAGGCTTGGCAGGAATTCGATATCTATATTTGGAGGTATAAAGCTTATATCGGGCACTTTATAGGTAGATAACGTGTCCGAAACAGGCTTACCGTCGGGCTCGAAGCGAAGATCTTCGAGCAGAGCCCAACCCAGCCCCTGCGCAAGGGCTCCTTCTATCTGGCCTATATCGACGCTTTCATCGATACTCTCACCAATATCGTGGACAATTGTTGCGCTGTCGATTGTATAGGTACCTCGTAGGATATCTATGGAGGCTTCTACCAGTGCCGCGCCATATACATGATAGGCAAAGGGTTTTCCACGCTCTGTTTTCATATCATATTCGAGCATCGGCGTCGCATAGAATCCATGCGCGGATAGATCTTGACGCGTTGCGTTCATGGCCTCGATAAGCTCCTCCCAACTGAGATGGCTAGATGTCCCATCTACTAGTACTGCTCCTTCTTTGATATCGATCTTTTCGAGATCGACCATAAGGAGCTCTGCGGCTTTCTTCAAGAGTCTTCCTCGGATTTCCTGGCATGCAATTTTTGCCGCCATACCATTCATGTCAGATCCCGTGCTCGCGGCGGTCGGCACGGTGTTGGCTACTGTCAAAGTTGTAGTGCGCTGAACCGTGACTCGATCTATTGGAACACCAAGAGTCTTTGCAACAATTATCGCAATTTTGCGTGCCACTTGTTGGCCCATTTCGATGGCGCCCGTCGAGACCACTACCGATCCATCTGTGTAGATATGCACAAGAGCTCCGGCTTGATTCATCTGTAGCTTCGTAAAACTTATGCCAAATGCCACGGGAATAAGGCCAACACCCTTCTTTTTTAGTCGATGTGAGGCATTGAACTCAGCGATTCTAGCTTTTAGCGCGGGATAGTCGACCTTGCACAGAAGCTGCTCGACCGAGTCCGATGCGCGTACTCTCTCCATAGTCATGCCATAATAGGTCACGTCGCCTTCTTGGAAGAGATTGTTCCGCTTTATATCGACTGGATCGATTCCCATCTTCTGTGCAAGCGCATCGATTGCCGATTCGATAACAAAGAACGCTTGAGGCCCTCCAAAACCCCTGAAAGCGGTGAAAGAGGGCAGGTTCGTATGGCACATATAGCCAGTTACCCGCACACTTGGAATCTGATATGCACCGGTGGCATGCAGCACGGTGCGTGCAAGAATTGCCGCCGATAGATCACAGGTCGAGCCAGAATTCTGGTAGTAGTCTGCCTCGAAAGCTATGAGTTTGCCGTTCGCATCTGCGCCGAGGCGAAAATCTGTGGAATAAGGATGACGCTTGCCTGTGGCTCGCATATCATCCTTGCGGTTGAGGTATATTTCGACAGGCTTTCCCGTAACCCAGGAAGCGACAGCGGCCATACATGCCCAATTGGCTCCTTGATCTTCCTTGCCGCCAAATGCTCCACCGAGGCGCCTTGCCTCGACTTCCACCATGTTCATGGGGAGGCCCAACGCTTGGGCAACGGCCCTCTGAACTCCTGTCGGCCCCTGTGTGCTCGAAATGACATGCACTCGGCGACCGTCTATCACCTGCGCTATTGCTCCCTGGGTTTCAAGATAGACATGTTCTTGTCCACCCGAATCGACTCTGCCTTCGACGACAAAGACACATCTTGAAAATGCCTCGCTCACGTTGCCACAAGCTATTGTTCGCGGTGGGAATATAAAATCTCCCTTAGAAGCCGCTTCCCTTGCATCTATTACTGCAGGAAGGTTTTCTCCTTCTATGCGCACAAGGCTCGCTGCTTTTCTAGCTAGGCTGCGAGAAGTCGCCACGACAATTGCTAAAGGCTGGCCCCAATAATGCCATTCTTCCTCTGGAAGGAGCGGCTCGTCGGGCTTGTTAAATCCAATCTGATTGGTTCCGGGGATGTCTTTTGCTAGGATGACTCGTACAGAAGCATCGAGCTCGAGAGCCT
The DNA here is from genome assembly GCA_022704665.1 of Spirochaetota bacterium. Taxonomy (GTDB): domain Bacteria; phylum Spirochaetota; class Spirochaetia; order Treponematales; family Rectinemataceae; genus Rectinema. Next base: position 10,384 of record JAKJFY010000023.1, on the reverse strand, counting down.
TCTCTATGTGGATAGCGTGGATTTTTCCATGTGCGCTCTGCGAAAGAACAACAACGGCCTGTAGGCAACCTGCCGGACGCGGAATATCATCTATATATTGAGTTTGTCCCAGAACATTTGGCAGCGATTCGGGTATTAAGCCCGACGAGCCACTTTCCAATTCCGCTCGACCTGCCCATATAAGACTCATGTCCGAATTCGCTTTTCGAGCCTGGAATTCGTCTTGCTCAAGTAATTCTTTATTATTCATGGAAATAGCTCCTCCGCAATACCGCTATCTTCAAAGAGGCGCACAAAATGCGCAAGCATGAGCCTATAGACCATTCTGCGCCGATATTCTTCAGATCCGCGCACATCGCTTATGGGCTTTACCGAAGCCTCTGCCGAGCTTGCCGTTATTTTTGCAAGCTCAGCCATCATTTTCCCATCCGAGATAGGGCAGAATGAGCCTTCGAGCAGCTCCATTGCTGCTTTGCTGATTATTGGTATAGGCGCTACTCCTCCAAGGCTTATGTGTACATCCTTGAACTTTTGCTCTTCGATTCTAAAAGATATGGCCGTATTTACGGCGGCGATATCGAGATTCTTGCGCTTGCTTGCCTTTTCAAAGGAGAATCTCCGTGCCGTCGGATCGTCACAGCATGGAATCCTGATCGCTCTGATGACTTCTGTTGTTTTTAAATCGATTGTTTTATACCCCAAAAAGAATTTTTCTAGCCTACAAGTACGCGCCTTCATAGATGAGTCAAATCCTTCCTGTACCTGCGATGAAATGATGAGTTCTGCATCGAGAGCTAATAGCATTGCCGTGATATCCGCCACTGGTGAAGCATTGACGATATTTCCGCCAATGGTAGCGAGATTGCGTATCAAGGTGCTTGCAAACATCGTTTCGAATTGCTCGATTCCCGGAACTTCTTGTCTTACAAGCTCTGAGGCAAAAAAATCCCTCACCGTAACGGCAGCACCGATTTCAAGCCACTTTTGTTCCTTTTCGTCTAAGTAAGCAATCTCTTTGAATTCCGACCTCATTCGAATCAAGAATGGCGAAAAGTCATCGCCTGGCTCGGGGTTCTTTACATAATAGTCTGTTCCTCCGCCTAATATGACAATGCCATTAGATGTTATTCTCCCCTTTGGCGCTATTTGAGGATTCTTTTCTTCTATTGAGTTCTGGGGGAATAGTCTGGATATTTCATCTGCAAATTCGCTGACAGATAGAGGAAGCACGTGAGCATCCACTAGCGCATTCAGCCTAGCCTCTGGATCAATGGGCAGGTCTTTGAATTGCTCGATAAGCCTGCGGGCTGCCCTTCGAATGGCGGCATATCCCGTGCATCGGCATAAGTTGCCATCTATGGCCCGCAAAGCATCCGCAAGGTTGAGTGGTTTCGGCTCCGCCAACCACGAAGTCAAGGCGATGATGAATCCAGGCGTGCAAAACCCGCATTGGCTTGCATTCTCATCCAAAAACGCGCGCATGACTGGCGTAAGTCCATCGTGGGTACCTTCTATTAAGCCTTCGAGCGTAATAAGATGTTTGCCTTTGAGTTCGCCAAGAGCAAGTAGGCACGAAGGAACCGCTAGATATCGCAGTTGGCCAGATGAATATTCTCCGATCAATATAGCACACGCGCCACAATCGCCCTCGCGGCATCCTTCCTTTGTTGCCATAAGGCCAAGTTCGCCTCGAATTACATCGATTGCAGGCGTACCTTCGGCTGAATGAATATCCTGCCATGTATTGTTGACTTTTATGTGCAAAGAAGCCATTTTGCTCTCCCTATTTGAAAAGTATATCATAGATTTTTTGGAAGGGCATTCATAACGCTGGGCCCGAGCGCTTGCATCCCTCTATTTATGGAAAGAGGTAAGCTTTTGGAAAGGACTTGCCTTATGCATAAAGGCTACCAAGAGGCTGAATCAATGCTTGTTTTTGACTTTTTCGTACGCGTAGAGCGATACTTTTTCGAACTTTTCGACATCGACAAGGCCTTTATCCGTAATCTTGAGGCTTGGAATCACGGGAAGGGCCATAAACGAGAGTGTCATAAGAGGAGAAGTCGCGGTCAGACCTTCTTTCTGAAAGAGTCTATCGAAATCGCTCAGCTTTTCGATAACAAAGTCGGCTGGCTTATCGCTCATGAGACCCGCAACAGGCAAAGGAAGATCCAGTAGAATCTGATCTCCCACTGCATATACTAAGCCGCCCTTGATTTTGTTGAGATGTCTGGCTGCCTTGAAGATCGATAGATCATCGACACCAGCGATGATCATATGATGTGAATCATGGCTTATGGTGCTGCCTATAGCTCCGCGTTTAAGCCCAAGTCCCTGAATGAAGCCTTTTCCAATATTCCCCGAGCCTGTGTGTCTCTCTATGACGAATATCTTTAGGATGTCGCGCTCGAGATCTGAAACGAGCGCTCCATTCTCGAAAGGAAGCTCCTCTATGCTATGTATGGTTAGCAGAGAATTCGGCTGGACTCTGATTACTCTCACCGGAGATCCCTTATCAGGAATCACAAAATCTTCGGCAGTCAACCATTTGATATTGACCGAATCTCGGATCGCTATTGGAGTTCCAGAAAAATCTTCGATCAGAGAACCATCTTTTGCAACAATCTTCCCGTTTTTAACGACCGCTTTGATTTCAAAGGATTCAAAGGATGAGAACACGATAAAATCAGCCTTATAGCCTGGAGCAATAGCACCTTGAAAAGGAATTCCAAACCATTTAGCTGCATTGCTCGAAGCTATACGAATCGCATCTATGGGATCGACACCTGCTTCCAGCATCAGCCTTAGCGAGAAGTCTATGTGACCCTCATCGCGCAGATCGTTACAATGACGGTCATCGGAACATAGCATGAAGCGTCCCGCGTTTTCGCGTCGCACCGCAGATACCAAATTGCGCAAATCCTTTGCTGTAGAACCTTCTCTCAGCATTATGTACATTCCCTTACTGACCTTCTCCAACGCCTCTTCTGCGGTGGTACACTCATGGTCAGAGCCAATACCCGCCGCTATGTAGGCCGAGAGCCGAGCTCCCGAAAGGCCAGGTGAATGTCCGTCTATAGGCCTTCCATTCGACTTGAATAGGGCGATCTTATCCATAAGCTGCGGATTCTGGGCCAAAACTCCTGGGTAGTTCATCACTTCGCCAAGCCCGAGCACGCGAGGCTCCTGCAAAAATTGATGCATATCAGAGGCATAGAGAGCCGCGCCAGCTGTATCGAAATCCGTGGCTGGCACACACGATGGAACCATAAAATAGACATCGAGGGGAATATTTTCCGAAACATTGAGCATATAGCGCATACCATCATAGCCCATCACATTGGCAATCTCATGAGGATCTGCAATTACGGTGGTGGTTCCATGAGGTATGACGACTTTCGCATATTCCGCCGGAGTTAGAAGCGAGGACTCTATGTGAACATGGGCATCGACAAGACCAGGTGCAAGATACATTCCTTTGAGGTCTATTGTTTCCTTTGCCGAAAGGCCATCGTTGACTCCGGCCACATAGCCATTCTTTATCGAGACGATAGAATCCCTGAGCAAGCGACCAGAAAGGACATCTACTAAAATACAGTTGATATAATTTATATCGCATTGCACCTTTCCAACCGCGGCGTCGATGATGTCCTTTTTCATTTTTCCTCCCTCATATATGAGGATCCAAGCGCGGCAGGCGCTCCCACTTTTTTGGATAGGGCTTCCCACCATGTAATTGCGACGAGCACAAGTATGGTACCGATATATGGCAGCATATTGAGAAAGTTCGCGGGTATGCTCGTTCCCGATGCTTGAAGACGAAACTGGACGGCATTGATTCCTCCGAACAATAGAGATCCCCACACTGCCCGCGCAGGATTCCACATCGAAAAGATAACGAGCGCAATCACAATCCATCCTCTTCCGCCAGTAATATTTTCCGACCATCCTGGTGTGTAAGAAAGAGAAAGATGAGCACCGCCTAAGGCTATCAGCATACCACCAATTATAGTATAGAAATATCTAGTTTTAGTAACATCGATTCCCATTGCATCGGCGGTATATGGATCTTCTCCCACAGAACGAAGCCATAGACCCGGCCTTGTCTTGTAAAGAAAAAACCATGCAAGAGGAATCAAAAGGTATACCAGATAGGTCATCATATCTTGATTCAAGAATGCCGAAAGAATCGGTATATCCTTTGCCCATTTCGGAGCAAAGGGCAGAATTCGCTCTGCTCTAAGGCCTACTAACCTGAAATTGTTGGATTCTGGCCCAAGCCTTTGTCCCAGAAATGATGAGAACCCCGTTCCAAAGAGCGTTATCGAAAGCCCTGATACAACCTGATTTGCCCTCATTGTTGTTGTAAGAAAAGCATGCAGCAAAGCAAGAATACCACCGATCGCCATTGCTGCCAAAATTCCCAGCATGATGCTGTGGCTATAAAAGACAGTAGCAAAAGCAGTCAAGGCTCCCATAAGCATGATTCCCTCTACACCGAGATTCAGGATGCCAGTGCGTTCGGTGAGGATTTCTCCGATAGTTGCAATTGTAAGGCTTGTTCCTGCACGGATGGTAATCGTCAGAATCGAAGTGATAAAATCCATACGATACTCCTAAGTGTCATCCCGGCAGGCTGCCTTTTTTGTCTATTACTGCCAGAAGCCTGTATTCAGTGAATAGAGAGCCTGCTAGCATCGGAAATAGTATGAGACCTTGCATCACGGTACCCATGGCTGCAGGTAGCCCCATTACCATCTGCACCTGATCGCCCCCCACAGATAGCGCGGCAAGCGCTAGAGCTACGAAAGGAATCGCAAGAGGATTGAGTTGACTCATCCATGCAACTATTATCGCTGTATATCCATAGCCTATAGAAAGGCCTTGCTGAAGGCGATGCGATATTCCTGTTACCTCGAATGCTCCTGCTAGCCCGCAGAGAGCCCCGGAAAGCGCAATTGCAAGGACGATATTCCGTTCAACGGCGATGCCCTGATATCTTGCTGCGTGTTGGCTTGCACCGATGATCTGCAGCTCGAAGCCCCAGCGGGTGCGCTTCAGAATAAACCATAGAATAAGGGCAACGAACAGAGCTATCAAAATGCCAATATGCGCGCGTCCCACGATTCGCGGAAGCCATGCATTCGATGCAAACATACGCGAACCGGGGAAGCCATATCCCTTAGGATCTCGCCATGGGCCATAATATAAGTACTCTGAGAACAAAATGGCGATATAATTCATCATAAGTGTGACAAGCGTCTCGTCGACATTGAGAGAGGTCTTGAGAAGCGCAGGAATTCCAGCCCAAAGCGCACCGGCAAGCAAGCCTCCTAATAGGGCGCTCACTAGAAGCAAAGGACCTGGCAGGTATTGCTCTAGAAAAAGAGCCACTCCCGCCGCAGCTACTCCGCCCAGCGTAAGCTGGCCCTCAGCACCTATATTCCAAAACTTCAACTGAAAAGCGATTGCCACTCCGAGGCCTGTCATCATTAGAGGTATTGCTTTTACAAGTGTCTCTGCAAAACCATGTAAGGATCCAAAAGCACCAATTGCCATTGCTGAATAGGTTTTGAGAGGATCGGCTCCGAAGATGGTCAGCAATAAAGCAGTCAGGCATAGAGAGACAGCAAATGATATCAGAGGGACGAGAATAAGGGCCGAAATCGATGTCGCTTTTCGTTTTTCGAATACGAGCCTCATCAATCGACCTCCGTCTTCATGCCTGCCATTAGCATTCCCATATGCTCGATATCTATCTTTCCAGCGTCGAGAATATCCATGATCCTCCCTTCGAAAATAACGGCTATGCGATCCGAGACCTGCATGAGCTCATCCAGATCCTCTGAGAAAAGCAGGATACCAAGTCCATCATCTCGCATATTGATTAGTTGACGCCTTACTGACTCTGTAGCTCCCACATCGAGCCCTCGCGATGGATAGACAGCAACTATCAACGAGCGTGCTGCGCCGATTTCTCTAGCCAGAATGGTCTTCTGCACATTTCCGCCGGAGAGGAATTTGACCTGAGTATTGGGCGAGGGAGTGGCAATGCGAAATTTATCTATCAATCTGCGGGCAAATTCGACGATTCTTTTGGGCAAAAGGATGATTCCCTGAGCAAGCGGCCTGGAGCGGTATTGTTTCATAGCAAGATTCGATGCGACACTGAGATCCCCTACTGCTCCTACAGATGCCCTATCCTGAGGAATGTGGGCTACTCCCTCTCGAATAATCTCGAGCGGAGATTTGTTGGTCATATCTTTGTCTGCAATCTTTAGAGTTCCTTTTATAGACTTTCGCAGCCCCGTTACGACTTCTGCCAGTTCTCTCTGTCCATTACCATCGACTCCAGCGATACCGAATATCTCTCCTGCCTTTAGGCTAAATGATATATCCTTGAGAGCAGGCAATCCTCTATCTCTAAGGGCTTCAATGTGAGAGAGTTCGAGTATTGCCTTGCCCGGGCTATAAGGCTTTCTTTCTATTTGAAAAAGGATTTCGCGTCCTACCATCATTCGCGCTAGTTCTTTGGGACTCGTCTCTGAAGTAGATGTTTCTGCAACTACTCTCCCTTTTTGCAGCACCATGACATGGTCTGAAAACTCAATCACTTCTTCCATTTTATGGGTTATGAATACTGCAGATTTACCTTCTTGCTTCATGGTATTGATGACGCGACTGAGCTCATGAGCCTCTTGTGGAGTGAGGACAGCAGTGGGTTCATCCAATATTAGGACTTCAGCATTCCTGTAAAGAAGCTTTAGAATCTCTACCCGCTGCTGTTCTCCGACAGATAGCTGCCATATACAAGCATCTGGGTCGACACCGAGGTGGTATTGAGATGCTAATTCCATGAGCTGCTTGCGAACACGCTTCATGTCCGGTACGAAGGGCTCATTGCGGAGGCCTAGAATGATGTTTTCAAGAACATTCATCGAATCTACGAGCTTGAAACTCTGATGCACCATCCCTATTCCATATTTTTGGGCATCTCGCGGAGAATGGATCTCTACTTGCTGTCCATCTAAGTATATTTCACCTTGATCCGGTCTATATAAGCCACACAATATATTCATCAAAGTGCTCTTTCCTGCGCCATTCTCTCCCAGAAGCGCCAAGACTTCTCCTTTATGGAGTTTCAAATCAATGCAATCATTTGCGATAACTCCAGGGAATGACTTGGAAATGCGTCTCATCTCGACTTTCGGAATATTCGATTCATTCATAGATCTTATAGATAAAAAAAGCCGGCATGTATTGCATTGAGCACACATACCGGCACGAAAGAATCACTGAACCTTACCTACTACACCTTCGACGAACCAATCCATTGAAAGCTGCTTGTCGTCGGGGATGACTTCGCCAGCCTTGTAGACTATCTTTCCATTCTGATCCTTTATGGGGCCAGTAAAGATACTCCATCCGCCCAATATCTTTTTCTTAGCATCCTCAACTTCTTTTCTAACATTAGCGGGCACGCGCGGACTTAGGTCCGAAAGCTTGACAATATCATCTTTCAGTCCACCCCAGTAGGCGTGCGTCTTCCAAGTTCCGTCCAATACCTCTTGGATAGTTTTGATATAGTAGGTTTCCCAGTTCCAAATTGCGCTGGCAAGAACGGTATCTCCCACGAATTTTGCCATATCTGAGTCATAGCCAATAGAGAGTTTGCCTCGCTCCTGTGCAGCTTTTTGAGGCTCTGTAGTATCCTGATGTTGTGCAATGATATCACAGCCTGCATCGAGAAGTGCTATTGCGGCTTCTCTTTCTTTTACAGGGTCATACCAAGTATTCGTCCACACAACCTGGATCTTGGCATTGGGATTGACAGAGCGTACCCCTAGAGCGAAACCATTTAGGCCCCTCACGACTTCTGGAATTCCAAAGGCTGCTACATATCCGATCTTGTTGGTCTTGGTCATGCGGCCAGCAATAATGCCAGTTAAATAGCGGGCTTCTTCAATTCGTCCAAAGTATGTAGCCATATTTTGAGCCGTCTTATATCCTGAGCAGTGTTCGAAAACTATATTTGGGAACTCCTGAGCCACAGCAAACGTTGGGTCCATATAGCCAAAACTTGTAGTGAAGATAACATCGAATCCCTGAATGGCGAATTGACGAATAATCCGTTCTGCATCCGGGCCTTCTGGAACATTTTCTACGTATTTAGTCTCGATTTTATCGCCGAAATATTTCTGTAGAGCTAGCCGTCCTCGTTCATGCTCATAGGTCCAACCGAGATCACCTGGCGGGCCGATATAAACAAAAGCTACCTTTAGAGGTTTTTTTGCCTGAGCCGTGACTGGCAGCACGAGGGAAACTGCCATAAGAAGAGCAAGCAGACCGAGAATGATCTTTCTCATTGGCGACTCCTTTGCTTGATTGCTAAAAACGGAAAAAATCCGTCGGCATAAAGTGCCTAAAAAAGTTTAGCCTCCAAATCGCCTGCTGTCAAATGAAATTTCAGCTTGATTACCTTAGCTGCGAGCAGTAACACTAAATGTCCACATAAAGAAGGATGGGATGGCAAGATCGCCATCTATGATTATTGTTTTACTGGTTGAATTGCGTCGAATATTAAATGCTTAGCGGCTTGTAACAAAGGCGTCCTGGCTTGCGCCTTTGACGGATTTTACCGTAAGAAGCCATTTTTTTGCCTCATCCGATGAAGCATAAGGCCCGACCTTGACTTGATAATAGGTTTTACCGCCAACATCCTTTTGCGCAATGATAGCTGTCATTCCACGAGATATGTATTCACTGCGAAGTTTTTCTGCAGTATCTTGTTGCGAAAAACTACCAACCTGAATCCAATATTCCGTGCTCGATGAGCTTGTTTTTGGTGCAGGAGAGGGTGCTGGCTGGGTTGTGGTTTTCTGCGTTGATGAGGCGCTAGGTGCTATTGCTGGGCTTGTCTTTGTAGAGCTCTGGGCTGGTGTCTGGGATGTTTGAGATGTCTGGGACGTTTTTGGTGCGACAGCGGTCTTTTCCGATTGCTTCTCACTTGGTTGCGAAGGAGGGGCAGCGGTCTTTTGATTTGAAGAAGGAGCAGGAACGATAATCACAGTGCTCTCTGGTTTTTGGGGCTCTGTCTTTTCATCTTTGGAAGTGCTGGAAGCTTGATCTTCTCCTTCTGAGGATTGGATGACGATACTTGGAAAGGCGGAAAAGTCATTTGGGGAGACCTCTTTAGCAGGCGACCTGCCTGTCAGGTCAAAAGGTTTGGATTCAGACAATTGATTTGGCGGAAAGATAATGAATACAGCAAGAACGACAATCAATGCGAAGCCACTTACCGCGACAGCAATCCATAGCAATTTTCTTGAACGATCCGACATTTCTAGACCTCTATTTAATTAATATCGGCAAGGTAAATTATTCGGTAAAGCCCCGCTTTCCCTTTATTTCACTTTCTATTCTTTTTAGCAATTCCAGAGTATCAGACTCTAGTTCATCCAGAGATTTTAGATTCCAAAGCATATATATAGGGACACTTATGCTAGATCTATTTGTCCAAAGCTCTTTTTGGCTCGATATTCTATTGAGGGCTTCATCGAAAGAAAGATGATCTCTTTGCACAGCCCGAATGATTCTCAAATAAAGTGGCGCTCGAACTTCGATCACCGCATCGCATAAATCAAGCTGTGGAAAACGATAGAGCAATGCCGCATTTATGCATAATTTTTCTATTGAATTCTCTTGCGCTTTTTCTATTTCCTTATCAAGCAAAGAAAGCATTGCTGGATGCACAATGTCCTCTAGGATCTTCAATCGCTCTCTATCATTGAATACTAGCGACCCAAGTCTTTTTCGGTCTATAGAGCAATCTTCTTTGAGAATCGAGTCGCCAAAGGCATCGATAAGCTCATTGCATACTAGAGGAAGTGCTGCATGGCCAAGCTTATCGACATCTACTATCTTCCAACCACTTTTTTCGAGAATGTTTGCGACTTCGTTTTTTCCTGCGCAATAGCCCCCTGTAAGGCCGAGTAGGAACATTAACTCTTTCTCCTTAGATTACAAATGCATCTCGCCCCAAGATGCAGCCGATTCCATGCTTACGCGAAGTGGAATGTCAAGCTGCACCGCATGCTCCATTTCCTCTTGGATCAGCTCCATAGCTCTGGCTGCCATGGCTTGTGGCGCTTCAAATACAAGTTCGTCGTGTACTTGCAGCAGCATATGCACTTCTGGCATTTCCTTCCTGAGCCTTCGATGTACTTTGATCATAGCTATTTTTACTATGTCTGCAGCAGTCCCCTGAATTGGGGTATTGACGGCAACCCGCTGTGCTGCTTGCTGCTCGGTTTTATTTTTAGAATTGATTCCAAGAATCTGCCGCCTGCGCCCAAATAAGGTAAAAGTGACGCCTTTTTCTTGG
>JAKJFY010000236.1:0-857 GCA_022704665.1 Spirochaetota bacterium | reverse complement strand
TGGAAGCCGATGAATCCCGCAGTTCCTGTGACGAGCACTTTCATACTCTAGAGCCTTCCATCCACCATTTCGCGCGGTAAGACACCTTTTACATCGAATACGATTGCGTGGCCATTCTGCATACTTGCAATATCGAGATTCGCAAACTCTCGATGCGCCACTGCCAGCACAATTGCATCATAATGACCAGAAGGCTCACTCAGAGAAAGGCCATATTCATGCAGCACCTCTTTAGGATCAGCCCATGGATCCCAAATCTGCACATTACAGCCAAACTCTTTAAGCTCCCGCACAATACCAACGACCTTTGAGTTGCGAATGTCAGGACAATTTTCCTTAAAGGTAATTCCCAGTACTAAAACTCGCGCGCCATCGATCTTTTGCCCTTTGCCGATCATCAATTTCACTACGCGATTTGCAACGTAGATCGGCATATTATCGTTGAGTCGGCGGCCTGCAAGAATGATCTCTGGATAATAGCCTGCAGCCTGTGCCCTATAGGTCAAATAAAACGGATCAACACCGATGCAATGACCACCCACAAGGCCAGGTCTAAAAGGCAAAAAGTTCCACTTTGTGCCTGCCGCAGCCAGCACCTCCTGCGTGTCGATACCGAGCTTATTGAAGATCATCGCAAGCTCGTTGACAAACGCGATATTGATATCGCGCTGGCTATTCTCAATGACTTTTGCTGCTTCCGCCACTTTGAGGGATGAAGCCCTAAACGTACCTGCTTCAATGATGCTCCGGTACAGTTCATCGACCTTTTCGGCGGTCTCCGGGGTAGAACCTGAAGTGATCTTTTTGATTTTGGTGACCGTGTGCTCCTTGTCCCCTGGATTAATGCGCTCGGGCGA
>JAKJFY010000235.1:0-858 GCA_022704665.1 Spirochaetota bacterium | reverse complement strand
ACGAAGATTTCGTTCAGCATTTCTTCAAAAAATATGGAGACTATCATAATGATCTTCCCTTATGGATGGCAACAGAAATAATGAGCTTTGGATCATTGTTGACGCTATTGAATGGTATGGCAGAACAAGATTTGAAAGTCATTGCCCGAGAATTCAATCTGAATGTGCCTATTCTCGATTCTTGGATTTTAACATTGAGTTCGATTAGAAATATCTGTGCTCATCATGGTCGCTTGTGGAACCGCGAGTTAGGTATTAAACCCAAAATACCTTCTGGTTCTAAATATGCAGAATGGCATTCTCCTATTGAAACAGGCAATAAGAGAATTTTTGGTGTACTCACCATAATAAGATATATGTTGCGCTATATTGCTCCTCAAAGTGCATGGCCGCAAAGATTCATGAATCTTTTGTCACAATACCCAGAAATTCCGCTTAACTTTATGGGTTTCCCAAAGAATTGGGAAACCCACGCCATTTGGAAATATCACGAGTAATGCTAATGGTTTTGTTTCCTTATATCGGCACTATAATGAGCCTTAGAATTTAGACCATTGTCGATGAAAAATAAGGTGGACAGGAGCCTTCTTGCCAAGAATGAGAAAGGAGGCATAGAAGTTCACTATGTGCACACACTACGACAAGGAATTCAAGGCGAAAGTCGCCCTTGAGGCGGTCAAGGGAGAATCAAGGGAGAGAAGATGATTCAGGAGCTCGCAACACTCTATAGGGTGCATCCGAATCTTGTAGCCTTATGGAAGAAGCAGCTACAGGAGAATGCACCGGAGCTGTTTGAGAGAACCCAGAAGGATAAGGAGAAGGAAGTAGCACAGCACAAAGAAGAGGAGCTCTTTAAGG
>JAKJFY010000234.1:0-858 GCA_022704665.1 Spirochaetota bacterium | reverse complement strand
CTCGAATACTCAGAAACGGGTGATTTTCTTGTCGATGGGCAGTATACCATCGAGGTCGGCGGAAAAAACAAGACACGAGCGCAAATCAAAACCGCTGCTGATGCATATATCGCGGCGGACAATCTTGAGTACGGGAACGATCGAAAAATTCCGCTCTGGATGTTTGGGTTTTTGTATTGAATTTTGGTCGGGATGAACAGGATATTCTTCAACAGGATGGCATGATGAAGACTGGATTGACGGGATTTTTCTTTGGCAAAAGAAAGAGAAAAAGGGGGCAGCGCGCGCAGGCTCTGGTTGATGAGTATTGAGCAGCCTGGACTTGGCGCAGTCAGTTCTGAAGGGCAGATAAGCGCTATCATTTACAAAAATATACATTTATGTGTATTATCGTAATCGATGAAATTTGAGCAATTATAAGAAAGCGTATACACAAGGTTCGTAGCAGTATTATAAGAATCCGTTATCCTTTCGAGGAAGCTGCGACAAGGCGGCAAGTCTGTTCTACGAGATACAGAGGTATTGAGAGAAGCTCAAAGGGGATTGCTTCCTTTCCGGCGATCGCGGTATGCGTATGATGGAGTGAAGGTATATCACTATTAAAACGGAGCGCGAGGGGAGCGTGCCTTTCCTGGACAAACATCTGCAAAGATTTGAGCCTTCCCGTTGCACCTGCCTTTACCTCAATCGGAAGGATATGCCCATCATACTCAATGAGGTAATCTACTTCTGCAGTCGATCCCTTACTCGGTCTATTCCAGTAATAGAGCGAAGGCTCAGCCTGTTTATTATAAGCTAAAAATCCCTGAAAATATCAAGAAGATTTCCCTGGTTATATCAGCGGGAATTCCCTGGAAA
>JAKJFY010000233.1:0-859 GCA_022704665.1 Spirochaetota bacterium | reverse complement strand
TAGAGTAATTTCTTCGGAGGGCAATTGGATTATACGTCTTCCACAAGAGGATTTCTGTCAAATAACAGCAACGCCTTCCGAGCGAAAGTACGAAGCCGATGGCGGTCCAGGCATACGAAGCATTATGGATATATTGCTTGGGGCAGTCGACCCTCTCGGAGATCGCAGGACTTTTATCAAATCGCAAATACTTTTTTGGTTGCTTGCGGCACCCGATGGGCATGCGAAAAACTTCAGCATATTCTTAGAGGGAAAAGGTCATTTTCGACTAACGCCAATCTATGACATCATGTCTGCTTATCCAGTCATGGGACACAGAAAAGATGCGATTCCCAGAGATAAGCTTAAGCTCGCTATGGCGTTTGAAGGCAAGAATCGACATTATGAATGGCATATGATCGTGGCTCGTCATATCCGCGACACAGCAAAGCGATGTGGATTTGAGCACGAAGTCGAGGGTATCATTGGAGAGTTTGTTGATCGCATTCCGCATGTAATATCGGAAATCTCCGCAGAGCTTCCAAGCGATTTTCCCGATTCGATAGCTACTCCCATATTGGTGGGAGTGGAGTCTACAGCACAGCGGCTTTCGGATGAGATCTCTTAGTAGCCAAATCAAAGCTTCGTAGCACTATGATAAGGGTGTCAAAACCATAGTCGAGCGCTTTTTGCGCCCATATTGCCATAATAACCCAGAAATCCTACTATTGCATCCTATGAAACTGCTCTCTGCCTCCGAGCCCGACTTAATCGTGGCCGCCCAGGCGCTTAGAGAAGGAAAACTTGTAGCCTTTCCTACAGAAACGGTCTATGGGCTTGGGGCAAATGCCTTCGATGAGCGAGCAGTTGCGCGTATTTT
>JAKJFY010000232.1:0-862 GCA_022704665.1 Spirochaetota bacterium | reverse complement strand
CGATAGTCGAGCCTTTTCTTGGCAAAGTAATCTAAACTGAATGTCTGTGAAGAGAATGTGCGGCCGCAGGTTTTGCAGCGATAACGAGGTACATCGCCAAAACACTTGGTGTAATAAAAGCCGAGCGCGACATACCAGCTACCCTCGGGAGCTATTTGGTGATGAGGACAGGCGGGATTAGGGCAGAAAGAAAAAGGATGCATGGATTACCTCCGTACATCCTCTTTATCGCCCTCATCTCTTCATCTTGCTTCAACTTCTTATACAAGGTTCGTAGCAGTAAAATCCTCTTTCATCACGTCTATTTTCCTACTATATTTTTCCTGTATGCAGACCCACTACAAAGTCTTCCTCAACGATGTCGTCACCGCCCATTTTTCATCCATGTCTATGTCCGAGCGACGTCGCTTTTCCGAAAAAATGCGCTTTCTGGCTGCTGGCATCTGGGAAGGCGGCATTCTCGTAAAGAAACTCTCCGGGCAAACGCGCAAAGTGCTCTTCGAGGCACGCCTTTCCAAAGGAGACCGCCTTCTCTTCACCTTGGGTCGATACCTCGATGAAAGCGCCGTCTATGTCTGGGCTCTCGTCAAACACGACGATGTAGATCGCGCAGCAAGAGTCGGAATGCCGGATAATGCCCCATTTCTAGATTTTCCAGTCGACGCCGAAGAAGAGGTCGACAATCTCTTTCTCGATACAATACCTGAACCATGGCTAACCCAAGAGAGCATAGAAGACAAGGTCGCTTTCGACTACGGACCTCAAAAATGGAAAGTTCTAGACGACACAGAGTGGGATCGCATGCTATCAGAACAAAAGGTCGAGGAGCTGGACTATCACCTCTTTCTTTCGAGGGAACAGT
>JAKJFY010000231.1:399-864 GCA_022704665.1 Spirochaetota bacterium | reverse complement strand
CCGGTTTCTACAAGCAAGATCAGGGCGATATCTACATAGACGGGGAGCTCATAAATAAAGTGCCTGCCTATCAGAGGAATACCGCCATGGTTTTCCAGAATTACGCTGTATTTCCACATATGACTGTGTTCGACAATGTAGCCTATGGGCTTCGTGTCCGGAAATTGCCGAAGGATGAAATCTCACATAAAGTTTCAGCAGCTCTCAAGAGCGTTCATCTTGAAGGCTACGAAAAGCGCACCCCCGACAAGCTCTCTGGCGGCCAGCAGCAGCGCGTAGGTCTTGCGCGCGCAATGGCAATTCAGCCCAGGGTTCTTCTCTTCGATGAGCCACTATCCAATCTCGATGCCAAACTTCGCATAGAAATGCGCGAAGAAATCCGTGCTGTGCAGAAATCGCTTGGCATAACATCGATATATGTCACTCATGATCAGGAGGAAGCACTCGTAATCTCGGATCGCATTG
>JAKJFY010000231.1:0-369 GCA_022704665.1 Spirochaetota bacterium | reverse complement strand
CGTCATGGAGGAGGGAGTCATTCAGCAGATAGGCAAACCCTGGGAGATCTATGCAGACCCAAAAAACACTTTCGTTGCATATTTCGTTGGAAAGATAAATATGCTCACCATGCACCTGCTTGAAGGGGCAGAGGGGGGGCTTCGCAGTGCAGTTCTGGGAAATTTATCCCTCCTTGTCCCTTCTGAAGGTACTGAAGGTCTTTCAGAGGTGATAGTCGCCTTCAGACCAGAAGATGTAATCGAGGCTGCGACCGAGGCAAGCCAGAACAAGGTCATGGGAATTCTAAAAACCGTAAGCTTCATGGGATCGGTAGCTCGCTTCGAACTCGAGGTGGAAGGTCAGGAGATAACGATCGATAGGCATAGGCC
>JAKJFY010000230.1:0-865 GCA_022704665.1 Spirochaetota bacterium | reverse complement strand
GGCGATGCGAGCGGCCCATAGGATGACAAAATTACATCATATGAATCTATATCTAATCTATTAGTTATAGATTTTGCTTTTCTATACCATAAAATGGAATTGATTATCTCTAAATACACACTCGCTGAATTTGGAAATAGTTTTGCTACTCTCTTTTTTGCAGTTTTCCCTGATGATTTTCCTTGAAGCGACTTCGATGGAGTAGAACTATGCGATACATTCTTATGCAATCTTCTATTTATTGACCTCAGTAGGAGATGGTCACTGATTCTATATATGTTATTTGGTCCAATTAATTCTATATCGCCCACTAAAATTGGATCAACATAACTATCATTTACCGTGCTACATATGATTTCTACTTCATGCCCAATTCTCTTCAGATACTTTGCAATTTTTGTTGTTCGCACTGCAGCAATTTTATTCTGGGGCGCAAAATAGTAACTGACAATGAGAATTTTCATTCGCAATTAGAGCTTAAACACCTTGCCATTTTCGATGTTCACTGTTTTTACCATATTCTTGAGATCCACCACGAGCTTCGCTTTCTCAACAATATGATCGATATCAAAACACGAATGGGCTGTTGTAAATACAACGCAATCAGCACTATCAAGCAACTCTTCGGTAAGGGCTACACTTATCCACTTTTTGCCATGCTCGTCTACCACTTCTGGAATATAGGGATCGTGGTACAACACATTGGCGCGCTTCTTTATGCATTCTTCCATGACCAGCAGCGCGGGGCTCTCCCGTGCATCGTCGATATCCGCTTTATATGCGACGCCCAGGAAGAGAATCGTGGAACCATTCATGGGCTTGCTCTGACGATTGAGCGCATAAGATATTTTGTTCATCATACGAT
>JAKJFY010000229.1:474-870 GCA_022704665.1 Spirochaetota bacterium | reverse complement strand
AAGAACGAATCGAAGAAGAACGCAGGCTTCTATATGTGGCAATGACTAGAGCCCGCATTGGGCTTTATCTCTCCTGGACCCGCTCGCGGCACCTATTTGGACGCAAACTCAGTCTCCCGCCCAGCCGCTTTCTTTCTGATATCGAAGAACTTGTGCCGCTTATCGAAAATAAAACACCTCGCAAACCAAAGGATATTCAACTCACACTTTTTTGAATCTAAACATTTACGAATACCGCGCCTTTGAGACAATGAGAGCACGCATTGATTGTGCTTTAATCTCGATCTAAATATTCAATTATTCTATATTTCTTCATATCAAACCTATATCGAGCCTAACCACAGAATCGATGTGACGAGCCTAGGATAGAGTCTTGAGCCAAGATCCTTTCCGCTC
>JAKJFY010000229.1:0-437 GCA_022704665.1 Spirochaetota bacterium | reverse complement strand
GATAGCATCTCGGGCCACTCGATCATCGCAGATACCAAAAATATGCTCTGTTACATATTGATTTAAAAATATCTTGCTGAGCCATGTGTTTTTGCTTGTCGAAGAAAGTTTCCAGCCTCCCGAACAACTGTCTATGCATAAACCCGGAACAAGAACATTCTCCAGATGGCGCTTTAGCGCACATACCAATTCTCTATATGGGCCATCTATAGCTACGGCCTTAGGAGCACCGCAGAACTTTGGATAGACCAATCCTTCTATAGCAGGAATGATACGAGATCGATTTTCGCTTTCGAAAATAGCAGGGATAAAGCCATCGGGCTCTACCATATTTGCTGCGATGCTAGACGCTGCTAGGTTCGCTGCTTTTGCGGCAGTCCGCGATTCATCTGTTTCTTTTCCATCGATTCTCTTGAAAAGGGCTTCAAGACAAACGA
>JAKJFY010000228.1:0-879 GCA_022704665.1 Spirochaetota bacterium | reverse complement strand
CTGCCACAACAGGCCCATCCATGAACTCCTCGATCCTGCTCCCAAAGATCAATCCGAGGTCCTGGAGAAAGAGTTCAAGGGGATGACCGATTCCCCATTCACGTATGCCGATCATCGCGCGGCTTTCGAAAAACTTCTGAGCTTCCTGCGATCGGGAGTTGCTTCCTACAGGCAGTTGCTCCTCGATTTCGTATCGCTCAAAGCCGATCTTTCACGGGTATCAATCCCTAATCTAGATCGATTGCCGGCTATTGGATGGAAGCAGGAAAATCTACGTCGCCTCCAAAGCAAAAACCCGAGAAAATTCGAGGAACAGTACGAAAAGTTATACGAACTATTGAAATAGCGCCTATAATGACGAATTGAAAAACGGAGTTACTTCCATGAACAATATACATATGGAAAAAGAATTCTAGTCCAACATCGTCGACTATCTTTCCACCCATGGCTAGCAGGAAGGCCCTTGCTAGCGCTAG
The DNA here is from genome assembly GCA_022704665.1 of Spirochaetota bacterium. Classification (GTDB taxonomy): domain Bacteria; phylum Spirochaetota; class Spirochaetia; order Treponematales; family Rectinemataceae; genus Rectinema. The sequence goes on along the minus strand of JAKJFY010000228.1, from coordinate 403 downwards.
AAAACATGACAAAAAATCAACATGATTTCTTAACTAAGTTTCAATCTAGAAAAAACATATGTTAGTTAAAATTTAAAAGTGCACTGTTTAATACTTTAAAGTGCACTAAATCCGAAGACAGAACTCTATATTCATTACAGAGAATATCCTTGTACCAAATACGAAGTAAAGTATAGTTCTCAGATTTGTCTGGAACTGCGTGAATGTCAACCTCATCGATTTCTTATAGGAGCCTTATGTACTTGGTGGTAGTTATAGTGCTGTACCTCTTCGCGGAGGATTTCTCGAGCATCTTTGATATTGGTAATAGAGTCTTGTGAACATCGACGTACAAGATGATCCTGAAGCCATTGATAAGGTCTTTCTATTTTCCCCTTTGGTCATACTTTCTTAATAATTCACT
>JAKJFY010000227.1:0-882 GCA_022704665.1 Spirochaetota bacterium | reverse complement strand
TTAGAGAGGTCCTTGGCTGTCTTTCCATGGCCACGATGATCATCTGCATAGACCGCATATCCAGCTTCATTGAGATATTTTGCAAATCGCTCGTATCGCAGCGCGTGTTCCGCCATACCATGCGCTACTTGCACTACGGCTTTTGGCTTCTGGTCATCCGGTAGCCATTCATAGACAAAAATCTCAAAACCATCGGGATCCGTGAATGTGAAAGTTCTTGTGCTCATACGCCTCCTCCTTATATTTGTATGCATTTGTATGCATTTGCGCTTTAATCATTGACTACGCAAAGAATACAAAACTTGGATTATAACGAATTTTCTATTTCTGGGTTCGCTCCAAAGGCGGACTCTTTTATTATACATCAGCCTGCAGCTCTATCAAGATATGTCCAATATGTGCAGATTTTTCCCTTAGATATTATTTACATAAGAATTGCCAAGAAAGGCTCTTATCTCGATACTTGACAGGTTAAGAAAAATGTCATGCAATTCTTTATCTTGACTTTGCCAGTTTGTTTTCTAATAAAGTGTTATAATCACTTATCGTATAATGACTAGCGCACATCTAGTCAGATCATAAATCTGTAGTACGTATTCTACTTGCTGTGCTTTGTCTGGGCAAGTAGATGGCGAATCTCTTGTACGGTGAGCGACTGGCGAGAAAAATCAATCCCAAGGTCTTCTCCAATCGCCTCAAGGACTGCGTCATAGTAGTCAAACACATAGAGCTTCTCATCGATCCTTGTGCCACAAGCACTCGCGAGTGACTCTTGAATCGCAGCTGAGGAATACTTCCATCCAACGCGATATTCTATAAGTCTAATAATAAGCAAACTAACAAAGCATATGAGGAAGTGTGCACGGATATGGTTCTCGGTAG
>JAKJFY010000022.1:0-25766 GCA_022704665.1 Spirochaetota bacterium | reverse complement strand
ATTATGATACCAATTTTTTTGCTATTGAAGAAATTAGGTTTATTGAATTCTCTATGGGGAATTATCATTCCGCCTGCAGCAACCCCAACTGGTGTATTTTTGGCCCGTCAATACCTTCAGACGATTCCGAATTCGTACATCGAAGCGGCCCGAATGGATGGAGCAAGCGAATTGCGCATCTTTTTGAGTATCATTGTACCATTAGCCCAGCCGATCATTGCTACAATTGCGATCTTTCCTTTGGCCATTCATTGTTATCTCATCGAAAAGGAAAATGACTTTGCAGCTTGCTCTCGCCAATTTTGTGGGGCAATTCCAGATAAATTGGGGAAACCTTCTTGCAATGACCGTAGTTACAATGATACCGATGATCATCGTTTTCCTTGCGCTACAGCGATATTTTGTCCAAGGGCTCAGCGCTGGCGGAGTAAAGGCATAGATATGCTATATGTGATAAAGAACCTCACTTCATATCATCTAGAAGGATCTAAAGCCATATTCGCAGGCGAGAATGGCCAGCTAGAAGTAGCTATTCATGCTTCCAATTTATTCTCGATTTTCTATGTTTTCGATGAATCAATAGTACCGCCAAAGATGAACATGCCACATGAGGCATTGCTTTCTTTCAATGATATAGATAATGATTTATCTTGGAATTGTGTCATTGATAAGGATAATCAATATGAGCTAATACATGGCTCGACAAGGATTTTGGTCGATAGAGCGACGAGCAGGGTCGATATTTATGAAAACGGTGTGCTCTTTCATGGTGGCGAGATTGGACATAAGGACTTGGTGGTTCCACAGTATCCTCTTCGGGTACAGCTAGGAGATACGCTATCCAATGCAAGGCAGGCTATATATGGCAAATTCAATTTTCGTCTTGAAGAAGCAGATGCTTTTTTTGGATTAGGAGAGAAAACAGGAAAGCTAAATAAGCGAAATCGACTCTTCAAACTATTCAATAGGGATGCGCTTGGCTACAATGCCGAAACAAGCGATCCGCTCTATAAATCGGTGCCTTTCTTTATGAAGGCCAATAGAGTCTTAAATAATATATGTGGCCTCTATTTCCCAAATCTTCAAGTTGACGAAGTCAATTTTGGAGTCGAAAGCGAATTCTATTATGATGTCGTTCTGTCATCGGGTCCTTTTGGGTATTTTGCAATAACAGGTCATCATTATCGAGAGGTCTTATCCACATATTGCAAAATATGTGGCCTGCCGGCTCTTCCTCCCTTGTTTTCTTTTGGCTATCTCACTTCCAGTATGGGATATACCGAACCAGATAGGGCTCAAGAAAAAATCCTTGAATTCTTTGATCGAATCGAACAAGAAGATATACCCTGCGAAGGCATGTATTTTTCTTCTGGCTATGCAAAAGCAGAAAATGGCGAGCGCTATACTTTTGTATGGAATGAAAAGAAATTCCCGCATGCAGAAAAATTTATTCAGAATCTCAGAAAGAGAGGATATAGAATCTGCTGTAATGTAAAGCCAGGCATATTGTTGGCTCATCCATGGTATGATCGGCTTGCTAAGGATGGTGTTTTTATACCTGATAATGATGGTTCTCCCCTAATAAGCTATTATTGGGGCAATAGCGCATCCTTCATCGATTTTTCCCGAAAAGAAGGTTTTGATTGGTGGGTAAAGGCGCTTAAGAAATATATCCTCGAAAAGGGAATCTCTGGAGTATGGAATGACAATAACGAATTCGAAATCGAGGATAAGGCTCTCCCGATTCAGACAGTCAAGAATATTTTACCAGTAAATATGGCGGAAGCATCTTTTACTGCGTTAAGGTCCTTTTATCCTGGCAAAAGGCCTTGGCTGATCAGTCGCTCTGGATATGCCGGGCTTCAGCGTTATGCCCGCACATGGACAGGAGACAATGTATCTAGCTATGATACATTTCGCTTCAATATTGCAATGGGAATGAATTTGGGCCTTAGTGGCCTACCGTTTTATGGACATGATATTGGTGGTTTTGTAGGCCCAATACCAGATGAAGAATTGTTGCTGCGTTGGTGCCAAAGTGCTGTTTTTCAGCCGCGGTTTGTCATGCACTCCTGGAAACCTGATGGAAGCATAACAGAGCCATGGCTATATCCAAATCGACTTTCGGATATCCGCAATTTCATTCGAATACGATATAGATTTTTGGCTTATATCTATGATCTAGCAATTCGTGCAAGCGAAAAAGGCATTCCAATGGAAAGTCCTGTTGCTCTAGAATTTCCAGAGGATATTTCGCTTCAATTAGATAGCCTAGATAGAATGGCCGGTGATGCTATCTTAATACCCAGTCCGCCCGAGCAAGGCAAAGACGAAGTATCAATGCGGCTTCCCAATGAGATAAACTGGTTCGATCCAACGCATCAAATCGTATATAAGGGCGGCGAGAAGTTGAGTTTCCATTATTATCTAGGCGAGATTAGATACTTTTTCAGATGTGGTACTGTAATTCCCACGTTTTACAAAATTGAGGCAATTGGCAAATCCCTTTTGGATAGCTATGAATTCATTGTTATCCCTCCCGCAGAAAAAAGCGACATCGACCTACTGCCAATTGCTTGCATCCATAGCGAGGATGATGGAGAGAGCGATTTTATTCTCGGGAGCTACTGGCGATGGAAGATGGAATACACAATTGAAGGAGAAAATTGTTATTGTCTCAATATAACGCAGACCGAAAGCATCGATGAGGAAAATAATTCCTCAGTCTTTAGAAAAAAATGGCGATTTTCAGTGCCCGATGGTTTTATGCTCTATGACGAGAATGAAGTCGAAATAGGCAAGAGCGTTGTATTCGATTTTGATAAAGCCCCAAAGAAACTCTCTCTTAGAGTCGAGGGGACCTATCGCAATATACATGGGTGAGATGATATTCTAGATCAATGGTAACAATTCGCGATGTCGCAGAACGTGCAGGAGTATCGGTTTCGACTGTGAGCCACGCGCTTAGTGGTAAACGTTCTATAAGCCAGGTAACAAGACAGAGAATATTTCAAGCAATTGAGCAACTCGGCTACGAACCTAATCCTGCTGCTCGTGCTCTTCGAACAAAGAGCACGAGCGTAATCGGTTTTTTTGCTTTTGATATTACGGAAGTATTTGCCGCAAGAATAATTCATGGCGTTGAACGAATAGTTCGCGAGAAGAATTGTTTTTTGCTTTTTACAAGTGGCGTTGGGTTCAATTACGATTTGGCTCACGGTATAGATTTTTTGCGCAAACGAAGGGTCGATGGCATCATTATTGCCTATGGTGTACGTCAAGAAATAAGCCCGAAAACTTTCGATCTTTCCAATATACCTTTGGTGACAATAAACACTTTCGTAGATCCTACTATTCCATCTCTCCATCCAGACGATTTCAAGGGAGGGAAAGAGGCTGCATTGCATTTGGTTTCTAAGGGCGCACGGCATCCTGCCATGATAGCTGGTCCTGAAAACAGGTTTGCAAGCAAAGAACGCCTTTTGGGTTTCGAAAAAGGGCTGGAAGAATGTGGTATTCCTTTAGATACATCAGAAAGGGTGGTACATGGGGACTTTGGCGCTGAATCCGGCTCTTATTGCTTTGATGCCTTACTGAAGGCCTGTCCCGATATAGATGCAGTCTTTTGCGCAAACGACTATATGGCCGCGGGAGCTATAAATCGCGCTCTCGCTTCTGGAATCTCAATTCCCAAGGATCTACATATCATAGGTTATGATGATCGTGAATTCGCCTCTTTTTGGCCAATCCCAATCACTACATTTGCACAGCCTCTTGAATACATGGGAGAACTTGGTGCGACTATGCTTTTCGAGCGCATCGATGGGCGTAATCCAGAGCCAAGCATGGTCAAACTGGCGCCAACTCTTATTGCTCGTCAATCTTCATAGAGTGGGATTAGCTTACCGATGTGGGTCTTATCCACGATTATTTTCTTACTTATTCTTTTCATTTAGGCCTAAATATAGTATGTTTGGGGGACAAATCCTCAATTCAATGCAAGGAATAAAAAATGACCAACCATGCTTCCCACTTTTTAGATTCTGAGAATAAAAAAGATAGCTTTCCTTTTGCGGACAACGATAATCCATTAGATCTGGTCATAGCTTATATCGGTGGAGGTTCACGTGGCTGGGCTTGGACACTGATGAGCGATCTCGCTTTGGAAGGATCGCTTGGAGGAATCGTTCGGCTCTATGATATAGATAAAGAAGCAGCCGAGATTAATGCGCGGATTGGAAATACTCTTCGAGAGAGAAATGATGTGCTTGGAAAGTGGCGATATGAAGTAGCGGAAGATCTCGAGAGTGCTTTACGCGGTGCCGATTTTGTAATCGCTTCTATTCTTCCTGGAACTTTTGGCGAAATGGCTTCTGATGTCCATGCGCCAGAAGAATATGGAATTTACCAATCTGTGGGCGATACGACAGGACCAGGTGGAATTCTGCGAGGGCTCAGGACTATTCCAATGTATGAAGTGATTGGAAAAGCGATACGCGAATTCTGTCCTAAAGCATGGGTCGTCAATTACACGAATCCGATGGCTCTTTGCCTCCGCACACTTTACGAAGTCTTTCCAGATGTCAAGGCCTTTGGCTGTTGCCATGAAGTATTTGGGACACGCAAGCTATTGGCCGCGATGGTTCGCGAACGCCTTGGAGCTGAGGCTATAGCGGACGCAAAGAATGCCACTATGCAGCAGATCGAAGTCAATGTGCTTGGAATAAACCATTTCACCTGGATAGATCGAGCATCATTTGGCCCAGTGGATCTCTTGCCTCACTATAGAGCATTTGTAGACGAGCACTTCGAATCTGGATATGAAGGGGTAGAGAGTGAGAGCTGGCTCAACTCTTATTTTGCCTCTGCGGAACGTGTCAAATTCGATCTATTCCGGCGTTATGGTCTAATCGCCGCTGCTGGCGATAGGCATCTTGCCGAATTCATGCCAGGCAGGATGTATCTGCGAGATCCAGAGATCGTTCGATCATGGAAATTCTCTTTGACACCTGTATCCTGGCGTATAGAAAATGCCGAGAAGCTCAGGAAAAAAGCAATGAGCTACGCTGAGGGCAGGGAACAATTTATGCTGAAGCACTCCGGTGAAGAAGGCGTAAATCTCATAAAAGCCCTCTGCGGACTAGGTTCATTTGTTTCGAATGTCAATCTGCCAAATCATGGACAGATAAAAGGGCTTCCATTGGGAGCGGTAGTGGAGACTAACGCCATTTTTTGGCGCGACTGTGTTCAGCCTGTAGATGCTGGAAGACTTCCCTCTCAAATCGAAGCCCTTGTTGCTCCGCATGCCATTGCTCAAGATATAGTTTTGCGCGCTGCCATGCGCCGCGATGCCTGGGCGGCATTTCCTGCATTCTTGCATGATCCTTTAATGACAGCTACACCTTCTGAGGCCGAGGCTCTTTTTGCAAGCATGCTAAGAGCAACAGCGAAATACCTAGCAGATTACACGCTATAGAAAGCAATTGTGGCTCATTTCTTTATAAGCCTTACAATTAGATCATAGATTTGCTGTCCTCCCGCGGCTGTAGATATCTGGCCAAACGCCACCTTTTGATAGATAAGGAACAATGTACTGTTGAATTCGGTATCGTTGGGCACATGATCTGTTTCTTTCGAAGAGTGTGGCCCCGCAACGTCCAGGTATTCGAGAACCTTCCTATCATTGATGTCGGTTGCTCCTGCAGCTCTTGCAGTGGCCGAGGCCGATGCGCCACGGTCATTACCAAGAACTCTTGCTGCTTCGGGGCTATTCACAAGGAAGTTAATGAACTTTACAGCTGCCTCTGGATACTTAGAATTCTTGTTCACCGTGTAGAACTGGCTTGGAGCCTGCCAGAGCGCTTTAGTAGCCGCTGCCCCCGGAAATTCCATCAGACACAGTTCATCGGTTGTGGCTGCCTGATAACCTGCGAGCTGGTTCGTCCAAATAAACCCTATGGCAGCTTTTCCAGCTATGACCATCGATGTATCGGCGTTTGTCTCTGCATAGCCTGCGGCAATATCAGCTGGAGGAACGAGCCCATTGTTGCGGTAGTCCTTGAAGAGCTCAAGATACTTCTGTGCATCCGCCGGTTTTACCGCAGTGGTCTTGGTTGCAGCATCGTATAGAGGAGTACCATTGTAGCGAGTCCAATATCCAAAAGGAGTGGAGTTAGAGGAAAGAGCACCTATATCCTGCATTGGATATACTCCTGGTGGAAGTTTTGATTTGAGCGTCACAAGATAATTGCGAAATTCCTCATAGGTCATTGAGACCTTTGGCAGTGGCGCACCAACCCTTTGTATGAGCGATTTATTGTAGACAAGCGCTGGCATTGTTACACCTGTGGAGACGCCATAGAGATGTCCGTCGATAGTTCCCGATTCTATTGCGCTTGGATCGATCACCGTTGTGTTGAGGATAGTTCCTGAGTATTTTTCCAGAGGAAGGAGCACTCCTCTTTTGACATAGTCATTGATGTTGCCGCCCATCTGAATTATGTCAGGACCGCTCCCGCCAGCAAGCTGTGTATCGACCTTGTTGAAGTGATCTCCCGTTCCGCCCGAAATTTCGGGGTTCACTTTGATACCTGGATTTGCTGCCTCAAAGAGGTTTATAGCTTCCTGACTTCGCTTTACTCGGGATTCGCTTCCCCAGTAAGCCCAACGAATTGTGATCTGTTGTTGCCCGAATACCATGGCAGCGCTCATTAGAATAATGAGTAGTGCCAAACCCGTTTTTTTCATGGTCCACCTCCTATCGAAAAGATAAAAATACTTATCCCTTAATACCCGTTGTAGCAATTCCCTGCACAAAGTACTTTTGGAGCGAGAAAAAGAGAATAAAGCAGGGAAGGAGAGAAAGAACCGACATGGCGAACATAGGCCCCCAAGATGAGATACCAGAGGAATCAAGGAAGAGCCTGAGCCCCATGGGAACTGTGTATTTTGACGGAGAATTAAGGTAAAGGAGCTGATTGAAGAAGTCATCCCATGTCCACAAGAAGGTGAAGATAACAGTTGTAATCAAGGCTGGCTTGGTTAGCGGCATTACAATCTGTGTATAGATGCCGAATTTACCGCAACCATCTATCAGAGCAGACTCATCGAGCTCTTTGGGGAGACTTCGAATGAATTGCACTAGCAGAAAGATGAAAAATGCATCGGTAGCGAAGAATTTGGGAATAACGAGAGGCAAGAAAGTATCTATCCATCCAAATTTCCGAAACATGATATATCGTGGGATTGTCGTCACATGTGTTGGCAACATCATGGTAACCATCATCACGGCAAACCAAAAATTTCTTCCCGCAAATTTTAGCCGCGCAAAGGCATAGGCAGTCAGAGAACAGAATAGGACATTTGCAATTACGCATAATCCGGATATGATGAATGAATTCTTGAAGAAAGTGGCAAACCCTACGATGCCAATTCCTTGCCAGCCCTTGATATAATTTTGCAGAGTAAAGGCTTTAGGCCATAATCCAGGATCGCTGAAGATTGTATTGCTCTCTTTGAATGATGCGGCGATTAGCCAGACAACAGGATATAGCATGCATACACCAAGCAAGATAATGAAGGCATTTGTGATGACAGAGCTTATCAAGCTCGTAGTGTGCCTTTTCATTCTCCGCTCCCATAGCTGACAAGTGAGCCCGATAATTTGAAGGCAAGGGCTGTTAGAGCTGCAATGATGATGAGCAATACCCACGCCATGGCGGATGCATAGCCCATCTCGGAGAATGCAAAGCCTTTTATGTAAAGATAGAGGCTATAGAACATCGTCGAGTCCAGCGGCCCACCTTGTCCGCCTGAGACAATATAGGCTTGTGTAAAGGACTGGAAAGCATTGATCATCTGCATAATAAGGTTGAAAAAAATTATTGGCGATAGGCAGGGCAGGGTAATAGAGAAGAATTGCCGCATTTTGCCAGCTCCATCTACCGCTGAAGCCTCATAGTATTCTCTTGGTATTTGCTTAAGACCCGCGAGAAAAATAATCATAGGAGATCCGAATTGCCACACCGATAGCAAAATCAGAGTATAGAGAGCGTATTTAGGATTCGATATCCAAGCCGGTGGATTGAGGCCAAAAGCACTGCGTAGGATTGTATTCAACACTCCATCTCCAGCAAAGAGCCTTCTCCATAAGGCGGCAATGGCGACGGAGCCTCCTAGTAGAGTAGGAATATAGTATAGAGTTCGATAGAAGGGGATGAGTTTGAGGTCTCGGTTCATCAGCATCGCTACGCCCAATGCGAATATTAATTTAAGAGGGACAGAAATGAACACATATTTGAAAGTAACTAGAAGAGAATTGAGAAATCGCTCATCTCTCGGAAACTGATCGTTTCCTATAAACATGACAAAGTAATTGCGCAGGCCAATCCATTTAGGAGGCTGAAGGATGTTGAATTCGGTGAAGGACAAAAAAAACGAATATATCATTGGGTAGAGAGTCAGAACGAAAAAGCCGAGTAGCCATGGGACGAGGAAAGCGTACGATGTCAGGTTTTCGCGGATAGCCTTCTTCCTAGCTCTCTTGTTCATTTTCTTTCTCTTCCATGAATCCATGGCCTAAAGCCTGCAAACTTCATATGCCGTGCCAAGTTACCCATAAGAGCCGATTGACCTTATCAATTAAAGCGCATTTCTGATTTCTATTATTAAAACTCTTTCGGTAAAATACCATGTAAATTATTGACAATAGATATCTATTATTGACATTTCAAGATAACATTAAATGTTGGAAACTAGCGTCTTATATATATGATAATATTAATATTCAGCTTAAGGATCTTTTTTAACGAGTCCGAAAAGAAAAATCGTATTTTGAAGCGAACATGATTATTTCTTGCATTAGCAAAGAGCTCTTGTCTATGGGCTATCATGGTTCATTAAAAGAGAAAAAGATGAACAGATTGGCACATCGAATAGAATTGCCGTGCAAAAACATATCTGTTATTATGCTATTATCTTAGGAATTTAGACTTCACGCGCAACATATAAAAGAGAAAGCCATGAAGAGAAAGGATATTCAAATACGCGATCCATTCGTGCTGCCATTACAAGATGAGAAGCGATATTGCCTATATGGGACTACCGATAGCGACCCCTGGAAGGCGCCAGGTATCGGCTTCGATGCGTACATGAGCGAGGATCTAGAAGAATGGGAGGGGCCATATCCTGTTTTTAGGCCTCAGTTAGGTTTTTGGGCAAGCCATAATTTTTGGGCGCCAGAAGTCTACAAGTATGGAGAATCATACTACATGCTTGCGAGTTTCAAGTCGCCTGAACATGAACGGGCAACGCAAATTCTCCGAGCGGCTAATCCCTTTGGGCCATTTGTAATGCATTCAAATGAGCCTGTGACCCCATCGGGCTGGGAATGCCTAGATGGAACCCTCTGGGAAGAAGAAGGTCAGCCTTGGTTGGTATTTTCTCGGGAATGGATCGAGGTAAATGATGGCGAAATTTGGGCAGCGCCTCTTTCGATCGATTTCGATAGGCTAGAAGCCGAGCCTATTTTGCTTTTCCGAGGTTCGGACGCATCTTGGACAAAGAAAATGAAAAGACGCGACGGCTCAGGCCTAGAAGATGCTCGAGTCACCGATGGACCTTTCCTCTATTGCTCAAAGAGTGGAACGCTCTTCATGCTCTGGTCTAGTATTGGGGAATCAGGCTATGCAATGGGATATGCTCGATCTCAATCAGGAAAACTCACTGGCCCATGGCTTCAAGAATCGAAGCCTCTCATCGAAGGGGGCCGAGGTCATGGCATGATTTTTCATGGCCTAGATGGAAAAACATACCTGGCTTATCATTTTCCCAATGAAACTCCCTATGAGCGCTTTCATTATCGGGAAATAGCACTATCGGATACAAGCATCGCTCTTATTGGCAAGGAGTTATAGTTCATGGCCATTGACCGGCGCTCTCTTGTTCGCAGACATAACCCAGTTATTCGCAGCTATGATCCATTCTCTCCTCTATCGGTCGGCAATGGCGAATTCGCCTTTACTGTGGATATAACTGGCCTACAGAGTCTGATTTCCGATATGCCTGGCATAACGCCCCTTTGCACCATGTCACAGTGGGGATTCCATTCTTATCCGGAACGCGAAGATTGTCCTCGTGATGAAAAAAGGCTCAGGCTGAGCTACTTCGATCCAATTAGAAAAACTGGCGGCTATATGACCGATTCAACAGGCCAAGAAGAGTTATTCAATGAGCTTAGAATGAATCCGCACAGATTCAATCTCGCCAGAGTCGGTTTTGTCTTTGAGGCGAAAGAGCTGGAATTTCAGTATATATCTGATATTGAACAGATTCTCGATCTATGGAAAGGCGAGTTGCATAGCCAATTTTCCTATAAGGATCATCCTGTCGAGGTCTATACTATCTGCGATCCTAAAGCGGATACATTGGGGGTCCATGTTTTTTCTCCACTTCTTGACCAGGGTCGCCTTGCTGTGCGCATCGCCTTTCCTTATGGTTCACATGAAATCGATGCTTCCGATTGGAAAGCCGAAAAGCGCCATAACACCATTGTTTTGGAACATAGCAAGAATTCCAGGCAAGAGAACGGAGAATCGCTTTTGCTCGAAAGAATTCTAGATAGCGAGGGTTATTTTGTTCAAATAAAGGCTGGAGCAAGAGGCAATGCATATATCAATCAGAAAAGTATGCATGAATTCATTATTGCGAGCGTGGGGCCACAGCTCGATATAGTAGCGCAATTCTCTCCAAAGAAAATCGATGAGCCCTTGCCGTCTTTTCGTTCTATAAGCGATAGGGCTGCTCAACACTGGGAAGAATTCTGGTCGACTGGAGGAGCGATAGAGCTCATCGAGAGCCGAGACAAGAGGGCAATGGAGCTCGAGCGGAGGATAATTCTTTCCCGATATCTCACCGCTATCCAGTGCGCTGGATCATATCCGCCTGCAGAGACGGGGCTAACCTGCAATAGCTGGTATGGCAAATTCCATTTGGAGATGCATTACTGGCATGCCGCGCACTTCATCGTATGGGGAAAACCAGAGTTATTCGAGCGAAGTTTCGAATGGTATAGATTTATCCTGCCTTCCGCAAAAAAGCGAGCACAAGAACAAGGGTATATAGGCGCTAGATGGCCAAAGATGACCGATCCATCGGGAAGAGATAGTCCCTCGCCAATTGGGCCACTTCTTTGCTGGCAGCAGCCTCATCCGCTTATGTACATCGAGCTCTTAAGAAGGGCTTATCCGGATCGACAGATCCTTTATGAATATAGGGATATCATCGAAGCAACGGCGGACTTTATGGCCAGCTTTGCCCAATGGAACGAGTCTAAACAGCGCTATGATCTTGGACCTCCTCTCATCCCTGCGCAGGAAAATCATAGGCCAGAGGATACACTCAATCCGCCCTTCGAGGTGGAATACTGGCGTTGGGGTTTATTTGCGGCGATCTACTTTTTCGAGATGTTGGATCTGCCTGTAAACTCAAAATGGAGAGAAGTAGCCGCTCAGCTAGCTTCGCTTCCAGTAGATAAGGTGAGTCATTTATATCTTGCACATGAGAACTGTCCCAAGACCTACAATCAATTTGCATCCGACCACCCGGAGATGCTTTTTGCCCTGGGAATGCTGCCAGGCCAATCGGTAGACAAGACTATGATGTCCAATACTCTAGATATGGTTTTGAAGACCTGGAATCTAGAATCCCTTTGGGGCTGGGATTTTCCTGCAATGGCCATGACCGCTTTTCGCCTAGGAAGGAAGAAGGATGCAATCGATCTTCTTCTTATGCAAACGCCCAAGAACAGCTATAGAGCGAATGGTCACAACCCTCAGCTACCGCGTACCGACATCCCTGTGTATCTGCCGGGCAACGGTGCGCTTCTATTGGCTATGTCGCTAATGGCCCAGGATTGGGAGGATGAAGATTGGGAAATGCAGGCTGAGGGGCTATTGCCGATTCCCTAAAGTTTTCGATAGGCGCACTTGAAGCGACGCTTCCTCATAGATGAAATCCCTGAGCCGTCGACTCTTGCGCGATATAGTACTCGTACGAACGAGAATCGTATGGATAATCCCATGAACCCTGCCGATGTATCATTTCACCCCCAAAGCCAGCCTTAAAGCGATAAAGACCATAGAGCGGATGTTCAGGATTGGGCCCAGGCGCTACGCCAAACAAGTCATAGCTATGGCAACCATGCTGTTTCGATTCTTTTATCGCTGTCCATTGCAGAGCATAAGGAGCCATGAGGCTGCGCCCTTCGTCAGATGATGCACCGTATAGATATGTCGCTCTATCCGCAGAAATCGATAGAAACATTGCGGCAAGTGGAATACTCTGCTTTTCTGCGATGAGAAGATGAACAGTCGCATCGCGGCAGCGCTGAACAAGGAGCGCTTCGAAAAAGCGCCTATCATGATATACAATTGCATTTCGCCTGGCTGTCTGCTCGTACAATTTCATCCAGATATCGAGATCAGAGGCTTTTCCATGTCGTACATGTACACCCCGTCGAAAGGAAAGTCGCGTATTGTAGCGTGTCTTTGGTTTCATTGCGGCAAGGATCTGGGATTCTTCTCTATTTAGATCGATGATTATTGTATCTGGAGGAAGGATATCGCTTGGTGCTTTGCGCACTGCCGAACCAGAAACGCCCCAGTTCATACGCAGCTCGCGAAGGCGAGTTTCGGGCGGGCCTAACCAATTTCCTTTGTCATCGAAGCGATCTTCGTCTTCTGAATAGGGGGACTCCCAAGGCAGATCCCAGCGGATGAACATACACGACGGACCAAGAAGCTCCTGAAGTTCTGAAGAAAGTACGGAGAGATAGAGCCCTCTCTGATCGCTATCGGGAAGCGATTCTGGCCCAAATGGAGCATAAGCAATATTTACCCCGGGGCTTACTTCCCGTCGCAGCAAAAGCAAGTCTCCCGATGGAATTCCATCAACTCTCAAATCGCAAGCCAAGGCCGACCATCCAAGACGAGACTTGACTTTGCTCCAGAATGTTGTCTGCTGAAGGAGCCTTGTTGCTATGAGTTTGGTCGCGGGTTTTGGCAAGACCTGAACATCCACAAGGCGTCTCCAAAGGAAATCAATAAATCCAAGATAAAGCTTATCTCAAGCTAAGAAAAGAATATATCGAAATATGACAAGCTGCAAGCTATATCGCGATTCTGCTTAAAGTGCTGACAAGATAGCCATTGGCAGGTATATTTGTTTATATGAATGATAAAAATGACCAAACCTTGACTCGAAATCTCGAGTCGCTCAAAAGCTTGATCGAACAGTCTCGACACTGCATAACCTTCACTGGAGCGGGTGTCAGTACCCTTTCGGGCATCAGAGACTTCCGCGGCAAGAACGGGCTCTATCAAGATGTAAACGCCGAGAAAATCTTCGATATAGAAGTATTCGACGAAGATCCTTCTTTTTATTACTCGATGACGAGGGATTTTATCTATAATCTCGACGAAAAAGAGCCATCTGTCGTGCACCGCGTATTGGCTGCTCTTGAAAAAAGGGGCCTTCTTAAGGCGGTGATAACCCAGAATATCGACCTTCTACATCAAAAAGCAGGCAGCCAAAAGGTGATAGAGATACATGGCACACCGCAGATTCATCGATGCCGCACTTGCGGCTGGACTATGACCTTCGACGAAGCGGCTAAAATTGTGCGCTCAGGAGGTATTCCACGCTGCGCTAAGTGCGGCGGCATACTCAAGCCCGAAATCACCTTCTTTGGTGAAAACCTGCCCATGCAGGCGCTGCGCGAAGCACGCGCCGAGGCGACGGCAGCCGATCTTATGCTTGTACTTGGATCAAGCTTACTGGTCTATCCAGCTGCCTCTTTGCCCCAGTACACCCTCGAGCATGGCGGCCAAATCGTTATCGTCAACAACATGCCGACCCACCTGGATTCGAGAGCCATTCTCCGCTTCGATGAGCTTGCCGATGTCTTTGAATACCTAGAAGCGCAGCTGGCCAAAGGATGGCTAGGATAAAGAGATAATCTATTGCACATCGATTTTATATAGTGTTTTTCAATTCAATGTACTATCCATCTTCTCCAAGCAAACGCATCGGATTAGTGCTTGTAATTTGTTTGATTTCATCTGTTGAAAGGCCGACATAATCTTTGAGATAGTTTGCGCATTCAGCGATGCATGCCGAAGAGCCAGCGAGGCATCCTTGAGAAGGAATAAAAAGCCTTCCATTTGGTTCAAGAACGACATTTCCACCGAGGGAAACATAGGATCCAGGAGGCATTCCCGCAAGTGGTGCGGAATCGCTGATCACAACTATATTATTTACGCCACAGGCTCGTATCACCGTCCGGATGAAGGGAACAGGAAGGTGATGGCCATCCGTTATGAGCATAATTGTCAACCCGGTATATGCAAGAAAGGCAAAAATAGGATTGTCAGTCCTATGAAGCATAAGAGGAATCCCATTACCCAGGTGCGTTACACATGAAGCCCCCTTCTCGATAGCTCTCTCGATCTGGCTAGCATCAGCCAAGGTATGACCCATGGATACGATGATGTTTTCATCTTTCGCCATAGCAATAATATCCTCTATGCCTGTCAACTCAGGAGCCACAGTCAATATTCTAACAAGAGGTCTTCCAGCTTTCAGAATGCATTTAAGCATTCTCTTGTCAGGTTTACATATAAATCTCTTATCGTGCGCACCCCGGGCACCATCTTTTTCAGAGATAAAGGGTCCTTCGATATGGAAGCCTGCAATGAGACGCGCTGCGGTCTCATCCTTTTGCATTGCTTGTTTGATGATTGCTAAATTGCGTTCATACATCTCTTGTGGAGAGCTTACAAGAGTGGCAAGAAATCGGCCAGTTCCTTTTGATTGGAGAAGTTTACAGGCATAAATAACCTGTTGGACAGTAAGATCTTGTGCGCAAAAATCGATTCCTCCATATCCATTGACCTGCAGATCTATCAGGGTTCCATAGGAATTCATAGCCTTGATGGTCATAATGATATGCTCATGACAAAGGGAAAATCAGGGAAGCTGCAGAATGATCTAGCATCAAATAGCAATTCTTATGCATTCTGAGCGATGCGCAGGGATGCATTGCATCGATCGGAGCGGTTACTGCCATGCGCACAGCCTCGGCCTTTCTTTTATCCGGGACTGTGCAGATTATGCATTCACTCTTGAGTATCTGGGGAATGCTCATAGAAATAGCTTGCATGGGAACTTTAGATATATCATCGAACCATCCCTCTCCGACCTGTTGCCGCCTGCATGCTTCATCGAGTTGAACTATCAAATATGGCTCTTTCGTATCGAGGTTTGCTGGAGGATCGTTAAAGGCAAGATGCCCATTCTCTCCAATGCCAATGCATGCAACATCGATGTTCTTGGAGCTTATTAAATCAGAAAGTCTAGCTATTTCATCAGAAAGATCATTGGCATTGGCCTGAATGTAGTGAAAAGCTCGCAATCCAGACACTCTCTCTGCAAATCTTTCTCGCAAATACTTGCGGAAACTTGCCTTGTATGTATCGGGTATGCCTACATACTCATCTAGATGAAAAACCTCTACTTTGTTCCAGTCGATATCATTATCCTTTACGAGTGAATCCAGCATAGCGAATTGGCTTGTTCCGGTTGCTAAAATTATAGAACATTCTTGCTTTTCCTGAAGTGCCCTACGAATATGCATGGAAACCATCATTGCTGAATGTCTGCCTAGATCAATATCGTTCTCATAAATACAAATTCTCATTGGCTCTTTCCTCCTCAGTTTTGTTCTGGTATTGTATTTTACTATATAAGCGAAAGGAAGGAAGCTAAGGAGCAAAAGATGCGGATAATAGAACAATATCTCCAATCTAAAACAGGAGTGGAGGAGACTTGCGAGGACGGATTTGTTATGACCGATTGTTTTGCAGCAGTAATAGATGGGGTGACCAATAAAAATGCCGTGCAGTTAGACTTCGATGCTCCCGGGAAAATCGCCATGGAGCTGATAAAGAAGGCCATTGGAGAGCTATCGCCCCAATTATCGGCACCTGACGCTTTCGAGAGCATCAATAAAGTGATTTATGATAGTTATTGTAATTCGGGATGTTTGGAAGTAATGAAGAAGAATCCTTCCCAGCGTTTCACTGCTTCTTGTGTTATCTATAATTCGGTGCAGCGTGAGCTATGGTTTCTAGGGGATTGCATGGCTCTAGCCAATGGGATGATATACCAGTTTTCTAAGGAAGCCGATAAGCTTCTTAGCGATTTGCGTTCGTTTCTTATTCACATAGAGCTATCTCAGGGTACAACAGAGGAACAGCTTTTAGAGCACGATGTATGCCGCGAACAGATACTTAGCTTTCTAATCAGGCAAACTTTTCTGCAGAACTCATCGTATAATTGCCCTTTTACATATTATGTTCTCGATGGCATAAGCGAAGAAGCGCCTAGACATACAGCGGTTATTCCTGTTGACGAAAAGACGACCGAGATAGTCCTTGCAAGCGATGGATATCCTTCCCTTTATCCTACACTTGAACAGACAGAAGCCTATCTTGCGTACATTCTTGAAATTGATCCTCTTTGCTATCGTGAGTTTCGCAGTACCAAGGGCTTGGTAAAGGGGAATGTCTCTTTCGATGATAGAGCCTATGTGCGTCTAGCGATATAGTCATCGATTTAGCCCATTTTGAAGCTATCCGCCATCTTGTTTCCCTGAAAGGTATTCATCAGGTATACGATAATAAATACTACGACGAGCAGGACTGTAGACAATGCGCTTGCTTCTCCCATCTTGCCATCCGCGACCGCTGCATAGATCTGTATGGGAACAGTGCGGGTTTTTGGACCATAGAGAAGAATCGTCGTGCTTAGCTCCTGGAGCAATGTGGTGAAGGTTAGAATCGAACCACTAATAATACCTGGCAATATGAGTGGAAGGCTCACACGTCTGAAAGTATAGAACCAGGTAGCGCCTGCAATGATAGAAGATTCTTCCAATTTCGGATCTAATTGTGTAAGGCTTGCCACGACAGAACGATATACATAGGGTGTACGCCTGATCATATATGCAATTATAATGATACTAAATGTCCCTCCAAGAGAGATGATAGAATCGCCACTGAATGCTGAAATAAGGGCAACTGCAACTACTGTGCCTGGTAGCACAAATGGAGCCATGATTGCCATATCTAATATTGCTGAGCCTTTTGGCTTTCTTCGTTCTGTTATGTAAGCAACAATGCTTCCAAGAATGGCAGTGAGAAATGTCGCCATCGAAGAAAGATAGATCGAATTCATGAGTTCTCGCCGCGATACTTGGGGAATGCGCGTATAGTTCTTAAGAGTGAAACCTTCTGGTGTCAAGCCATGCCACTTTTCGAAAAAGGACATAATAATTATGGTTATCTGCGGTGCAAGCGACAGAATCAGCACGAGAAGACAAAAAACGGTACCAAAAAGCTTGGCTACCCAGTGGCTATAAAGCTTCTGTTCTGATCGTGATGTTGTGATAGTTTCATATTCCCGCTTGCTTACGACATATTTTTGCAGCATCAAAACAGCTCCAGTAATAATCACATTCACCACAGCTATTGCTGAAGCACCATTCAGATCCCAAAAGCCATTGACACGGAAATAAATGAGGGTTGGCAATACGTATTGTTGGCCTCCAATTATTGCAGGTATGCCAAAGCTTCCAATGGAACGGATAAATACGAGTAGCCCAGAAGCTCCAATGCTGGGAAGAATAAGCGGGAAGGTTATAGTTCGGAATATCCTCCATTTACTAGCTCCCATAAGCATTGCTGCTTCTTCTAGCAAAGGGTTTGCA
Source organism: Spirochaetota bacterium (assembly GCA_022704665.1). Lineage (GTDB taxonomy): Bacteria > Spirochaetota > Spirochaetia > Treponematales > Rectinemataceae > Rectinema. The sequence goes on along the minus strand of JAKJFY010000022.1, from coordinate 7,942 downwards.
GAAGAGAATGCACTGTAGCTTAAAAGGAACACAAATGGATAATAGGTAAGTGCCATTGTAAGAATCATTCCAAACATACCATAGATGGGCGGAAGCTCGATCCCAATCGGTAAGAGAATAGTATTTAATGCGTGCCGAAGCACACCCTGCCGCCCCAGAAGAATGATCCATGAGAAAGCACCTACGAATGATGGCATGATGACAGGCAAAATACCGAGCGAAAGGAGCAGATTCTTTGCTGGAATTTTCACTCTTGCAACAATATAGCCCATGGGTATACCAATAAGCAGGGAAAACACCATAACAGATATACTGAGCACAAAAGAATTGCGTAGGCTTTTCTGATAGAGAGGCGATTCCAGGAACTTGCGAAAGTTGTTCAGATTTAAATGTGATAGATCGAATTTAGAGCCTTTGTCCATGAATGCCCTAATAAAAGTATTTGCTAAAGGCCAAAAGAGAAAAATCATGAGAAAGATGAGAGGAACAGCGAATATGATGTAAGGGGTCAAGTCTTTTTGAAAGAAGCGCTTTATTGCTATAACAATATTTTTGGGAAATGATGCGGTTCTCATCTCGATTCATCGCTCCCATACACAGCAATTTTCTGTCGATCGAAGGCGACCCTAACGTTATCTTTCTCTCTCACTGATTCTACAAGGCCCTCCATGTCGATTTCCAATGGCTGATCAGAAAACTCAGGAGGAACATCCACTTCATAGCGCACAATATGTCCTAGATGCTGGATGATGGACACTTGACCGGCAATAGAAGGGCCAGAGGCCTGAATGCTTATCGATAAGTGCTCAGGCCTTGCTGCAACCATGATCATATCGCCTTTTATTGGCTTGGTTGATGCCCTGTAGTTATTTCTGCGTATTGGAAGCAATGTGCCATCATATAGGGAAACCGTCACCGTATCGCTGTCGTATTCAAGCACCTGCCCAGAGAAAAAGTTCATCTTCCCAATGAAATTGGCAACAAAGGCATTGCAAGGATTATGGTAAAGCTCGTTTGATGTGCCTATTTGTTCAACCACACCATCTCTAAGCACAGCAAGCCGATCTCCTACCGCCATTGCTTCTTCCTGATCATGCGTAACAAAGATCGTTGTGATATTCGTAGCCTTTTGGATTCTTCGAATCTCAGCCCTCATATACCTACGTAGTTTTGCATCTAGATTAGCAAGCGGTTCATCTAGGAGCAAAACATCTGGGTCATAGACCAGAGCGCGCGCAATAGCAACGCGTTGCTGCTGCCCACCGGAAAGGGCAGTAGGGCTTGGATTCCGCTCTAGGACATCGGTAAGCCCCACAAGTTCCATTATCTGATTAACCTTTCGCTTGACTTCTTTATCATCTAGCTTCCGCACGTGCAGTCCATAGGCGACATTTTCAAATACATTCATATGAGGATAAAGCGCAAAACTCTGGAACACCATCCCGATGTTTCTTCGATAGGGCGGAATCTTGGTTATATCGCTATCTCCATATAGAATATGCCCGCTAGTTATAGACTCGAGCCCTGCTGTACATCGTAGAAGAGTGGTCTTTCCACATCCGCTGGGACCAAGCAAACAGAAGAGTTCCCCTGCATCTATTGCAAAAGAAACATCGCGCAAAGCATGTACTGCATGCTTTGATCCTTCATTGAAAATCTTATTCACCCTGTCATATTGCAGGGGTTGTTTCATAAGGCTCTCTCCTCGATGAGGCGATGCAAGATAACAAAGGTTTACTGGATCCAGTCGGAAAACTTGGATGTCAATTCATCTCGCAGGGCACCAGCTTCTACAGCATCATAATCGAAGAGTTTAATCTTATCGAGAGACGGCAATGGTCCTGGGCCTGGAAGATAATCGACTACTACGCGCCGTTGACGCGTATTGAGAATGATCTTAAAAGTCTCTGGCGTAGTGACAAAATCCATAAACAACTCTGCTGCTTTAGGATTAGGACCATTTGCTATAATTGCAGAAGCGTCAAATCGTGCTCCCGTACCCTCTTCAGGATAGACATATGTTACAGGGGCTCCCTCCAGGATATATTTAGCAATATTTGCCTCTCCCGTAACGCCTATGGCATATTCTCCACGGGCAACCGATTCGGGAACAGCTGTTGAGCTTGCAACAAAAACGGCATTCTTTGCCAGTTTCTTCAATGCGTCTTCACCATAGAGTTTATATATCATATAGATTTGGGAATATGCAGAACCAGAAAGAGCTGGATTTGCAAGTATGATCTCGCCTTTGTATTTTGGGTTTGTGAGATCGATCCATTTTTTCGGATATTGATCGGGCTTTAGGAGTTTGGTGTTCACAATGAATGCTTGCAATGGCATCGAAAAACCATAATATCGAGGAACTTCGGCTTTATCTCGGACAGTTGGTGGTATTGAATCGTGATTTGCACACCTATATGGACGGAATAGATTATAGTGCTCGTCGAATGTTTCTTTTGCGATGGCTAATAGAATATCACCTTGTGGCCGTGGCTGTTCGGCATTGAGACGGGTTATCAGTTCACCTGAGCCCGCTCGTATGATGCTGACCTTTATTTCGGGGTGTTTAGCATTGAATGCTTTTACCAATGCTTCGGCTTCATCTTCGGCCGCCGCGCTCCACAAGATTAGTTGTGATGCAATGGCTGCTTCTTTTGGGTCTGGGCCTTTGGCATATAAGGCAGGAAGCAGGGCCAATAGGAATACCAGTCCGACAAAAACTGTGCGTTTCATATAAGACCTCCTTTCAGGTAGATTCCTAGTTTTATTCTAGTTTAGATTCAAAATTATGGGAAAGCAATAATAGAATTGGTAGTTGTTATGGGTATATTCAATGTATTTTAAGCTCTTCTAATTCTTAAATGGTATTTTGAGACTTCTATTAGACAGAATTTTTTCGATTAGGGACATTTTATGTCCTTCCTGATGTAATAAGAATGTAACAAGAAGCCTAGAGGAGGATAGCAATGAAAAGAATAAGGCCTATCGCAATTATCATCTTTATTGGTCTAGTCACGACTCTCGCGAATGCAGGACCTTTCGGAATCGAAATGGGTATGACGCTGCAGCAAATCGAAAGTATATCAGGTGCTCCAGCCAAAGAATTCGGGATTGGATATGAAATCCAGCCTCCAAAAGTTCACCCTTCTTTTGATAGATATGTGGCGCTTATAAGTCCCACTTTAGGAGTTTACAAAATAGTTGCTTTTAGCAAAAGCAAAACAATTTCTTCATTCGGCACGGAGCTCAAATCGGACTTTGATAAAATACGAAAACAGATTGAAGCGGTCTATGGTCCAAGCAAAGTTTTTGATTTTCTTAAGTATGGAAGCATCTGGAAAGAACCAAACGACTGGATGATGGGTCTCAAACAAAAAGAAAGGACACTTGCAGCATTCTGGGATGATGAGACTGGAGCAGATATGTCATCTACAGTTGCAAATATTATGCTCGAAGCAAACGCAACAAGCTCAAGCAGCGGATACCTTTCTCTTTCCTATGAGTTCGATAATGCTGAAGCTGCATTCGAAGAACGCGAAGCTTCTGAATCTTCAGTTTTCTAGATTGATGAATCTAAGGTTGTGCAAGATTGTGCCCTTTTTGAATTGATGCACATTAAGCTTGCTCACCCTATCTTCAGTGTATGAATTCCCCATGGGCGCAGAGAAAGCTTATTGTCTTCGATGTTTCGCCACGATGCGCTTTCTGAGCTTGATCTTGAGCCTGGGACCTTCTCGAAAAGAGGGATGCTGGAATGGCTTTGGAGTGCGCTCGTCACTTCATTTCCGGAAGCATTCCAGAGCCTTGCGATGATATTCCCATTTTGTACCAAGAAGGCTGTGACAAATATTTTCTCTGAATCTACCGCGAGGGCGCTGGAGGACTGAATATGATCGGAGGGCGTTGTGTTGCTTGTCGGAGCAGATTTAGATGCTTCTGCTTCGCTTGAGTCCTGCCAAATCGCTATCAGGGGTGTAGCATAGTTCATTGAGTGTCTTTCTGCTTCTATCCGGTCCGCATAGGGAGCGATAGCAAACTCGAAGGTGCGTGTGCCCGACAAGGCTGTGAAGGCTGATTTCCCTCGTGTAAAGGAGTCGTCGCTTGCATAGATCCACTCTCTGGGAGCCCAGGCGAGGACCTGGCGAAGCCTATGCTCTTCTTTGTTCCAATGATAGCCTCTGTTGCCTCTATTGATGAAAGCAAGATGCTCTCTCTTGTGTTCTCCGGGATGCTTTCTCTCATCAGATTCGAGGCTAATCCATGGCGCACCTGTTATGCGCTCACCAGAGACCTCTGATATCCAGAATGGAGATTTGCAGCAGATGCACTCAGCAGGGACATTAAAGGAAACACAGAGTTTTGCTTCGTCATGTATCGAATAGGGCGTGCCTGGTGGGTAGTCATCCATTTGAGGTCCCAGATATGTCGGGCCATCTCCGAAATCGAAGCGAACGCTTGCGTCTATTCTTTTTACACCCGAGTATATTTTTAGAGTTAGGATGAAGGGTAGATCAGCCACATTGCCTTCCACTTCGAGTGAATAGAAAACAGGCCCATTGGCGACCCATTTTGCCGCTTTCGTAGATAAGAGCGAATTGTAAGGTTTGCCATCGCGCACACAGGTGAAGCAGAGGCCCTCGATTAGTTTTTCTCCAGAAGAAGAGTACAAGGTAAGGCCATCTTTAGCTGTAGGCAATATAGTGAATGGAGGGCTTATGCTGTCTTCTGTTTCACTATGCTGTGTAGGTACTTGCATAAGAGAAAAATGCTTGAGGGAGAGGCCCTGCAGTTTTGGTACAAAACCAAGACATATCTCAGATTCGTCTTCTGAGATGAGCTGGCATAAATATAGTTCATCGTTGGAATAAGCGCAAAGTTCGCTTTTCCCTTGCGGTTTGTCTTGAGGTAGTGCTGCCTTTGGCATTTTGACTTCGACATAATCGCGGCGTTCGTATGAAGCCGCATTGAAGACAAGAATGCCGCTAGAAGGGTCAGTTGAAATGCTTGCCATTGTTTCTGAAGTTATTCGCTCCGCCTCTTTGCGCGCGTGCTCCGCAAAGTCTACCGCGACACGCCACATAGGCTGCCTATGGGCAAGCGAAAGCCAGGGACCGCAGACATAGAGGTCGTGCTGTTGAGCAATACACAGGGATTTCCATGCATCCGTAAGCGATGGCTCAGCGCTCGCGTATTCAGGCTTGAGAAGGTGGAGCACAGCATCGAGACTTTCTGCGACGCGAAGGGCTGATTCCGCTGCTGCCACTGATCTCGGGACATCGTCAGCCTCTAAGCCCCAGGGTAGTGTGCACGGCGTATCATGCGGGCCATGAGAGACTTTTTCCTGTGGCGGGTTCGCAATTCGAAGATAGTCCTTAGGCCTCGTGAATACGATATTCTTCATTGCTACAATCTCTGTAGCACGAGGCAAAGGCGCTTCGGGAAGATTTACATCTTTTAGATCCGAAATAAAGGGGTGTGCAATTCCACACGCTGAAGCAGCCTCCAGAAAAGCCGGGAAGCTTTCAGGCGCCCAATCGGGTTTATCTCCTATCCCAAGGGAACCTGCAGCAAGGCCAGGGTGATGCTCGAGCTGCCGTTTGTAATTCTGAAAGGAATATCGAGGTACCGTAGGAATCTCGCTGCCATCAGGAGCCACCCATGTGACAAGATCCGCATCGTGGGCTGGGTCTGTGCCAAAAGCGGCCCATTGTGTTCTGAAGACAGCTCCTGAATAGCCCATCAGGGACAGGATCTGCGGAAGCTGAGCAAAATACGTTGGTTCTTGCGAATAGAATACCTCTGGTGATGAACCGAGCGCGGCCTCGATGGCTCTATTGCCTAGTTCGAGCTGCCTGATGAAAGACTCTCCGCTCTCTGCACAGCCAAATGGTTGACCATATGTCCCATTTACGATTTCGAGTACACTGGCATCCAGGGCGCTGCGAAGAAGGCTCGTTGCGTGTGAATCGTGTTTTGCCATCCATTCGTAGGTGTAAGCATCGAAATCCAATACAACCTTGAATCGAGAATCATGGAGCGCACGCTTTATGACAGGTCGTACACAGAGAGGCCAGTTATAGGTTCGCCAGAGACCTCCTCCTGGCAAAATGAGCCAGTCCCAGAAAATCACGCCACCATGATATCCATCCACAAAATATAGTTTCTCGGGCACAGATACAGATGGATGTTCCGAAGTGGACTCAGCAGGCAATTTTAAGGCGGCTTTTGTCGCACGCCTTGAACCCTTCGCGTCATCTATACGCATTTTAGCGCTAAGGATCGCGACAACTACATGAGCTGCGCCGCGAACCAGAGGCGAAGGAATGCGGCCTGAGACTAAAGCCTTAGAGGCATTATCCACTAGACTCATGAATTACCCTCCATAAATAGACCGATAGGTGTCGATAAGCGCATCAGCTACACTCCAGCGAGGTTCCCAGCCAAGCATCCTCTGTGCTTTAGACCAATCGAAAACATAATCGCAGATCGCTATAGCGACATGCTCGGGCTCTAATGGGGCAGCACCGAAAGGCCTCAAGAGGGCTATGGCTATCTTTGCTGGCGTTGTAGGAATAAGCTTCACCTTCGATGGCGAACCTACCGCCGAGGCAACTAGGTGAACCAATTCAGCTATGCTTGGCACATCCTTTCCACCAATATTGAATGCTTCTCCAGCTGCATCTGGATGCTCGGCAGCGAGCAAGCATGCATCTACAACATCATCGACATGAATGAATTGAAATCTATTTGTTCCTTTACCAAGAAGGGTCACGGGTTTTCCCTTCTGGATAGCGGATAAAAGGCTCAAGATAAAGGGCTCATTGAGGCCAGACCCTGTAATAGTCGGAGGCCTCAACATGACGACAGGAAGACCCGCTGCGCAAGCTTCACGGCAAAGTCGTTCAGCTTCGATTTTGTTCCTGCCATATTCTCCTAGAGGTGCAAGCTCGCCATCCTCGGGGCAAGGGACCACTTTTGGTACACCAAAAATCTCTGCGCTCGATAGATAGACAGCGCGTCGCAGGCCAGCATTGCGTGCCGCATCTAGCACATTCTTTGTACCGCCTATGTTGACTGCCCTCATTGTTTCTACATTCGCTTTACGCTGTGGGATGAGAGAAGCAAGGTGATACACGGTATCCATACCTTTGCAAGCTGAAGCTACGGCTTCGGCATCGCGAATGTCGGCAGCGATCCACTCGGCGCCGCGGATATCTCCAGCTATCCATCCCTTTCCATGGGCACCAGCAGCCATCAATTCAGCGCCATCGATATGGCCTTCTGGCAGGCCTTCTGGCACAGAAATATCAAGCGCTCGCACTTTATCGCCTCTTTCAAGGAGACGGTTTACGAGATGCTTGCCGAGAAAGCCTGCAGCTCCGGTAACTAATGCTTTATCCATCTCACCACCTTGCCTTCGTGTAGATCGGCTCCATGCTCGGCGCTCCTGCTATGGCAGCTATATACTTCTCATAGGTTTCATGGTAGTAAGCAAGCTTCTGCCTATCGAGTTTGACGCCAAGGCCAGGACCTTTCGGCACAGAAATTGCACCATCTACATATCGAAACGGGCCCCCTTCGATGATATCATCCTTGAGATAATGATAATGGACATCGGGAGCATGGTGGATGGCCGGAAACGAAGCAGCAAGATGAAGCACGGCTGCAAGGGACACACCGAACTCCGTTCCAGAATGCATGCCCATATCGAAACCAAAGGTCTCGCAGAGCCGTGCGAGCTCTTTTGTTGCTCTTAAGCCGCCATACCAATGCGGATCTGCAAGAACCACATCGACCGCGTCGAGGAAGGCGGTAGGAGCTATATCATCGTAAGAGAAACATGCCATATTGGATGCAAGTGGCACATGCGGTGACATCCGCTTTAGTTTTGCCATGGCGCTCAAGCCCCAGACGGGATCCTCCAAGTACTCGAGCCCAACAT
>JAKJFY010000226.1:0-884 GCA_022704665.1 Spirochaetota bacterium | reverse complement strand
CCATGATTGAAGTATAGCACGATTTCAAGAAAATTGAATAGTGCAATAACCATTTTTGGTCTATTATTGGTTATTGGAATGAACAAAATGCAGCAGAATCTTCAACGGGATGAATACTTCGATATGATGACAGGATTTTGCAGGATTGACAGGATGTTTTTTAGTTCAGGAAGAAAAAAGAAGATCCAAAGCCAATTCCGGCCCAAAGGCCTTGATCCAAAGCGAGCCGCCACCCCTCTTTCTTTCTTCTTTCTTTTCCCAAACAAAAATCCCGTCAATCTTGTCTTCATCCCGTCATCCCGTCCCTTTCCTTCCCCCAAACAAAAATCCCGTTCATCCTTATCTTATCCTGTCATCCTGTCCAAACATTATCCCATCCATCCCGTCCTCTTGATTTTTGACTCGAATGTCGATATATTGTCGACATTGAGGACAAAATCCGAGGCTATCTGATGCAGTATTCTAAGTTTGAGTATCCAGAACTCGACTACCTTCAGCTTATGGAGCATCTAAAAGACTATGCATATCCTCGGGATAGGATCACCAAGCTCCTTGCATCAGGCGAACTCATTCGAATTAAGAAAGGGCTCTATATTGATTCACATTCCGCTATCCCTTATTCCAAGGAAATCCTTGCAAACCTCATCCATGGCCCCTCCTATGTCTCCTTGGAGTACGCCCTTCAGCAGCACGGACTCATCCCTGAAGCGGTGCGCGTCGTAACCTCGGTCACTACGCGTAGAAAAAAGCGCTACCATACACCCATCGGTGATTTTGACTATCTGCATATACCAGAACGATATTTTTCACCGGGAGCAGAATATTATGCAATCGATGATAAGCGTGGCTATATGATGGCCGGACCAGAAAAAGCGCTCTTCGAT
>JAKJFY010000225.1:0-896 GCA_022704665.1 Spirochaetota bacterium | reverse complement strand
ATTTCTGCCAATACCTCTTGCTTTTTCTCTGTAAATTCATCCAACGACTGTCTCTGATTTGTCATAGATGCCTCCTTCTTCTGATTATAATATAAATAATCAGAAAAAGATAGCAATTCTTTTCTTCATCTCACCTTGGAAAAATCATCACAAAATTGTCGTGCACCCACAGCCATAAAATCCCTTGCGTCCCGAGAAAACTAGCGCTATAGTGAAATTAAACTACTATTTTCCTGAAGAAAGACAGGATAAAGGAGGAGGCGATGAATCGGTTTCTATGGTTAGGCTTGCTAGTGGTAGCGATATTTCTGGTAGGTTGCCCAATCAACCCCCAGATACAGAAAACACAAACATCACCATCGAGGATATCGAAGGCGAGTGGGATTTCAGCAATGTGACAATTAATGGCAAGGATTATAATCCTGTACATGTTTCGATTCTCCCAGAGGCTCATGTTGAAGGTTCCCAATATCATAATGGAGTTGATATTAGAATCGGCGACGTTTTTATTATGAGCGACGGCGATTTTTCTGACAATGTATACATAGGAAAATATGAATATATAGAAGGTGAATCTTTGCCAGTTACAGACCTTAGTGTAAAAATCACTTTCTCCTTAATTGACGGCAAATTAAAAATGCAGGTAGAAGCTGATGACCCGCTCGGCTCGTTCACTATTGAACTATTTGAAGGTGGCGAAAATCAAGAAAACGAAAGTGAGACTCCAGCATTGACGCCTGCGGAATATTCGCAGGTAGAAGAAAATTGGAAGTTTACAAATGTTTGGATACCGAATCAACCAGAAGGGGTAGGCTTTAGTTTTTTTACAACTTGTACGTTGAATATCTATACAGAGCAAATTGAAGGAAGCTCCATCGAAACAATGCATTTTACAG
>JAKJFY010000224.1:0-900 GCA_022704665.1 Spirochaetota bacterium | reverse complement strand
TTGCGCACCGCACCATCCATTGAAATGCCATATACGCCTATGGTCCAAAAGAGTGTAGTGTTAGCTATATAGTAGAGCAGTGCATATGGAAGGCTTTTATCCCCAAAGAGCAAGAGATTGACCGGCAGTCCTATGAATATCGAATTCGATAGCGCAAACATCGAGCGAAATGTGCCTTTTCTGTCCTCTTTTACCTTGAGGAGCTTGCCTACCACCATGGCGATGAGGTAGCTTGCGATCATCACGCCAAAAGGGATAACTAGGCCAGGCAGCATCGAGAGTAATGTCGGTTTGTCATATCCTCCCATGAGATTCGATATCATATAGGCTGGTAGCGCCACATTGACTACAAGGCGAGAAATGAGAGAGTTTCCACCGCCTTCGAACCATCGTGCCTTTGAAAGTCCAAACCCAATTGCAATCATTATGATTATGGAGAATACGCTTTGGAGAGCATTGAACATGGTTGTTGTCCGTCTCTTTACGCTATCTGCTTTCCATTTCGAAAAGCACCGTACTATAATCCATGCTATTTCCTTTGATCGGTCTGAGCGTCCAGTTTCTTTGAAAAATCCCGATAAAGTGCAAATGCAAGGCCGACCGACAGTGTGTCGACAATCGGTTGTACTGTCATAAGGCCATATAGGGGGATGAGCCGATCCATAAGAAACATGAGCGGCACATCGATAGTCGTTTTGCGGAATACCGATATTGTGAGAGCTCGTTTGCCTTGACCTGTCGCTTGGAACATAGTTGTAATGAGATAGCTTATCGCCATCATGGGCGTCATAAGGCAGAGAATTCGTAGAAAACTTGCGCCCAGCCTTATGGTCTCCGGATCATTTATAAAGAGCCTTACAATAGGTTCTGCAAAAAGCTCAAATATAAGTATACAGAATA
>JAKJFY010000223.1:599-901 GCA_022704665.1 Spirochaetota bacterium | reverse complement strand
GTCCACGAGCACCCTGGAGCACCCGAACACTTCTGAAAGTGAAGTCTTTGAACTTGACGATCCTGGAAGAGGAGAAACTGCTTTACCTGGAAAAGAAACCTGCGATCCAGTGAGTGAGACCTTGCTTTCCTTGGCTACAGAGCTATACGAGGCGCATAGAGAGAACTTGCGTAAAAGTAACTTACCTATAACGAACGCGCACGTCTATCTTGATGAGCTGAAGGAATACGCAGCACAAAAGGGCATCAGAGGCGAGGCATTTCACAAGGGATATTTGGCGCTGATTGATAGTGGAAGTCTTG
>JAKJFY010000223.1:0-583 GCA_022704665.1 Spirochaetota bacterium | reverse complement strand
ATGAGTGCACGTGATGCGAGCAATGGCGGATATGGGGATCCTCAAACTCGTTAAAACCGGGACTTATAGCGTCGAAAACAGCGTTCCCATGAAGATGAGTATCTATTTTGATGGAGCTTGCGGCTGGCTTCGGCTGGCCGCCTTATAGGAGAAAAAACATGCATAGAAAAACGATAGAACTGATTGAGGCAGCCTACAATGTGCTAGCTGAATATCATCCTATGACTGTTAGGCAAGTGTACTACCAACTTGTATCAAGGCACGTTATCGAGAACAAGCCTAGCGAATACCAGAAAGTATCGAGGATACTCACTGATTCACGAAAAAACGAGTTTATACCTTGGCAGTGGATCGAAGATCGAGTGCGCCAGCCTCGTACAGTGAGCATGTGGCAAGACTTGCCTGACTTTATGGGCACCGTAAAACATGCATATCGAAAAGATATTTGGAACGATCAACCTGTCTATTTAGAAGTATGGCTTGAAAAAGATGCACTTTCTGGCGTGTTCGCCGACATTACTGAACGGTACGGTATAACGCTCGTTGTAGGCAGAGGTTACAATTCATGGAGTGCATACAAAGA
>JAKJFY010000222.1:0-904 GCA_022704665.1 Spirochaetota bacterium | reverse complement strand
CTGCTAAACCAGCGGCCTCCGCAGGGCCAGTGGCACCTGCTGCACCTGCCGCGTCGCCTTCAAATACCCCGGAAACCGCGGCCCCACCTGCCGCACCTGCTGCACCTGATCAAGTACTTGCTGTGCCAGAGGGCTTTGTTCTTGAAGGAACCATGACCATAAAAGATATTGCCACTGCGCTAAATGTCCCGGAGACAAAAATCATCGCCAAGCTGCAACTCCCTGCAGATATCTCCGTAACAACGCCGCTTCGCGATATGAAGGACCAATACGGCTATACAATGACCACACTCAAGGAGCGGTTTGCTCAGTAACGTAAGGCGATTCAAAAATCCCCTTAGGACGCTTCCCGAGGGGATTTGGGTCTTAGTCTCATGGCAAGCTATTGCCGCTTTGTCGTTTTCTTAAGGTAGACGAACCAGTACGAACAGCCCACAAACACAACAACGCCCACGATGTTGCCGAGCGCAACGGACAGAAGGTTATTCATTACAAAGGTCCCCCAGTTGAGGTGAGCGACGCGCCATGAGGTTTGCTTGGACAAAGAACAAGAGCCCAAGCAGAATTTTTTCCTCAATGTAGGGATGAAAAATCTCATCTTGTTTTCTGTTTTGATATTCAACAAGCACGGTCTTTCTTGTTGAATCATCCATTATGACTGCGCCGCTCTCAGCTTTTTTGAAACCATTTGGAGCAATTTGTCTTCTATTTATTAAAGAGAGCACAAGACGATCGGTAATAACTGGACGGAATTCTTCCATGATGTCAAGAGCAAGTGTCATTTAAGAATCAAAAGTGCACTGTTTTTTAAGGATTTAAAGTTTATAAGTGCACTACTCTGAAGCTGTTTCTAGAAGGAAATCTAAGCATTTGTTGAGGAGAAAATGCTATGAAGGAACAGCTT
>JAKJFY010000221.1:0-914 GCA_022704665.1 Spirochaetota bacterium | reverse complement strand
TCCCAGGATTGAGCAAGATTCCTGTGCTTGGGAGGATGTTTTTCGATCAGGTGTACCCTACATTTTACATTGCCATTGCCATGGTGCTGCTGACATGGTTTGTGGTGTACAAGACACCGCTCGGCCTTCGCATGAGAGCTTGCGGCGAGCATCCTCAAGCAGCAGCGAGCATGGGTATCAATGTTTCCAAAATGCGCTATTTCGGCGTTCTGGTTTCAGGGGCTCTGGGCGGACTCGGCGGAGCTGTAATGGTGCTGACGGCAGATATCCAGTATACCCTTGTGTCTATTCATGGCACAGGCTTTATTTCCCTTGCTTCGCTGGTATTCGGTAGATGGAACCCCTTCGGAGTGCTCGGCGCCGGATTCTTTTTCGGGTTTTCTACAGCCCTATCTTTTTATGCGAAGGATATTCCGCTGCTTTCAGGGCTCCCAGGAGAATTCTTTTATATTCTGCCCTATTTGCTCACCATCATCGCTCTTCTATTCTTTGCAGGCAAATCGGTAGGACCCAAGGCAGCCGGACAGATCTACGAATCAGGGGAACGTTGAGAAGGGCATAACAATCTTGAAGGAAGCAAAAATGATCGAGGTCGACCAGCTTCAAAAATACTCGCTTTTTGGGGGCATCAGTCCCGAACAGATCGAAACGATCAAGCCTCTGCTTGGCACAGAGCATTTCGAAGCTGGAGAATGTCCGCAAGTGGAAGGGCAGCCCAACGATAAGATCTATTTTATTCTGAGCGGTGAAGTCGAAATAATAAAAAAGGGGCTTGTAATAGCTCATCTCAAAGAGGGGCAAACCTTCGGCGAGATGGAGCTTCTCGATATCATGCCGAGCATCGCCACTGTGCGCGCCACCACTGCTCTTGAAACCGTGACTATCTCTAATCGCGCCCTCTACGATATCTTCAA
>JAKJFY010000220.1:0-915 GCA_022704665.1 Spirochaetota bacterium | reverse complement strand
TGTGCGTCAATATGCGTCATTTCTAGAAAGAATTAATAATTCTTTCTAGAAATGACGCATATTGACGCACAAAAGGCAATAGCAGCAAGGTATTCAATGTATTAAACAGCGTATGAAGCATCGCGATATGCACGCCAATGCTCTTCGGTTCGATAGGACTGGGAACTACCCAATCCACAAGACTAATAAAAGGCTTGAACAGAATCACAACCCAGACCGTGCCCAGCACATTGAAAAGAATATGCGCCCATGCGGCGCGCCTCGCATTCGTATTCGTACCTGTGGAGATTGAGGCAAGGAATGCATCTAAGGTTGTGCCGATATTGGCTCCCAAAGTCAGCGCGGCAGCAATGTTAAAATCGATGATTCCCTGAGACGCCATGGCGATAACAATGGCGAGCGTTGCGCTCGATGCATTGACCAGCATGGTAAAGACCGTTCCCACCAAGACCGAAATTAAAATAGCCCCATAGCCGAGCTTTGAAAAATTCTGCAAAAACAAGAGAGCGCTCGCCGATGGTGTTGGAATTGCTCGCTCAATAAAATCCAGCCCAAGAAAGATGAACGCGAGCCCCATGATCGCATTTCCATAGCTGCGGAATGAATCCGATTTGCGCTTTGCGATGGACATAAAAAAGCCAATGCCGAATAGCGGCACCGCCAGTGATATGATGCTGAATTTGGCAATTCCTACCGCAGCAATGATCCAGCCCGTCAACGTGGTGCCGATATTGGCTCCCATGATGACCCCAATTGCCTGTGTGAGTGATAAAAGCCCTGCGTTTACAAAGGTTATCAGCATCACCGTTGTGGCTGACGACGACTGTACCAGGATAGTCACAATCGCCCCTGTTAGCACTCCTACGATGCTGTTTTTTGTCATCATGTTCAGGACACTCTGCAGCCGCTCGCCTG
>JAKJFY010000219.1:0-915 GCA_022704665.1 Spirochaetota bacterium | reverse complement strand
TAGGCAATGGCTTATTTTTGGCTAGAATATTTTTTAGGCAATTCAGCGGCTTGACAAATAGATAATTCCCGATATAATCTTATTCTAAATTATTGAAAGGTTCTTTTTGAACCAAGGAGAAAGTTTATGAAAAGGAAAATGTTTCTGTTGGTACTGGCGGCAGGGATGGTATTTGCTGCGGAGGCTGTGCCTCCTACTCAGGGCAATATTTCCATTACTGGCGAGGTAAAAGAAGCCTTTAGCCTTTTAGTACCTCCTGATTATAAAGGTACTATTGAAAATGGAGATGTGGCCGAGACATGGCAAATTGGAAATGTTGCAGTTACCAGCAACGTCAACAATTGGACCATCAAGTTGACGAGCAAAACCGGAGGCGTTCTGCTTCATAGCAGCGAAAAAGATGAGATTGCTTACACAGTGACGTTAGAGGGGCTCGTTAAAGACCAAAGCCTGAAGAATGAATGGCAGAGTAAGCCTCAAGGCAGGACTTCAAAGGGAGGTAATTCCTATCCATTCAGCATCACATTCGGTCCGTCTACAAATTACTATGAGGCTGGCTTCTATAATGATGTGATCACCGTCACCATCAGCCATAGCTGATCCGCAGCAGAGTGATGACAGGAAGGCCGTCCAGGCTAAGGCCGGGCGGCCTTTCATTTTTTAGCAGAAATTAGGCCTTATTCTTGTTTTGGGCAGCTATCGCTGATATTGTTGAGGTTCTTGTTTTTTGCTCCTAGCCTTGCTTTTGTAAATGTGCCAGCTTTTGGCGCCTATTTTCATTCTTGCCGCCTTTTTATGCTCTTTGTATATCTGATGAAGTTCCTCGCGCAAGTCCTTGTTCCCTTCCCCGTTTTTCTGTACTTTTAACTCATGAATCGAAATTCTGTGCTGCGCCGTCCTTTCAGGTTTAAGTAC
>JAKJFY010000218.1:0-917 GCA_022704665.1 Spirochaetota bacterium | reverse complement strand
TTCTCGTATTTAGTAAGGCTCGCATTTGGGTCTAATTGCAATAGCCGTGTCGCCTCTTTTGCTTTCTTCTCTAGAGTCATTTGCTTCGCGACTTCTTTGAAATGCGCTATTGGGTCTGGATAGATCTTCTCTAGCTCATCGAGATAGCCCAGGTTTTGGATCATGCGTTTCTTCGACTTGCCATTAAGGCGATAAGCCTCGACTATTTTGAGAATCGTACGACCGCTTTTCTTCTCATAGATAGTTCCCAAGAACATAGAACCCTCCTATGAGAAGAGTATAGCACAATTCTAATCGGCCCACAACGGCCCATGCATTATTTCTTCAATATATTTTTTAAAAAATATCCCCTTCCGCTTGCGCAAAAAGGAATTATTTTCTTGACCCCCTCAAGTCAACTGGAAAAGTACGGCAATCTGGTTTTTAAGCAACATCTCTGCTGTTGCATGTGATTTACCATTTCAGTTAGATTCTTTTTGCGGCAAAGCAAAAACTTGACAGAAAAAGCTATCATAAAATATGATTTTCAAATATTGATAAGATCGAGAGGTTTATAATCATGCGAGATTCAATCACTGATGTTCCTGGTATCAGAGTAGGAAACGCTCAGGATAAGGAAAAAGCGCGAGGATGCACTGTTGTATTATGCGATAACGCAAAAACAGCTGGAGTCGATGTTAGAGGAGGCTCTCCAGGCACACGAGAGACAGATTTGCTGAATCCTGTCAATATGGTGCAAGCTCCTCATGCCATATATTTGAGCGGTGGGAGTGCCTTCGGGCTGGCTGGTGCTGATGGTGTGATGGAATACCTTTCTGAAAATGGCATTGGATTTCATTTGCTCAATGTAGTTGTTCCAATTGTATCGGGTGCAGTAATCTTCGATCTGACAGTTGGAGATCCATTAGCATATCCAG
>JAKJFY010000217.1:0-918 GCA_022704665.1 Spirochaetota bacterium | reverse complement strand
GTATCCTCAGAAATAATGAAGAGAGATTGGTTTACCCACAAAATTATCTCAGATTCTTAAGGCAGAGCACATACTCGAGCGCTCTGCCTAACAATAGCAAGATTGATACTGAATGTTCCTCATACATGCGGGCTGGTTAACCCTTCAATGAAATGCTGCTTAGCTACCTTTGCACAGAATTGTCGTACACTCAGGAAATGTGATTAGAGTCCGAAAAGCCTTCGGTCCACTAGCGATGCCAGCACTAGAGCATTTTTCCATTAATCTCGATCAGTGAAAAGATATCGCAAAGATTTTCCAATCCAAACAACCTAAGCTTTTCCATATTCAATGATTTTTTATGATTCTATCGGATAAGACCTTTCGCTAACTTTGCCTTTCAAATCTGTCGAATCGATTAAATAGACATTCTTTCCCTCGAATCTATCAAACAGCGCAAGGGGAATCTTCCTTTTTGATATTTGACTTTTATCAAATTTGTTCCTCTATTTCTTGCTGACTATGATTTTCCGCATTGCCCATCAAAATAGTCTTTAGATAGCTCTCCCTATCCTCATAGAGAAATGCAATGTGATGTGCAAGCATTTTAGCTTTGTCGATTCTCCAATTTGATTCTTACTAAAAGTGACCTTGACGAACCAATCCACCTTACATTAAACCATCTTTGCCGTGTGCACGTGCAATATGTTTTTCTATTGGAGGCGGAATGATGAAAAAGATGAAAAAATTGATGGTTCTATTCCTGTTTGCAGTTGCAGCGCTGCAAGTCTTTGGTTTGGATGGGCTAATAGAGACGAAAAGCAGCACCCCTTTAAGTTCATCGGCATTGTGGACAACCCAAGACGCGAAAAAAGATAAAATAGTCGTAGTTAGCGATATTCATCTGGGAGTACTAGACAAATACTCTGAAAACCTTAA
>JAKJFY010000021.1:0-26387 GCA_022704665.1 Spirochaetota bacterium | reverse complement strand
GACTTAGAATGCCGAAATGAATGTCCCCATCGTCTAGAGGTTAGGACAGCGGGTTTTCAACCCGCCAACAGGGGTTCGATTCCCCTTGGGGATATAATTATATTATAAGTAATTGTTAATAATCGCAGGCTATTTATCTTCTCCGTGAAGCAGATATGATAGCAATATTTTGCTAGCAGAAGGCAAGCATGGGACGCCTTAAGAAGCGTTATACCCTGTTTCGGCGGAAGCTAAAAAGTGGACTTATCTGGTATTTTCAATATTATGATCCCAATAGCCTTAAGCGATCTGGTCTCACTTCAACATATGAAAAAAGTTCCAAGCTGAGATGTCAAGGTTGGTTCAGACTAATTTAAGAAAGTTATCACCGACTGTGACAATAATGCCTTCATAAAAGATGTCGATTATTTCATAAATCTATTCATATTCAATCCTGTTGGATTGTTCGCTTGAAGGATTTGGTATAAAATTGCCCAAACCTTCCAATTCAATTTGAGAATAAGTAGGGAGTTTAGTAGCTTCAATTGGCTTTTCGGGATTCATCAATGTCCAGGCTTCAAATGTCTTTGAGATCGTTGTTATATGTCTTGCTACACGCGTTTCAATTGGCCATCCATTTTCGTCTATAGGCCAATAAAGCAACCCTGCTTTGCCAGCCCTCATGACAAACTCATCTTTGCCAGTCAAGAGCAATTTTTCATCAGTTACTCCTCGGACCCTATCAAGGAATGGCTCCGGGGCTTCTATAAGTATAGCTGCTGCATTTGAGAAATCTCCAATCTCTCTATGGGTAAGACCATGAAGCGACTTAGGTGATATTTCCATCCCTATTCTAAATTGATTAGCTGACAGGTCCATTGATACGAGCGCAGCAAGTTCTTGTGCTTTTTGATGAGCAACAATTGTACCAATAACTGGATACTCTAGTTCAGCTTCATGGAGATCTATTACTAGATCGACTTTTTCTGTGTGGATTAATTGCATGAAAGCATAATTAGTTTTCTCACTTAGGCTGCCGTTTGCCCTTCCTGGCCATGTTCTATTAGTATTTCTAATATCCATATAAGCAAGCATTTGTTTGCTAGGATAATGAATATATGTCTCAGGATCAGGCCATGAATCAAGAGGGTTAGCATATCGATCTCCCATTCTATATTTCTTAGAACCCCATGGCGTTTTCATGGAATAAAATTGAGGGTACCCCTCCCCGGGCCTTGTAACCGTTGAAGCGCTTCGGTTGGAGTGAATTGCTATAATAAGCTTTCCATAGGAAAGTTCTGCATTTTCTACAAGCAATTCTGCAGTAATATTACCTGCGGGCTCCTCAGGATGTGTTCCGCCAAGAATGAGCATGTTAGCACCTGGCTTGCCTGAATCCAAAATATAGATATTACAATCATTTACTGAGCCTTTTATCGCACCATACCAATCACTCAACTTTTTTACCGATGTAACACCAGGTCCAAGTACGACTGGTTCTTTGAAATTGCGATGCTCATAGAATGCTTTAGCAGCAAACCCTATTATGACAATCCATATTGCTATAGCTATTATTTTAGACAGTAGTAATTTTTTGTTTTGATTTGAAGTTTGCATAAATATTTCCTCATTATACTATTTAAGGCGAATTAATCGCATTACAAAAGGCATAAGAATTACTAAATAAAGAATAGCTTTCTGAATATCTTTTGCTCTTGCAAAATTGACAATAATGCAGATCGCAAAAAAGGCAGTTATTGCATAATAGAGAACCATAATTGCTTCATTCATGCACTTTACCTCCAAGCAATTAACCTAACGAAGACAAGAAACTTAGCTGATTACCAAAAACTAAGAAAAGCGTTGCTATTAAAGAGATTACTAAATATGGTATAAGTGTCACTTTGACAAAACCTTTATAGTACTTACCTTTGAAGCCAGTAACCATAACAGCAGCACGCCCTACCAAAACAGTTGGTGGCAACATATCTCCAAGTGGCCATATGACTGACATTGCTGACAATGCTAGGATAGCATTAATGCCCTTCATATTGAAAAGGAGAACAAGAGGTACACCAAGGAGAGGGGCTGCTGCATATTGAACTAGCCCTTCTGAGATAGGAAGTATTAAAAATAGTAAAGCTATAATTACAGTCAGTGGAAGAGTTACTACACTCAATGAAATAAGACCGCGTACACCTGTTAATGCCATTACTTGTACAAGAACCCCCACTACCACCATCATTCCAATCAAAGGTAGCAACTGTTCTACGGTATCTGTTGCGATTTTGAAAATATTAAGTCGCTTTGGACTTGTAAAAACAGCAACTATTGATGAAATAACAAAATAAAATGGAAGTCCAAGTATAGGAAATGTAAAAGGGAATATTCTACAAAGTGCATAAATAACAATCAAAACGATAAATGGTACAGCCACGCGCCATGTGCGCATGTTTTTTTCAATTGTAATCTCAGAAAGCACCTTCGAGATATCAATTGGATGACCTTTCCATCCGAGCCAAAAAATGCTAAAAAACGCACCAATAATAGAAAGAATAGCAAGAGGAGCCATGAATCCTACATATGGCATATTAGAACCTGCAGCTGCCATCATAGCCCATAGGTTAACTGGAGGTGCTGCTGCGCTCATCGCTGCGCATAAAAAAATTATCGCTGTAACTTTATTATGAGGTATTCCCATCTCAATCAACACCTTTGAGACAAGCGTTCCTACAACAAGCACAGTTACACTGCCAGAGCCAGTTAATGCGCCAGGAATTAGTAAGATCAAGGTAAGGAAAACTAAGCATAAAAAGCGACTCTTATGAAACCGCTTAATAATTCCCCTTACAATAAAATCCACTCCACCTGATTCCTTAATTATATTCATAAATAATGTAGCAGTAAGGAAAATCAGCGTTACATCAAAGTACGTAAATGAACCATCCACTATTTGACGAGCTGAAAAACCTGAACCATGAATGATACCGCCTGCAAGAGCAGCAATAAGCATACAAAGTTCTATTTTTAATTTGCATATGCTCGCTATGATGAACGCTGCTACCATGACTCCTAAAATCAATAGCGCATGATTTATCATCTAAATTCCCTCCTTTTGTATTTTCAAATCAATCTTATTTGGCAAAAACGAGAGGGAATATTTGAAGAAGATCTAATTGCTGAGAAATAAAGATCTGTGGGATCTTTTTTTCCTCTGCTATTTTTGTAAAGTATCCATCACCATTGATTTCTTTATGAGTGATAAGAAGATCAGCCAATGGAGTCATTGATTTAATCGATTTTTCATCCGTCTCATCGACTCGGCGTGATGCTCCTTCAATTTGTGCTACTACAACCTTTATGCCTATAGATTTGGCTTTGTTTACAATATTTGTACAGCGCTTGACCTCTTGATCGATATCTATTCCCGCAGATCCCATTCCTTTCAGGCTTGTGCCTGTGATTATAATGAGCGTTTGATATGGTCGTTTAGCTAATGTTTCGACAGAAGCTGAATCTTCAAGATCTGCATCTAATTTTAGTTGCCGACATATTACTTTCATGTAAACACCACCAGGACTTTGTCCACATGGCGTAATCAAAATAGGTTGCTTTAATTTTGGTGTATTGGGGGGTATCGCTGGTAATTGCTCTGCTGCAAAAGCCCCGACTGCATAGATTAAGATAATAAAAATCATGAAGATCCTTGATTTATTGCATCGCATGAGAAGCCTCCTTTCTGGGTCATATTCACATAGATACAACTTTAGAGACAAGAATAAGCAAAGTATAGATCTAACTAAAAATCTTGTAGGCTAGTTCATATTGGGAACTAGCCTACAAATATTCTTATTTTTCGTCCGGATACCAAATATCCTTGTATTTATCAAACTTGGCTGATTGGCCATACTGAACAGCTTCGAGCCACTCGTCAGGATAGCCCTTCGTCTTATACCAGAGGTATCCATCATTATATTTTGCTATGAGTTCTGAGGCGAAATTCCACCATTCGTTCACAACTCTATTGATACAATCACTGCTATAGTTAGTAAGAAAAGATTTTGCTAGTTGCGGGTCTTTGTTATACATGGCAACAGCAGCTGTCTCTATAGGTCCTTGCATTGCAAAGAATTCATCCTCAAATTTTTTCTGCTTTTCTTGAATATCCTTAATTATGTAGGAATAGGAAAGATTAGCCCAGTTCTCGACGAAGTCAAATGCCCACCATGCTGAATCTTTACTAAACTGATAACGATTTTGTACAGTAACTGATTTAGGCAATGCAGTAACACCAGCATAAATTGGCATATATACAGTTGCATGTGGCGCATCTTCTCCAAACCATAATACTCCACCTATTGGATCAGGAAGCCAAGATCTGCTTTGAGAAATGAAGCAATATGAGCATCTGAACAAGGAAATTGCTCTTTCCCAACCACCCGAATCTTTTAAAGACTTTGTAGCCCAACGATTTGGATTTCCAAATGGCCCTGCTGCAATACCCTTCGTCAAATCGAATTCTGTGCCTTCATAATGGTCACGATAGATGGCCATTACATCTCTAATATCTACTTTTTTATCTGGTTTTACTGCAAATGGATAGCGGCGCGCATATGGATCAAAGTTTTTGGAAGGAGCGAAAGTTGAATACACTCTCCATTCACGGCGTGAGTTATAAGGATTATCCTTAGGAGCATAAGCTTCCCAAAATCTGAAAGTAGATTTTCCGTCCCAAAATCCCATTTCTTCAGCAAAGCTATATACATTTGGCGATGCCATATACCAATCTGGCTGTGATAAATCTAATTCACCAATCCTTGAGCGGTTTGCTGAGACAAATATCTTATCATCAGGTACCCGCACTGCAGCCCATACTGCACCTGGTTTCCCTGAATCTTTAGTCCAAAGCGGTCCTGAACCAATGCATTCAAATACCCAACCTTCATTTTTATCCACTACCGTAAGGCACTCACCACCATCAGCATAGCCATATTTTTCAGCAAGCTCTCCCATTATCTTTATGACTTCTCGTGCTGTTTTACCGCGTTGTAACCCTATAGCCTCAAGTTGTTCAATATAAAAAATGCCATTCGGATTCATCATTTCTGGACGATTTCCAATTGTAGTCTCACCGATCATGACTTGGTGCTCGTTCATAAATGGATATGCAATTTGGAAGTACGTATAGGTTGACTCGACTTGGGGGATTTCCCCTGTAATGGTAACTTTTACATTTGGATTGTCTGAATATAAGAGATCTTTATAGATTTTTACTGTATCACCTTGCTTAAATTTACCACCAGGTATGATAAAAAGTCTTGAATCATAGTTCCCATCGCAAGTATGGGATGTCATTACTGATCCATCAGCAGACGCAAGCTTACCAATTATCAGAGCTGTGCATTCGCCATCACCATTTTTAGCTTGTGCATATGCAACAATGAATAAGCATAAGAAAATCATTACAATTACTGATTTTTTCTTTTTGAACATCGCAGTCCTCCTTTTAGAAAAATCGTATCTAAGATACTTTAAAAAATTCTACACCATCGTAATATGCAGTCAAGTGATGAACGACAAATTATTAGATATTTTTGATATTAAGGCTCTTTTAAAAGGAGGTGCTTCAGGGATTAGTATGGGTGACTATAATGAGCCCTAGAATTTAGACCATTTTAGGCAAAAAATAAGGTGGACAGGAGACTTCTTGCAAAGAATGAAGAAGGAGGCATAGAGTTCACTATTTGCAAACACTACGACAAGGAATTCAAGGCGAAGGTTGCCATTGAGAGGCGATCAAGGAAGAGAAGACGATTCAGGAGCTGGCAACACTCTATGGGGTGCATCCTAATCTCGCTACACTCTGGAAAAAGTAGCTTCAAGAGAATGCACCGGAGCTATTTGAGAGAACCCAGAAGGATAAAGAGAAGGAAGCAGCACAGCACAAAGAAGAGGAGCTCTATAAGGAGATTGCGCAACTTCAGGTAGAGAATGAATTTTTTAAAAAATACAAACAATGGTACGGGACAGAAATACAATGGTAGAGCCGAAGCATCCGACGCTTTCGATTCGTTGACAATGTGTGCTGCTTGGTATCTCCAAAGGGAGTTACTACTATAAACCGAAAGCAAGAGGAGCAAAGGAAAAGAACGAAGTTTGTATTATTGAACATATCCTTGAGGTACTGCAAAAGACACCATTCTATGGCTACAGGAAAGTAGCACGATCACTTGCGAATACGCAGGTTACCCGAAAGCAGGTACATAGAATTATGCAGGAGGCAGGCTTACGGGCGATCTATCCAACAAGGAATCTTTCAAGGCCAAAGAGGGGAGCAGCAATGTATCCCTATTTATTAAAGGATAAAACCATATGGCTGCTGAATCAGGTATGGACATCAGATATCATCTATATACGGATCTCAAGTGGAACAGCGTATCTTGTGACGATTATCGATGTGTTTTCGAGGAAAGCACTTTCGTGGCAGCTCTCGAATACGATGGATGCCCAATTCTGTGTCGCAGTCTTGGAAGAAGCAATGCTCACCTATGGAATCCCATGTATTTTCAATAGTGACCAAGGGAGCCAATTTAGCGCAGAGGCATTTCTTTTGGTACTGCGAGACTATGGGTATACAGATTAGTATGGATGGAAAGGATCGGGCATTGGACAATATCTATGGAGAGCGCTTTTGGAGAAGCTTAAAGTATGAAGACATATATATTAAGGACTATCAGAGCATGGGAGAATTCAAGAAAGGAGTTGCTCGGTATATGCACTTTTACAATTCGGAGCGCTTTCATGAGTCATTAGACTATGAAACGCCTGATGATAGATATGGAAGCAAGTTCTCCGTTGGAGACATAACAGAGGTTGCATGAAGGAGATAATCCACTTAAATTTTTCATAAAGTGGTCTTGACAAAAGGGCTCAGCTTACTTTTTAGCAGACAAGGCTTCTCTTGAGGCGAGCTTAGGAGAGATGGTGAAGGACTACTATGAAGGGAAACTAGTAAACAATGTTGCTAGGGATTCGACAGCAATCAGTGCTCAAGAAAAACCAGTCAACACTATTGTCTTATGGACAGTGCCTATGATGCGAAGAGTATCTTTCAGTTTGTGCAGGATAGAGGTAGGACTCCAATCATCGATCATAATCCAAAAAGGAAAGACTCACGAGAGGCTTTTGATGCAGTAACCAAGGAACACTATAAAAAGCGCTCAGTCGTAGAGGGAGCGAATTCCCACCTTAAGGATTGGCTCTTACCGGATAAGGTACTGGTGCGTGGTATCAAGAAGGTTAGTTTTGAACTCATATGTGGAGTGCTCTGCCTTGCTGTAATCAAGATTCTTGAGCAGTTCATTTTACCCAGCCTCATCTAAAGACTAATATCTTAAACCATAAAGGCTCTCATGACCCATCAAAGAGAGTTATAAGCTCGTTACCTCGCAAAAAGTTCCTTGAAAAGCTTTTTTCTTATTCTTTTGTACTCGTTGATCCTTGTTCTATGATTTATCCTGCAAAATCCTGTCCCTATTTCTTATTTCTACAGTTCATGTCAGAATATTCTTGGACTTTTGAAATAGGCTTAGTTTTTAGAGCATCTGCTAAATCTAAATATTTTCTCTCAGAATTCATGACAGCAGATTCAATTAGATTATCCAAAGCGAGCGATTCAAAATAAGCTCTAAGCTCCTCAAAATCGGGCTTTAGAGTGGGGTGTTTGGGGCTAAATAGGACGCAGCAGTCTTCATAGGGCAAGATCGAAATCTCATATGTCTCTATTTGTCGCGCTATAGCGATGATCTCTTCTTTGTCGATTCCAATCAGAGGCCTTAAGACAGGCAAGGAAGTCTTGCTCTGAGATAATCGCATATTTTCCGCTGTTTGGCTTGCAACTTGGCCAAGGCTTTCACCAGTTACGATAGAGTTTGCATTGATGCGATGGGCAATCACATCAGCTGCCTGCATCATCGCCATCCTAAGCATGAGTGTTTTTGTCTCTTCATAAGATGCTTTAGATATAGCGAGCTGAATATCTGTAAATGGCACAATCCATAGATGCATGCCTCCTGTCCAGATCGCAATTCGTGCAGCAAGGCGTTCGACTTTCTGCTGAGCCTCGAGCGAGGTATAAGGATAGCTGTGAAAATAGACGCTTTCGAGCGCGAGACCTCGACAAGCCATCATGTATCCTGCAACTGGTGAATCGATTCCTCCAGAGAGAAGTAGAATTCCTTTGCCTTGGCTCCCTACAGGCAATCCTCTGGGCCCTGCAACGGTCCTAGAATATATATAGGCTCGCTCTCTGATTTCTATTTGGATGATAAAATCTGGATTGTGAACATCTACAGAGAGTGTTGGATATTTAGTAAGAACGCTATTGCCAACAACAACGCATATCCTGTAGGAATCCAAAGGGAAACTTTTGTCTGAACGCCTAGCTTCTATTTTGAAGGTATGTGCGCCAGTCAAAATTTCTGTCTTGGCGCATTCGACTGCAGCCAGGCAGATTTCATCTATATCCTTTTTTGTCTTGATGGCTTTTGCAACACCATTTACCCCAGGGCAATGCTGAAGCACAAATAAAGTCAACTCCGAATCTTTCTCTTCGACAGTCAGGAAAAACCTACCAGGATATTCCTCGAGCGCAAATGGGATACCTTTGAGTCTCTTGGCTATCTGTTCTCTCAGGCGGCGCGTAAATTCGCGTTTATTGCCCAACTTTAGCTCAATTTCGCCTGGTTTGATGAGGAAAAGAGTATGCATAGCTTTTGTATTATCAGGTTTTAAGTCTTCGATACAAGACCTCGACCTGTTCTAGAAAGGAATCAATGTCTTGTAGGGTTGTCAATGGGCCAGTAGAGACACGAATTGATGAAAAAGCTATATCCTCAGGTACTTGCATAGCCTTCAAGACCCGCCGCTCTGCATAGTGAATGTTCGACATACAGGCTGAGCCCGTAGAAACCGCGATGTGACAGTCCGACAATGCTCGCACCATGGTTTCTCCGCCTAACCCAGGGAAAGCTATTGATATAATAGAAGGCACAAAGCCTTTATCTTTTGGTATTCGTTCAGGAATTATTAGAGCATTGGGAATGCTGGATATGCCATCTAAGAGGCGCTCTTCAAGCATTAAAGCTTTCTCTTGATTTGTTTGCATCGATAGTGCTGCTTTTTCAGCCGCAAGAGAAAAAGCAAATGCACCGAAGAGATTTTCTGTACCTGGTTTTAGGCCTGACTCTTGTCCTCCGCCGCGGATAAAAGCTTCCAGAGGTCGAGCAATCCAAAGCCCACCTATTCCTTTTGGTCCTCGGATTTTATGTGCCGATATAGCAAAGCTATCCACATAGTATTCGAGATCTCTAATGGATAATCTTCCAAGCGCTTGAACTGCATCGACATGAAGCCATGGTTTTTTCATTTTTTTTACCAGAACAGCCTCTTTGATGCTCTCAGCTATGGCTTTGATGTCCTGAATGGCTCCTGTCTCATTGTTGACGTTCATAATGCAGATAAGAACCGTCTCTTTGCGGATCTTGGAAGCGACTTGCTCAGCTTCGAGATGTCCTCTTGAATCAGGATCGATCCTCGATACTTGAAGCCCTAGTCTTTCCAAAACGCGTATTTGTTCTTCAATTGCAGAGTGTTCGATCGAAGATATGATGGCGTGTACAGATTTTTCTGTAGAACTAGCTCGTCTCAACCGCTCGAGAATTGCAAAGATTGGTATATGATCAGCCTCGGTGCCACTGCTGGTGAAGATAAAGTTACCTTTTGTAATACCTATGGAATGCAGGATTCTTAAGCGCGATTCTTCGAGAGCTTGCCGAGCCTCTTTACCAAGCCAATGTTTGCTCGACGGGTTTCCATATGCTCTAAGACTTAATTCCAGCGCGATGCGCATTATATCTGAATCAAGCGGTGCTGTTGCGGCCCAATCAAGATAGATATCTTTCATCGAAAGCTTAGGCTCCCAATGCCATTTTCCATTCTGACTCAATGAAACCAATAAGGTGTTTTCTGGCATCTATTACCATAAAGGGAAATATGACATTTTCTTTGAATCTTTCGCTAAGCTCCTTCTTTATCGCGTTTTTTGATTCGAATGGAATAAGATCGATAAAAAGATATTTATAGGTAAAATGATTAGCATCCAGGAAAGCCAGTGCTTTCTTGCAAAAGATGCAGGTAGAAAGCGCGTACACCATGATCTCATGGTCTTTTCGTAGGCCTTCTTTTTCTTTTATAGAAAGATTTTCAAGATTCATAG
This sequence comes from Spirochaetota bacterium, assembly GCA_022704665.1. Taxonomy (GTDB): domain Bacteria; phylum Spirochaetota; class Spirochaetia; order Treponematales; family Rectinemataceae; genus Rectinema. Next base: position 16,132 of record JAKJFY010000021.1, on the reverse strand, counting down.
ATTCATTAGGCCTCTCCAATTTTTCATATTATATCCGAAATGCTCTTTTTTGATATAGGGTATCCTTGGAGAAATTAGAATCTGTTGATAAAAGCCTTTGTTTCGTATACAGTTGGCCTATGATTGAGCTTGCCTGCATTCGCAATTTTTGTATCATTGCGCACATAGACCATGGGAAAAGCACTCTTGCAGATAGGTTTATCGAAAAGGCTCACCTCATCGATTCAAGGAAATTTCAGGATCAGATGCTCGATAATATGGATATCGAGCGCGAGAGAGGCATAACGATAAAAAGTCAGGCTATTAGTCTTCCTTATTTAGCCAAAGATGGAAAGACCTATATGCTCAATCTTGTCGACACTCCTGGTCATGTCGATTTCTCCTATGAAGTCTCTAGAGCGATCGCTGCATGTGAGGGAGCTGTCTTAGTCATCGATGCTACGCAAGGTGTCGAAGCGCAAACCCTTTCGAATATGTATTTAGCTCTAGAACATGATCTGGAGATAATTCCAGTCATCAACAAGATTGATATGGCCAGTGCCGATATCGAAGGCGTAAGAGGTCAGATAGATAAGGATCTAGGTTTGGAAGGAGAAAGTGCTCTTGCGGTATCTGCCAAATTGGGAATTGGCATAGATGAGCTCTTCGAAGCTATCGTAGAGAGAATCCCCCCACCCAATGGTGCAGCTGAGAATCCTCTTCAGGCTCTCGTATTTGATTCACATTACGATCCTTATCGAGGGGCTATTGTACACCTTAGGCTAAAAGAAGGCTCTATAAGAAAAGGTATGTATATCAGGCTTATGTCTACACAGGCAGTCCATGAAGTAGAAGAGGTAGGTCATTTTAGGATTGCGCTTTCTCCAGCTGAAGAGCTCTCAGCGGGGGAGGTTGGCTACTGCATTGCAGGCATAAAAACTGTAAAAGAAGTCCGTGTAGGTGATACTTTAACAGATCATGAAAATCCTTGTAAAACAGTTTTGCCTGGTTTTAGAGAAGTAAAGCCTGTCGTTTTCAGCTCAATTTATCCTATGGATTCTTCAGATTACGAGGAATTGAGAGACAGTCTCGAAAAGCTTGTACTAAACGACGCATCGCTTATATTTGAAAAAGACCATTCGCTTGCTCTAGGGTTTGGATTTCGATGTGGATTTTTGGGACTTTTGCATCTTGAAGTCGTTCAGGAGAGGCTTGAGCGTGAATATGGTCAATCTATAATTATGACCGCGCCTTCAGTTCGATATAAGGTGATTTTTAAAGACAGCTCAACACTATATATTGACAATCCAAGCGACTATCCCGACCCTTCGCGCATCGAGAGTGTAGAGGAGCCCTACATAAAGGCAGAAATAATCACGCCAGTAGATTATGTTGGCAATATTATTTCTCTATGTGTAGGCAAGCGCGGGAGTCAACGATCTTTTCTGCATTTGGATGAAAAGCGTGTAGAACTTGTATTTGAAATGCCTCTTGCAGAGGTTCTTTTTGATTTCTACGACAAACTCAAGTCTACTTCGCGCGGATATGCCAGTTTCGATTACGAAGTGATAGATTATAGGCCTACAGATGTTGTAAAACTGGACTTCCTCATAAATGGAGAGCCTGTCGATGCGCTCTCGATGCTTGTATATAGGCCAAATGCTTACGATCGGGCTAGGGTCGTCTGTGAGCGCTTGCGCAGCAATATTCCACGCCAGCAATTCAAGATTCCCATTCAGGGATCCATAGGAAGTCAGATTATAGCTAGAGAGACTGTCAATCCTGTTCGAAAAGATGTCCTTGCTAAATGCTATGGGGGCGATATAACCCGTAAAAGAAAGCTGCTAGAGAAGCAAAAAGAAGGTAAGAAAAAATTAAAGACCATTGGAAATGTCGAGCTAGGGAAAGAAGTGTTTTTGTCTGTATTGCGCGCTAGTGAGGAAGAGGATAGATAAAAAGGGCTGTCCGCGAATATGGACAGCCCTTTTTCTATTTCTGACTATTCTGTATGACTATCAACTAATTAGATATAAAGAGCTTCGCAAACGTCGTATTGAAATTATCTTTAAACTTCTCTGATGATAGAATGGAATTGCGAATATGGTTTTCCATGGCGGTTTGGAAAAAATAAGGGTAAGAGAATTTCGTGTAAGAGGCTTCCTGATCGCTTGCTTCACTGTCTTTTGTAACCTTCATAACTACTACCGAAGCATCTAGAAGTACCGGTTCGGATACTGCATCTTTGGGTGTTGAGAAGAGTGTAGTAAGGAAAGTCTCGTTCTCTACTGCACCAACAAGATCGGTATCCAGCGAGCGATAGGGTTCCTGAAAAAGGCTGATCTGCTGACCATAGAAATAGAAACCTGGATTCCCGTAATTAAGAATAAAGGGGCCTGCTGATTTTACTTGAAGACCAGTTTTTTTCGCCGCAGATTCGAAAGATGTATTCATGGTTTCAGCTTTGAATTCATTAGCCTTTGCTAGAGCCCAAGATTCCAGCACGCCCTTTTCTCTATCGAAAATATAGCTTTTTACTTCATCTAGTACGGATTGCTTCGAGAAATCAGGAGGGCTCGCTTCGCTGTTTATTTGGTAAAAAGCCCAGGTGTTACCAGTCTGCTTGTAGACTGGTGAAATCTCACCTTTCTTGAGGCTCATGAGATTCTCTGCATCTTTCTCTTCCAGGAATTCACTTTTAAGATCATAGAAAGTCTTGGTCCCCATATCGCCACCCTTGTCGGCATATACATCTTTTGAATGGCTTTTTGCAGCATCTTCAAAAGAAAGGCTATTTGCTTTGATTTGGGCTAGGACTTTTTTTGCATCTTTTTCTGATGTGTTAATAGTGATCTTTGATAGGCCAATCGTCCTGAATAGAGATTCGTGAGCTTTAGCCCATTCGAGCGTTTGCTCTACAGGGAAGTCCGCATAGGAGATGTTTACATACTGAATTTCGCGTTGTGGCTTTGCCATAGATGCTACAAATTCAATTTCAGCTGTGGAAGGAGATGCTGACATGAGATCATTGTAGTAGCTCTGAATTAGCATATCTTCACGGATCCTGTTTCTGATAGAAAGACGAGTCGCAGCAGAGGTGCTGTTATATTTCTCCAATGAAAATTTTCCGTCTACCTGGAATTGCGAATTGTTCGATACTTCTTCATCTATTGTTTTTTCGCTTATCTTCATGCCGGATCGCTTTGCAGAATCTAGGATCGCCGTACGGATCACTGTGTTTTGATATGCGAGACGCCATACTTGATAGGCGTAGAGCTGTGATTGTGTCTCGTCAAGGCCTTGCTGTCGAAGGTAGTCATTTATTTGCGATACCTGCTCGGCAAAATAGGATCCTGAGGTATACTGTATTGGATTGCCATTCCAAGATCCAAAAGAAGGAATCTTACCGCTCGCGCTCGTGCCAGAGCTAATGCTTGGAATAAGCACGAATGCAATAATAGTAAGCACAAGGATGATTATTGTACCAATATACACAAAGGGGTTCTTTATGGTTTTCTTGAGAGTAGTCTTGGCTTGCTTATTATCGCCCTTTTTATCGCTGGATTTCTTACTGCCTGTTTTTGCTTGTTTTTCATTCTCTTCGGATGCCATTCGTTGTCCTTTCATCCATAATCCTATAAAAATGCTGCATTAAACTATCATGAGGCTATGGAATAGTCAACGAGAGCCCTGGCCATTCCCTCTTGGAAAGATAAGTTATAGCTTCCTTCCTAGATAGAAATCTCTTCCATGGATTTGGATTATCTATTTTTTTATCGGCAATAGCTATCTCAAAGGGCGATATTCGTGCCTTGTAATCCATTTTGGACGCCCCAGGCACCCAAAAGCCCAGGTAATAGTAATGTTGATTTTTTGAATCGATGGCTGCGATTTGGTTTTTTGCATCGCTAGGTTCCAGTTTACGCGATATTCTATTATCATAAAAACAAGAAATTGATTCTCCATTTATTTCTTTATTTGGCAAAAGATATTTTGCATTTTCTACGAAACTGCTTAGGTAGGATTCAGCAAGGATCGAGAAGAATCCTAGACTCCGTCCTTTTTCGTCGGGATCAAAAGAGAAATAGACAGACGACAGTCCATCATCTAAAGGATCTACATGGCTTACCGCAAGGAGTCTTCTGCCTTTTTTATTATCTCTGTACTCATATATTAGACTCCATGGCTCTAAGAGATTGTTATAAGAGTCTTCTCCGAGGTCTTTGAGAGGCATGGAGTGTTTCCAGAGAGAATAGCGTTGCCATAGCCTGAAGTGCTCTTTATGGAATATTGGCGGACTAGGGATAATGACTATATCTTTGTTCTTTCGCAGGATCCTATTCAGAGAAAGTGTGAGCTGTATTGACATAGGCTCAAGCCTTAGCGGAATGCAGAGCTTACAGCCAGGACACTCCATACAATAGATGTCCTTGCCATGCCTTCTCCATCCAGTCGATATTAAGGCACTATATAATCGAGGATCAACTTCATCTTGAAAAGCCAGCAAGTTCATCAGGGTTGGATGATTATTGAAAAAGTAAGGGCACGTTCCTTGTGCTCGAAAATAAAGGATTCTTCTATTCTCAGCGGTCATAATTCTTTCCTTGAGCCACGCTTCATTGCTCTTAAGGCATTAAATCTGTCTAGAAAAGCCTTTTGGTAGCTTGATTGTTGCTCTTAGTCCATATAATTTTACTATATGAGCATTATAACCAAAACAGGCGACGAGGGCTCAACGGGCCTCTGGTCTGGTGAAAGAATAGGCAAGGATTCGCCAAGGGTTGAGGCCTATGGCACTATCGATGAACTCTCTTCAGCTCTTGGAATAGCACGTCATCTCTGTATTCAGGACAATGTCCTTTGCGCAATTGAGTATATCCAGCGCCTTCTATTTAGAGTAGGTGGGGAATTGGCATCTCTGGGCATGCCTTTCGATCATCCTATCAACGAAGATGATGAAAAGACAATCGAAGAGAAGACTAAAGAACTTGAAATACGAATTCCCATAAGGAGTTTCGTTGTTCCAGGAATGACAGGAGGTTCAGCAGCTTTAGATTTGGCGAGGACTATTGCTCGCAGAGCGGAGCGTCGTGTAGTCGCTCTTTCAAGAATAGAGCATGTTTCACCTGTGCTGATGCGCGCTCTAAATAGATTGTCTGATTATATATACATGCTCGCTCGCGAAGAAGAAGCAGCACAAGGAAAGTTAACCTTTATCTAAGATATCCTAGATAAAAAGCTTTGCTTGTTGATAGCAGAAATCGAGAGCAGAAGCGAGAATTAAGGAGGTACTCAAAATGAAGCTTTATTCCAAGGCGCAGATTTGTTTGGTCATTGTTGTCTCTGTAGCTTTGACAGCTTTATCGATTGGCGGCATTGTTTTTGTTATTGATAAGCATGCTCAGAGCCAATCAACGATGCTTATGGCTTCTCAAGTTACTAAAGACAGCAATGAAGGTGCCTATTTCCCCGAAATAACTAGCTTAGCTAGCCAGGATGATCAAATTGCAGGTCTTCCTCTGCAAATTGCGAATTCAGCTCAGAGTATGAGCGGATACAGTGCGGATGAGATTGAAAATATTTCTATCTATGAAAAATACAACGAATCTGTGGTCAACATCAACACTGAAGTGCTAGGTATCAATTGGTTTCTAGAACCTGTACCTCAAAGTGGCGGTTCGGGCTCTGGAAGCATCATAGATGAGCAGGGTTATATCCTCACCAACAATCATGTAGTCGAAGGAGCATATAAGCTCTATGTGAGCCTTGCAGATGGCAGCCGCTATGAAGCAAAGTTAATTGGTACCGATCCTGAGAGTGACCTGGCTGTGATCAAGTTTTCTCCGGAACCGGGGAAAAAGCTAAGACCTATTCCTTTTGGAACATCGAGGGATCTAAGAGTAGGTCAAAAAGTCTTAGCAATAGGTAATCCATTCGGTCTTGAGAGGACATTGACAGCGGGAATTATCTCTGGCTTAGGGCGTCCTATACAGGAGAGCGAAACTATTATTCTCCAAAATATGATCCAGACTGATGCGTCTATCAATCCTGGCAATTCTGGAGGTCCTTTATTCAATATGAGAGGAGAGATGATTGGCATAAATACCATGATCTATTCGCCGTCTGGAGGTTCGGTAGGAATAGGATTTGCAATTCCTGTAGATACTGCAGTTCGGATTGTTCCTCAACTCATAAAGAATGGACAAGTTAGGAGAGGTTGGATCGAGATGCAGGTAATTCAACTTTTCCCAGATCTTGTCAACTATCTACGCCAGAGTGGGAAAGCAGCACCTGTAGAGACTGGGCTTCTCATATCGACAGTAACTTCGGGTGGCAATGCAGAAAAAGCAGGCCTAAAAGGGGGTACTACTGCAGTACGCTATAGATCGACAGTGTTTTATATCGGCGGAGATATTGTAGTGAGTATCGATGGGAAACCTGTCACCAAAATTGCAGAACTATATGCAGCGCTAGAAGATACAAGTCCTGGGCAACGTGTTACTGTCGAATTCTATCGCGGCTCGAAAAAGATGAGCACTACGGTTGTTCTGGCGGAGAGAAAGAGGTGAAGCCTTTTAGGGTTGTTGCTCCTTTTGAGCCAGCAGGAGATCAAGCTCAAGCAATCGAGACTATCTCAAAAGCCATCAAAGAGGGTGAAAAGTATATGACGCTCAAAGGGGTAACAGGTTCTGGCAAAACATATACAATGGCAAAAGTCATCGAAACCGTCCAGAAACCCACCCTTGTAATCTCTCATAACAAGACCCTATCTGCTCAGCTATATCGAGAGTTCAAGGAATTCTTTCCTGATAATGCAGTTGAGTATTTTGTCTCGTATTATGACTACTACCAGCCAGAAGCTTATGTCCCTTCTAAAGACCTCTATATCGAAAAAGATTCGGATATCAATGAAGAGATTGATCGAATGCGTCTATCTGCAACTGCTTCGCTTATGGAGCGCAGAGATGTGGTCATTGTCGCGACGGTATCTTGTATATATGGGCTAGGTTCGCCCGATCTCTATCGTGAGATGAGGTTGTACATAGACAGAGGTCAAATCATAGATATAGATAAAATCAAGCGGAATCTCATAAGCCTCCAATATGAACGAAATGATATGGTACTAGAGCGCGGTCGCTTCAGGATTCGCGGGGATGTTCTAGAGATTTTTCCTGCCTATCTAGAGGAAGCATATCGAATCGAGCTGGATTTCGATACCATCGCGCGCATACGTCGCTTGGATCCGCTTACAGGTGAGGCATCGAATGAGCTAGAGGAAGCGATAATATATCCAGCAAAGCACTTCGTGATGCCAGAAGATATGGTTCAGCGGGCGGTTGATAGCATAAGAAATGAGTTGGAGGAGCGATACCAATATTTTATTGAACATGAAAAGTATCTCGAGGCTGAGCGTATAAAATCACGAACAGAATACGATATAGAGATGCTTGATGAAATGGGATACTGCAGTGGTATAGAGAATTATTCTGCGCCACTATCCAATCGCAAGCCAGGAGAAAGGCCCGGAGTATTGCTCGATTACTTTCCAAAAGATTTTATATGTTTTATTGATGAGTCACATGTGACATTGCCTCAGCTTGGAGCAATGTATAATGGCGATCATAGCAGAAAACTATCGCTTGTCGATTATGGATTCCGTTTGCCTTGTGCGCTAGACAATAGGCCTCTTAGAATCGATGAGTTTGAGTCAATCGTATCACAGACAATCTATGTCTCAGCCACGCCTGGCGAGACTGAGCTTAAGAGATCCAAAATTCTAGCAGAGCAGGTGATTCGTCCTACAGGGCTTGTGGATCCAGAGATTCTCGTTCATCCCACTGAAGGCCAGATGGAAGATATCTATGCGCGAGTACGTGAGAGAGCTAAGCAAGGCGAAAGAAGCCTCATCATAACGCTAACAAAGAAAATGGCTGAAGAGCTAACCGATTATCTGAGCGGACTTGGTCTTCGAGTCCGCTATATACACTCAGAGGTAGAGACTATTGAGCGTGTGGAAATTTTGACACAGTTGCGTGCGGGCGAATTCGATGTTCTAGTAGGAATAAACCTTTTACGAGAAGGGATAGATCTGCCAGAAGTATCATTTATTGCAATTCTCGACGCCGATAAGATAGGTTTCTTGCGTTCAGAGACAAGTCTTATTCAAATCATAGGAAGAGCAGCACGCAATGCGGCGGGTCTTGTTGTAATGTATGCCGATGTCATAAGCCCAGCGATGAAAAATGCCATTATGGAGACTGAACGCAGGAGAAAAATGCAGCAAGCTTATAATCTTGAACACGGGATAACTCCTAGAACAATTAGCAAAAAGGTCCAGGATATCCTCGAGCGCCATAAGGAAGAGAGAATGGAAGCTTCTCAAAGTGAAATCGAGATGCTTAGGCGTACACACAACTTGCTGGTTCCGGAGCAAAGAAAATCGTTAATAAAAGAGCTTGAGAAACTTATGTTCGAACATGCAAAGAATCTGGAATTCGAACAAGCAGCACTCATACGCGATGAGATTTCAAAATTAAAAGATTGGCAAAGAGATTAGATATGTTGAATAACAATAACCAAGAGGATTTCTACGTAATCGATGCACACTGCGATACGCTTATGGCCATCACAGGTCGGAGCATGAACAAAGAAGAGAGAGAGCCGCGCGATTTTTTTGCTGACAATACTTCGGTGCATTTGGATTTCCCTAAGCTTGTCCGAGGTCATGTGGCATGCCAGGTCATGGCTATTTTCCTCGAGGATTCACAACTTCTAGAAGCAACCAGCGAAGCCATGGCTATGATTGATTCGCTTGAATCTCTCTTGAAGCTCGCTCCCAAAGATTTCTTTCTTGCAAGGAATAGCGCAGATGTGCATAGAGCTCTAAAGACAAAAAGTGTTTGCGCCATACTCTCGATAGAGGGGGCAGAGGCCTTAGGGGATTCGCTAGAGAATCTAGATATATTCTATCAGCGTGGGGTAAGGGTTATTGGTCTGACTTGGAATAGGCGTAATGCTTTTGGTCGAGGTCTCAAAGCCGAAGGAAGCGATGGCCTTACCACGCTCGGCAAGGAGCTTGTCGAAAAGATGGAGGAAATGCATGTTCTCGTCGATGTGGCACATCTAGGTGAGGAGGGTTTCTGGGATGTTGCTGGCATATCGACTGGTCCATTTATTGCTTCTCATGCAAATGCTCGCGATGTTCTCGATCTTCCAAGAAATCTGAGCGATTTCCAAATTAGAGCAATTGCCAATCATGGTGGCGCTATTGGCTGCGTGTTTGTTCCCTACTTTGTCACAAAGAATTCCCAAGACTGTAGCCTAGAAACGTTCTTGCTTCATATCGATCATATAGTGCGCGTAGGAGGTATCGAAAGCTGTGCCATAGGTTCTGATTTCGACGGATTTTTGCCACAGGAAGGGAAAGTGATTCAAGATGCAGGAGAGTTTCCGCTCCTATATGGCGCGCTTAGAAAGCATGGTTATAGTCATGTAGCAGCCCAGAAAATACTGGGTGGAAACTGGCTAAGAATCTTCGATGATGTGTTTGGCTCCATATGAAGAAAATCGCGTTGATTGGCATGATGGGCTCTGGAAAGAGCGAAATCGGCCGTCTTCTTGCTCGCAATTATGGAATCGATTTCGTAGATATGGATAAAGCAATCGAAGAGAACACAAAGACCACAATACCAGCAATTTTCCGCGACTTTGGAGAAGAATATTTTAGAGATTTAGAAGAAAACCAGCTTGCCTTAATAGCTTCAATTCCCCGTTCCATTGTGCTTTCCTGTGGAGGCGGGGTAGTTCTGCGCGATTCTAACCGAAAGATCCTAAACAATTGTTTCCTTACTATCTGGCTGGATGTATCGATAGCTGAACTGAAGCGAAGACTTCAAGACCAAAGACATCAAAGGCCACTTCTTCGGTCAGAAAAGTGGGAATCGGAAATAGAAGAGATCTATTGCCAACGCCATGAACTCTATCGGAAAGCGGCAAGAATACGGTATACCTGTAATAATAATCATTCGCTCGAAGAGAGTGCAATCGATATCCAAAAGCTCATCGATGCTGCTTATGATGGTATATCAGGAAGAACTTGACACATACTCTGATCAATTGAGATTTCGATTTCCGTTCCTTCTGCCGACATCGGAAAATCCGACGCCGGCATAGGTAACTCGAAAAAGTAATCCTGCATACTTGGAATTGTCAAGACTAATTTGGATGCCAGGGGAATTGAAGTAAGATATCGAACTATTTTGACTTTTATTGTTTTTCCACTGTTGTTCTTTCCAAAAATCTTTATGGCGCTAAATGGTATATATAAGCACATTGCCTTTTTCATATCACTATCGATATTACTTTCCAAGTTGCGACTTACTTTAAAAATATTTTCTTCGGGGGTCATTACATCGAGGAGCTGGCTCTCTTTTGAGGTTGATATTTCTATTATAGGAAGCACAAGGCCGAGGTTCATGAAACGGGCAAGCCATCCAGAGCCTGGTTCTTTCTCAAAATCGCTCATTATTCCTTGCCTGATCATCTTACCATCGCGCATTACAATGATTTCGTCGCCCAAATCCAGGGCCTCCTCCACATCATGCGTAACATGGATAGTAGTCAACTTCTGTCTTGAGAGCTGCATCCGAATAAAGCGTCGCATCTCCCTTCTGAGGGGCGCATCTAGCGAAGATAGTGGCTCATCCAGTAACATGAGCATGGGATCAGAGACAAATGCCCTGGCGAATGCAACACGTTGCCGCTCGCCGCCCGATAGCTCGTAGGGGTAGCGACCTAAAAGATGCTCAATTTTGAAGTTGCGAGCCAAAGAAATTATCCTTTCTTCTTTCTTCCTTTTTTCTTCATTTCGAATTGATAGACTATATCCAATATTATCTCGGACTCTAAGTTGTTCGAATAGAGCTAGATCCTGGAAGACAAATCCGATATGTCGTTTTTCGGTGGGCAACTTGTCAATTCTCAGATTATTCAATGTTATAGTGCCTTGCTTTATCATTTCGAGCCCAGCAATCGAACGCAGGAGAGTTGTTTTTCCGCAGCCAGAAGGGCCCAGCATGACAAGAATTTTTCCTTGCTCTAAAGAAAAATCGGCGCGAAGAACAAAATTATTGCGTTCGATAAGTAAATCCTTTACTTCAAGCGACATCGATGACCTTCTCCTTTAGAATGAATACGATACCTGTCATGAGCCCAAGCACAAGGCCAGCAGCACAAGCTTCATTGAATCTATAAGCTGCGGTTAAGCGATAGAGAAGAAGTGGAAGTGTTTCAATCTCGCTCATTCCCAGCATAAGCGGAACATTGACATCTCCTGCGGTTATGGAAAATGCAAAGGCTGCAGCCGCTGCCACCGAAGGAAAAATCGTCCGCAGCTCTATTGTTATAAAAGCTTTTATAGGAGAGGCTCCAAGTGTCTTGGCTGCTTCGTGAATGCGTGAATCGATTGCACGAAGTGAAGCACCCACTGTTCTACTCACAAAAGGCCATGCAATAAGCGCTTGTGCAGCGATGAGAGCAGAAGTCGCTAGATGGTTTGCAGATAAAAAAAGCCATCCATAAGCAAGAACCGCTGGCGAAACGGCCATAGGAAGCCATTGCATTATATCCATCAGCATAGCAATGGTCACGCTTTTTTTTTCTGCTCTTTCAGCAAAGAATGTGCTAAAGCTCACAATGATTCCGATAAAAGTCGCCAACAATGAAGCTATTCCACTCAATTTCAATGTTGAAAGTATTGCTCCGGTTAGCGGCGCTTGGAACCCTGTAAAAAGTCGCTCGAAGTTATCAAAGCCAAATCTCTCAGGGCTATTAAATGATGCTGGCACTCTGAATGCTTCGACGACGATCGAAAAAAGCGGTCCTATAAAGAATACTATGATTAAAATCTCATAAAGCACGATTGGGAACCATTGCTTTCCCTTGGGTTTTACCAATTTGCGCACTGCTCCAAAGTCTCTCACTGTCTTATGCGCCTTGCTCTTAATTCTCGTTAGCATCCATATTCCTAAAAGCGCACAAGCGCTCTCAATGATAGACAAGACTGCTGCAAGAGCCAGATTTGAACGATATCGCAAAGCCTGGTATATTTCGACTTCAAGTGTTGTTCCAGCACGGCCACCAAATACAAGCACGGTAGTAAAGCTAAAAAAGCAGTATAAAAAGATTAGGCCTGCTGATTGTCCGATTCCAGGCATAATCCAAGGCAAAATACCTGTTCGAAAGGCTTTTAGCTTTCTTGCTCCGAGTGTTCTAGCAGCTTCGAGAGGAGTATTTGGAATGCGTAGCAATAATGCTGAAATCTGGTGCACCACAATTGGGAAGTTATAGAAGGCATGCACAATGACCAATCCCCAAAAACTGTAGAGAATTCCTCTGTATTCCCCTCTTGAACCAAAAATCAGCGAAAAAGCTGTTGAAAGTAGTCCTTCTTTTCCGTAGTAAGATATGAATGCGAGAATAACCAATATTGGCGGAAAACAGAATGGTATAGCAGCTAAGGACAGAAGAGCCTTCCTTCCTGGAAATCGGAATCGTGCTGCCAACCATGCTCCAGGTAGCCCAAGGCCTATTGCTAGAGCAGTGCTGGCAAGGGATTGCTTAAGCGTAAACCAAAGGCTTTTCGCTATTGTCGATTCTGGTATGCGCTTAAAGAAGTCTAGAAGCGTCTTAATGGCCTCAGCATTGCTTTCTGGTTCGTTTAAACCAAAAAAGGCAGCTTGCAAGAATGCAATGAGAGGGGCTAATGAGAAGATCAGAATTGTGCAGAGCACCATGTATAGAAAAACCCTTGTTCTCATGGACTTCCAATGAGAAGATTTGCTGCTATGGAAGGATCATGATCGAGATCTCTTATTGTAGCTATCAAGGCCGGATATTTTTGCACGATAGAGAATGATGGAGGTAGCTCAGTTTTGATGTTAGCAGGAAACATCCATTGTGTTTCAGGAAGCAAAGCCTGGCATTTCGCGGATAGTAGATAGTCGATGAATTTTTGAGAAAGCTCTCTCTTCTGGCTAGATATGAGTACACCAGCAAATTCGATTTGGGTCGGATGTCCCTCTGCAAATTGAAGTGCTCTATAGCGCTCGGAGTTCTCATAAGCCTTATGGTATGCGGGGCTTGTGGAATAGCTCAAAACCAAAGGAGCTTCACCTTTGGTAAAGAGGCCATAGCCAGTATCCCAGCTCGGCGTCATCGCAAGTATGGATGGAGCGAGTCTTTTCCAATATTCTTTCCAATCATCCTTGTAGACTGCTTCTGTCCACGCTAGAAAACCCAAGCCCGGAGTAGAGGTTCTTGGATCCATAATTATGACCTTCTTGTGATACATTGGCTTTGTAAGATCTTCCAGAGATCGCGGGGGCTCGATGCCACTCTGAGAGTCCCAGATGAAAGCAAATTGGCTAAAATCGAAAGGTACGAGCTTATTTGTTGCATCTAGCAATAAGTCCTTCTGGATTTCTGAAATGCTTTTTGAGTAGAGCGGAGTAAATAGGCTACTCTTTAAGGCTTTCTCGAGCTGTTTATCATCGAGTCCTATTATTATATCAGCGCTGGGCTTGTTTATGGGGTCGAATAGCGCGGCTAAAAGTGTTCCGCCATCTCCCTTTGACACGAAGCGAAGCTTTATTCCAGCTTCTTTCTGGAAAGCCTGAGCAATCAGAGGAGCTGGCCCCCACTCTGAAATGAATGAATCATAAGTCCAAATGACCAACTCGGAATTCTGCTGTTTTGACGGAGCGTTTGTTTGCGCCCATCCGGTCACGATAGCAATGGAAACCATTGCTATAACTTCGAAAACTACGATGAATTGTTTTTTACGCATCATCTTATCCCTCCGCCGGTATTATCCGGATCAGGTTCGATGGGTATTTCTCAGGCTGCTGTCTCCAACGGAGAACAGCCGGCCACCCCATTGATTTTTGCGCTTAGGCTGTTTTTTGACGATATTCGATGATGCAGCTGCCTTTGCCTTCTACCGCATCTCGCGTCAGGATGACTTTTTTTACATTATTGTCGCTTGGAAGCGAATACATTATATCCACCATGATTTTCTCAACGATGGCGCGTAGACCACGCGCTCCTGTCTTCTGAGCAATAGCCTTTTCGGCAATTGCATCTATGGCAGCATTGTCAAATTCCAGCTCTACATTATCGAGCTCCATCGACGCCTTATATTGCTTAAGCAATGCATTTTTCGGCTCGACAATGATGCGCTTGAGGTCTTCTTTTGTGAGATCATCTAACGCAATTTTAACTGGTAAGCGTCCGACGAATTCAGGGATTAGGCCAAACTTGATAAGATCGTCCGGCTGCAGTTCTGAATAGAGCTGACTTAGTATCTTTTCATGTCTTGCCTTGACATCTGCGCCAAACCCCATAGCATGACTAGATACTCTCGATTCAATTATCTTGTCTAGACCGACAAAAGCTCCACCACAGATGAAAAGGATATTGGTTGTATCGATGCGAAGATATTCCTGGTTCGGATGCTTGCGTCCTCCTTGGGGAGGAACATTGGAGATAGTCCCTTCGATTATCTTTAGGAGAGCCTGCTGGACTCCTTCTCCAGATACATCGCGCGTAATCGAGGGATTCTCACCCTTGCGAGAGATCTTATCTATCTCGTCGATGTATACTATGCCGCGTTCAGCTGCTTGAATATTCCCACCTGCATTTTGAATAAGCTTAAGGAGGATATTTTCGACATCTTCGCCCACATATCCAGCTTCTGTGAGAGTTGTAGCATCAGCCATAGCGAAAGGTACTTTGAGCTTGCGTGCGAGTGTGCGCGCAAGTAGCGTCTTGCCTGAGCCAGTTGGTCCTATTAGCAATACATTCGATTTTTCTATCTCGACATCTGGAGATGGGGCCGAGACTTTATGTACAAGCCGTTTGTAATGGTTATATACAGCCACGGAAATGACTCGCTTCGCATATTCCTGTCCTACGACATACATGTCTAGGAATTCCTTGATCTCTTTTGGTTTGGGTACTTCTGTAAGGAAATCAGCGGTGACTTTCTGTTCTTCCTCATCTAGGATTTGGCTGCATATGCGGACGCACTCATCACAGATATTGATCCCGGGGCCAGTAATCATCTTGCGGACATAGGATGAGCTTTTTCCACAGAAAGAGCAGAATGTCTCTTGCTCCATATCGAATTGCTTATTCCTTGCCATGCTTTCGCGGCTCCATGATCGTATCGATAATTCCATATTCGAGAGCTTCTTGAGAGCTCATATAAAAATCTCGCTCCATATCCTGGGCGACTTTTTCGATTGACTGGCCTGAATGAAGTGCAAAGTAGTCAATCGTCAGCTTTTTTAAACGAATGATTTCTCGTGCTTGAAGGCTGATGTCGCTTGCTTGACCGGATACGCCTCCCCAGGGCTGATGTATAAGAATACGCGAAGAGGGTAGGGTGTAGCGCTTTCCTTTTGTTCCACAAGCTAGCAAAAGGGCAGCCATGCTCGATGCTTGTCCGATACAGATTGTCTGCACATCAGGTTTTATATATTGGATTGTATCATATATAGCAAGGCCTGCAGTTACTAATCCGCCTGGACTATTGATATATATCGAAATATCTCTAGAAGGATCCTGAGATTCCAGAAAAAGAAGTTGTGCAATTACCAAATCGGCAATAATATCGTTGATTTCGCCATCGATGAATACAATCCGATCTTTGAGAAGACGTGAATAGATATCGTAGGATCGCTCTCCAATACCGGTTTGCTCAATAACAATCGGAACAAGATTGCTCATATATTCGGACATTTCATTTCCTTAGTGCTCCTTGATTTGCCACAGCTGATATTCAATTTTGAGCTCTAAAATAAAATTTAATCATTTCTTTTCATAAAGTCCAAATAGGACATGGGGGCCGATTCTTTGATCATTACTGAAGAAAGAATATTGTCGAAAAATTTCCGCATAGCGATATCTTCTTTGATATACTTTATCGTGCCATGCTTCTCATACTCCGCTTTGATCTCAGCTGGACTCATCGTGGTATGACTTGCTTCCTTAGCTATTTCGGCGTCTACCTCTTCATCGGTAGAAGTATAAGATCCAGCTTCTATTAGCTTATCGAGAAGAATATTTGTCGCAAGAGCCTTCTCTGCCAGAGGTT
>JAKJFY010000216.1:0-921 GCA_022704665.1 Spirochaetota bacterium | reverse complement strand
GATCACTAAACGAGAAATATATCTCCACCTACGACGATAAAGGCAACATGACGGAAAGGGCTTCGTACAAGGCCGACGGATCGCTAGCCTGGAAAGATATCTACACCTACGAATACGATAAATTCGGAAATTGGACAAAGAAAATAATAAGTGCTGAAGTCTCAAAGTTTGGAAAGGTTTATCTTGAACTGCAAGGGGTTACTATTCGCACCATAACCTATTATCCATAAGGGGAAAGGTATGAATTTGAAAGCTTTTTCTGATCTTGTGAAAGCGTACTATGATGCGCCCGGAGAATCCGGGAAGCGCTTTGAACGGGCAATACTTGAAGTAGTAGGGACTTCCAAAGGACATGGCGAAGAAATAGCCTCATTGTGTGAAATGGAATGTTTTACTCCCCTGGTGCCAAAGTCGGTTTAAATTTTCCGGTTTTAGTCTAAACTGATCTACAGCAAAGGCGGAAGATCTATAAAATGAACTACAATAATACTTTTAATATTATTGATGAGAATGATATTATAGCAAATATTTACTCAGAATTAAGCGTTCAAGCTTTGTCTATAGCTTTAAGAAATCATTTGACGACAAAAGCAAGCATAAAAAAATATATTGATAGTTTTGAAATAACAAATTGCAAATTAGATAATACACAAATTGAGCTATTAGATATAATAAAAAAATATATTCCAGAATTTACTCTAAGAATTGAACAAATATTAAAATTTTCAATTATTATGCCTCAAAAAGAAATCTCAAAGACCAATAGTAATGGAAAAAATTTTCATATAATAACCAAACCATTAATTAATTATCAAAAAACAACTGATATTGAAACTATCAGCAACAAACTTATCGAGAATTTAAGCAATGAGTCATTAAGCATAATCAATAAAATGGGCTATAAAAATATATTTGATTATA
>JAKJFY010000215.1:0-922 GCA_022704665.1 Spirochaetota bacterium | reverse complement strand
TATTGCTTAATAACAATTAAATCTGTACAGGATGGCCATCTAGATATTTCAAAGACTGATAAGATAAATGATATTCCTTCAAGAATGCCGAATTATTGCTATTTGAAACCTGGCGATATTTTATTGTCGCTTACCGGTAATGTTGGAAGGTGTTGTCTTGTTGACGTGAATAATGCTCTATTGAATCAGAGAGTTGCGAAACTTTTTGCCAAAAATAGTAGAGATATGGCATACACATACATATACTTTAGAATGGAGAAGACAAAACGTTTACTAGAAGAAATGGCCAAAGGAACTGCCCAACCGAATTTAAGCCCAGTAAAGATGCGTATACCTCCCAAAAGTAAGCTTGAACTTTTTTCTTCCAAGTCGAATCCAATAATCAAGAGGATTTTATGTAATAAAATGCAAATCCGCACTCTTGAAAAACTTCGTGACACTTTGCTTCCAAAACTGATGAGCGGAGAGGTCAGAGTGAAATTATGAGATTGATTGAGGATTGCTAAGCTATGAAAAAGCTCAATCAAGTAATTGAACAATATGGACGATGGTCTGATTTACGAATTTATACTCAAAGAATAGATACCTACATTCAGGACGACTTTAGCACGGCATTTGAGAATGCAAAGTCGCTACTTGAAACAATCTGTAAAGAAATATGTAAATTAAAAAACATTTCAATTGAAGAAAATGCAACTACTAATAAAATTTTGAAACAAGCATTTAATTCACTTGGATACGCCAATCAAGAATTGGTGAATCATATTTCTACTGCATTAGCAAGCATTGGTCAAGAGATGGGTAATCTTAGAAATGAAATAGGGATAACGGCACATGGCAAAGAGTTAGAAGAGCTGAAAGAACGCAATAGTAGAGTTGATGAAATGACAAGAGAATTCCTTATAGATTCAACGGAAATAAT
>JAKJFY010000214.1:0-922 GCA_022704665.1 Spirochaetota bacterium | reverse complement strand
ATGTGTCGAAGGCCGCTATTGCGTTGGCGGGCTTGAGCGTGGGAGAAGCCGATAGGATACGCAAAATTCTCACCAAGAAGGATGCATACCATAAGCTCGAAGCTTATCGGCCAGTCTTTGAAGAAGGCGCTCGCGCAAAAGGAGTGGACAGCGTTACAATCGATACAGTCTGGGATATGATGTGTTCCTTTACAGGCTACAGCTTTGTGAAGGCACACTCCGCAAGTTACGCTATGCTGTCCTTCAAGTCCGCATATCTGAGATGCCATTATCCAGCGGAATTTATGGCAGCGGTCATCAGCAATCGAGGCGGATTCTATTCGACCCTGGCCTATGTGAGCGAATGTAGGAGAATGGGCCTTACTGTACTTGCGCCCGATGTCAACGCAAGCGAGCTTCGCTGCCGAGGCAAGGGAAAGACCGTGCGCATGGGACTCGAACTCATTCACTCGCTCGCCTCGAAGACCGCTGAAGCAATCGTGAACGAAAGAAATCGAGGGGGGGCCTATCGCTCGATCGAGGATTTATGCAGCCGCGTGGCTCTTGATAGAATCGACGCCGAAGCCCTTGTTGGGGCTGGAGCACTCGATTCCCTCTCCCTCGATTCCATCTCTGCGGAACACTCGCGCGCCAAAAAGCTCATGCATCTCTTTATTTGGGTCGATCGAACTACGAATCTTAATGCTTGCGGTTCTCGCCCGGTGCAAGAAATGCCTGAACTATTCAGCGAAGAAGCATTCGACATAGGCCACAGTAAAGATTCGCCCGATCAAAAAAGCCATGTTCTAGACTGTCGCGCCTCATGCGAGTTGCCACGTGAGTCATCACTCCATGGATCCCCCCGCGAGTTGCCACGCGAACCACTCCATGAATATTCCCCCGAGTTGCGCCCCGAGTCGCGCCGCGAGTCACCGAAAAAGAT
>JAKJFY010000213.1:0-930 GCA_022704665.1 Spirochaetota bacterium | reverse complement strand
CATCGTAGCCGATGGGTACAAGGTATTTCGAATATCATCCGATGATATCTTATTATAGTATGGAGGAGTGGATTTGAAAGAACTATAAAAAGCTTTTGGGCTGCCGCGCGCTATGACTCCCTCCACAAAAATATCGAAATTCCCAAGCGGCCCTGTCAGCGTGAGAGCTCCCCGTTCGGAGGTATCGTAGCGGTAATAGCCACTCAAGCCTAGCTCATAATTTCCAAGAAGAAATTCTGCCTTTGCAGCGAGAGCAGTGTTTTCGAAATCCTGATTGTCTGTATCAAAAATGGAATAAAAGCTCAGAGTGTTTTGGCTTGGACCATAAGGAACAAAGACTCGAAACTGAAGTGGGCCTTCGCGCTGCACGGTCGGATCCAGAATATTGATAGACTCCAGGTTGATTATATCGGCTGGACTAAAGAAGTATCCGACACCCCATTTAACCGTGGCTTTTCCGAAACGCAGATAAGCATTATCTCCAAGCTGGAAATCCGAGAAGAGTTCGAAAATGCGAACATCGGGTACTCTTACCCATGTCGATGTTGTAATGATGGTACCGGCCGTATCGAGCTTTGCGGAATTCAAAAGATTCTCTGTCTCTGCAAACGGCCAAGCGGTCTTGAACGAGCCATGCACGCGGAAATCCTCCTCTGGCCGTGCATCGAAGTACAAGAGACTATTCAAGGCTGGGGCTAATTCATGTGAATCTGGATTTGCGAGATCAAAACCCACCGTCCACGGATCATTCCATTTCCAGGAAGCGCTCACAGTCCCGCTAATGTTTCCGCCGATCTTTACAGTCTCGGTTTTTAGAAAACTCTGAAGTGGATTTGTCTGGCCTATGAATGAATCTTGGGATTCTTCTTGACCGAGAGTATCGCTGTCTTGCTGAACTATTATTTCATCCTCAAAGAGCGCATCGATATC
>JAKJFY010000212.1:267-933 GCA_022704665.1 Spirochaetota bacterium | reverse complement strand
AGAACCTGCGTATATCGAATACAATCCCAGAGGTGATATTTTCTTCGTCGACTTTAGACATAATACTTCCTGATATAGCGTTCCTGCACCTCGAAACTCCAGTGCACATCCTTCACATAGCTCGCTGCTCCCTTGAAGTCGGCGCTTCGCAGTCGTTTGACGATCTCAGCATGTTCGGCTATCGAATCGAGTTCCCATTCTTTTATATAAGATGAGCGGCGCGGAAAGTCGTAAAGCCTTTCTTTGAGAATATGCACATTATCGATTAGTTTCTTATTCTCAGAGAGTTCAAGATAGATATCATGGAATTCTAGATTCGCTCTATAATATCTATCGAAATCATCTACACTAAGAGCATCTGCCATCTCGACACATAGACTATCCATCTTATCTGCATCTGAGGCTCTGAAGCGTTTGGATATCTCTTCTATTGCAGAAGCCTCGAGGGCTCCAATTATCTGATAAATATCGCGAATATCCGAAAGCTGAAGAACCTTTACCATTACACCGCGGCGCTGATAAATAACAATAAAGCCCTCTAGCTCGAGCCGAATCAATGCATCCCTAAGCGGCGTTCGGCTAATTCCAAGCTCATTCCCGAGAGCAGTGAGATCGATGAATTGGCCAGGCTTCAGCATACCTGCATTGAGGCGGCGCTTAAGCTCT
>JAKJFY010000212.1:0-249 GCA_022704665.1 Spirochaetota bacterium | reverse complement strand
ATCGCTTTTGTTCATGCAGCTAATATATCATTTAAATATCAGTTACACAATCGATATGTTGTAAGATAACGATTATGATGTGCCTACGAAAGCTTTGTGGTGGGGGTTGAGTGTTGGTTTGAGTGGGGGTTGAGTTATATTCTCCTCACATAGCCTCAAATTTAGGCTATAATAGCCCCATGGACCGCAATTCAACTTATATTCTTGCCCTAGATCAGGGCACAACGACTTCAAGGGCTATTTTGTTCA
>JAKJFY010000211.1:643-934 GCA_022704665.1 Spirochaetota bacterium | reverse complement strand
TCTCATTGGTCACGTAAGGGGAAATATCGCCATGCCCGGGATTAACGATGTTGTGGATGGTAACCATGCGCTTGCGGGCAGAGTCAAAGGGAATTTCCTGTTTGCGGGGGTAGTTGTCGTTCACGACATTCGCGGCGGCGCCTGCTTTAAGGGCGGCTACAAGGATGGAGCCTTCAGTGGGGTCCCCAACCATGCGGTAAGTTGTCTTCCCTTCGCTTTCGCCGGCAGGTTCGAGCTGCGCATCGTTATTGATGGTGCCGACCCAAAGGGCAGTCCTGGCGGCAGGATACT
>JAKJFY010000211.1:0-596 GCA_022704665.1 Spirochaetota bacterium | reverse complement strand
AAAAGTCGCCAACGGGCTCATAGCCGGTGCCGGTGATATCCACGAACTGTCCATCCACCCAGAGTTTTGTAACAGTCATCTGGTTTTGGGTGAGCGTGCCGGTTTTATCCGTGCAGATAGTGGTTACTGAGCCAAGCGTCTCAACGGATGCCAATTTGCGGATCAGCGCGTGGCGGTTGACCATTTCGCGCATGCCGCCTGCAAGGCTGATCGTCACGACGGCAGGCAAACCCTCCGGAACAGCGGCAATGGCTAAGGAAACAGCCACCATGAACAAAACAACGATTTCATCCCAAAACGCCTTGGAGCCCAAATTCAGGTCCCCCGGCGCCGCTATCAGGCGGATAACGCCAATCACGAAGACCAGGATGCAGATAACCATGGCTGCGATGCCGAGCGTCTTGCCGAGCTGCTCGAGGCGTTTCTGCAATGGGGTTTGCTCTTCTTCAACCGACTGTAGCATCGTGGCAATCAAGCCAAGCTGTGTGTGCATTCCGGTGGCAACGACCACACCCTTACCGCGCCCGTAGGTGACAGTGGTACCCAGAAAGGCAGTATTTTCGCGGTCACCCAGGGGAATGTCTGCCTGCAGGTTC
>JAKJFY010000210.1:670-934 GCA_022704665.1 Spirochaetota bacterium | reverse complement strand
GAGGGTTTAACTTGGTTTGCTCGAGTTGAAACCCCTGACGGGTAAAAATACAGGCCCGTAACCGCATAGTTTGACTTCGGCTCCTTCGGTTTCTCCTCAATGGATGTGGCCTTACCATTCTCGTCGAAGGCAACCACACCGAAACGCTCCGGGTCGTTCACATAGTATCCGAACACAGTAGCGCGAGAGTTCACCTCCGCATCCTCAACCGCAGCCCGGAGGATTCGCCTGAAGCCATTCCCATAGAAGATATTATCGCCTAAC
>JAKJFY010000210.1:0-581 GCA_022704665.1 Spirochaetota bacterium | reverse complement strand
TTATAGCTTAGGTTCACACCAAACTGCGATCCATCACCCAGCAATGCCTCAAACCTCGGCGTATCATCCGGAGTACTGATGATCAGGATATCTTTGATCCCGGCAAGCATCAATGTAGACAGCGGATAGTAGATCATCGGCTTGTCATAGACCGGTAAGAGCTGTTTGCTCGTTACCATAGTAAGTGGGTAAAGACGGGTTCCAGCTCCGCCTGCTAAGATAATACCTTTCATTGCTGACTCCTTCCAAAAAATTTTCTTAATCGTAAATATAAATTCATTCATTTCATTCCAAAAGAACAAACAACTAATAAATAAAACAAAAAACAAAGAACATACCAGCCCAATATAGTCATTATTCATTTTTGTTACGGCAAAAAAACCAGCAACAAAAAAAATCAAATATAATGTATCTTTAATATTTAGATTAATAAATTTAAATTGTCTACTCCCCACGAAAAGCCATATATAATATGTAACCGCTGTAGCTAAAGCGATACCGCTGTAGTGTTTAAATACATAAACAGAAGCTGAATTTAGGGCAAAAGCACAACTAAGTATCCCGATTAACGTCTTAATATA
>JAKJFY010000209.1:0-934 GCA_022704665.1 Spirochaetota bacterium | reverse complement strand
TTTCGCATCGTGTCGCCGTCGTTCGATCGTTTCGCTGTATAGATTCATCAAATCTCGCTCAAGGAAGAATAAGAATGGCTGATATCGATCCGCCTTTAGGCTTTGGGACTGAAAATAAGCTCTTGCTCGAACCCATCCCATTTAGCGTAAAAGTACTTGCGCCTGAATCATTGTTTGCAGGGAAGTTTCATGCACTCTTGGAGCGGGAGTGGAAACAACGCGCAAAAGGTCGGGATTGGTACGACCTCGTATTCTTCGTACGAAACGATATACCAGTAAAGCTTGACTACCTTTCCGAAAAGCTCAAAGCTTATCATGAAAAATCGAAAAGCCTTGGCTACAATCCCAATATACCGCTTTCCAATAAGAAGGCGATATCCATGCTCGAACAAAGAATACAACAGCTTGATGTGGAATCTGCAAAGAATGAGGTGTATCCCTTTGTAGAAGATAAGGACCAGCTTAGCCTATGGTCACAGGGATTCTTTCTCGACATCGCCCATCGTGTCCGATTTGTGTAACACAGGATATTGAGACAGGATGCACCTGATGCTTCGACAGGATACCAGGATTTTGCAGGATTCACAGGATATTTTATGGGGCAAGGGTGGCAAGTAAAAAACCTCAAGCCAGAACTAGCTCCGCCCTCTTTCTTTTCTTTCTTTCTCTTCCCCTCAAACCAAATAATCCCGTTCATCCCTATCTTATCCCGTCATCCTGTCGAAACATTATCCCGTTCATCCTGTCTTCATCCTGTCATCCCGTTCTTTCTCTTCCCCCAAACCAAAAATCCCGTCCATCCTGTCGAAACATTATCCCGTCTAAAATCTTTTTCGCTCTATCGAAATCTATTATGATTTTTCTATTGCATTTTCGTTATAGTCGACTTATAATCACAAGTATGATCGATCGGCCTGAATATATTGAGAAGATC
>JAKJFY010000208.1:0-936 GCA_022704665.1 Spirochaetota bacterium | reverse complement strand
GGCTGGATCACCTCCTTTCTGAGAGAAAGGCTGAAGCGAAGCTTCAGCTTGGAGTTTCCGGTCTTCGACCGAAAACATCCAGGCGAAACACTTTACTTCAATAGAAACTCAAACCAACGTGCGAGTTTCGGCAAACGGCGCTGGATGCGGGATATACCGCGAAAACGACGATTTGTTACGATGGTTGGCATGCGCCGCAAGGCGTGTGATCTGACCGAATAAAATCCCTGAAGTACACAGGGTGTGGAGCAGTGCCACTTAACCTGCAGGTCGTTTGCGACCCTTGGCATGCGCTTCTTAAAAAAGCGCACGCTATCCTTCTTTCCCCTTTACCTTTTTTTAATCCATAAAGACAGGATGCTTACACCGGTATCAATGCGATACCTGCAGCCAGGGGAATTAGCTCAGCTGGCTAGAGCATCGGCTTTGCAAGCCGAGGGTCAGGGGTTCGAATCCCCTATTCTCCATACGTTTTGAACGGTTCGGATAATTCCGGCCAGGAAGAACGAAGCGATATTTGACACAATCAGGGAAGGGAACGGGAGACGCAGCGGAAGCTGTGGATCTTGAAAAAAAGAAACGAAGTGAAGAAGTTTTCATCTTGAAACGCGCTTTGGAAACGGAGCGGCACGTTTTAAGAGATAACGATAATATGGTCAAGCGAATAAGGTGTATGGTGGATGCCTTGGAGCTACGAGACGAAGAAGGCCGTGATAAGCTGCGAAAAGCCGGGGGGAGGAGCACATATCCTGTGATCCCCGGATAGCCGAATGGGGTAACCCGGCAGAAGCGATTCTGTCATCCGAATACCTGAATACAATAGGGTACGGAAGTCACACTGGGTGAACTGAACCATCTAAGTAACCCGGGAAAAGAAATCAAGAAGAGGAGCGATCCTCCGGAGATTCCGAAAGTAGCGGCGAGCGAAATCGGAAG
>JAKJFY010000207.1:266-939 GCA_022704665.1 Spirochaetota bacterium | reverse complement strand
CAGATATCAGGCTTTTCCTTGGCCAGCATTTCGTTATAATCGGCGTAAACTGTTACGTCACTACCGCTGCTGAGGCCTGCGCGATATTCATGCGTGCGCCCTTGTGCGCGCTCGAGTACAGGATCGCAGCAGGCCGCAAGGCGTACTCTATCTTTGTTGGTGACAGCTGCTTCAATGTGTTTAGAACTAATACGGCCACAACCGATAAGTGAAAGCTTGATCATTTATGATAATCCCTAATGTAAATAGTATTTAGGAAACATAAAGATTATACCATTGCTGCGAAACAGCTTGAACTGATGAGAATTGCCTCAAAATATCTATGTTATTAAATAATAATAATCTATAATTCTGCAAACTGCTTATAATATTGGTCAGAAGAGAGGGAATTTCGTCAAAAAATTCGTATTCAATATATTTTATGCCTCTTTCTTCCAATTCTTTATATTTTAGCCATTTCCCATTCAATACAATTGCGCCAGCATAGATATATTCTTGAAATGAAGCTGATAGAGAATCTGTGGTTTGTCCATGAATAAATATATCTGTACAGACTCGAAGCCTCGCAATATCTTCTCCTTCCATAAATCGATCAAATATTATGAAATTATCAGTTATCGATTTGATTTTCTTTCTTATCTCTTCTTTATAACGTGTATCTGGATTGCCATAT
>JAKJFY010000207.1:0-228 GCA_022704665.1 Spirochaetota bacterium | reverse complement strand
AATGAAAACTCTATCAAGAATTTCAGGATTAATCCTAGCAAGCTGCTCTATTATTAATAGATGTTGCTGATATGATGAAGCGTTATAGCCAATCGTTATAATTATTTTTTCGAGTGGAAGTCCTAGTGTCGCTCTGCTTGTCTTCTGATCTTCAAGGTTCTTAATATTTTCTATCATATCAAATGCTTCAATTCCAAAGCGAATTGTCTTTATTTTGATATCATAGAT
>JAKJFY010000020.1:0-31778 GCA_022704665.1 Spirochaetota bacterium | reverse complement strand
GCTGGAATGGGCACGCGCATCAACACTATCATGCAGACTGCATTTTTCAAGATTTCCGGCGTATTGCCCGAAGAACAAGCAGTCGAGCTTATCAAAAAGTACACCAAAAAGACCTATATGCGAAAAGGCGCCGATGTCGTCCAGAAAAACCTCGATGCAATAGATCTAGCACTGAATGCTACGCATAAAGTCAAAATTGGCCAGGCAAACAGCACAAAGCACATGCTCCCACCAGTACCAGAGACAGCTCCCAAGTTTGTGCGCGAAACGCTAGGTGAGATCATTGCACAGCGCGGTGAGAAGATGCCTGTTTCAAAGCTGCCACTCGATGGAACCTTCCCTACCGGCACAACACAGTACGAAAAGCGCAATATAGCCGAGAAGATCCCCGTATGGGAGCCATCTCTCTGCACTCAGTGCGGCAACTGCAGCCTAGTCTGCCCTCATGGCGTAATTCGTATGAAAGCTTATGATCCTGCAATCCTTGAAAATGCGCCTTCTACCTTCAAGAGCGTCGACGGAAAAGGCAAGGAAGTAGCGGGTCTAAAAGTCACCGTGCAAGTCGCGCCCGAAGATTGTACAGGTTGCGGAGCGTGTATCAATATCTGCCCTGCCATCGATAGAGCCAACCCAGGTAGAAAAGCCATCAACTTTGGATCGCAGATCGAGCTCCGCGATACTGAAAAGCAAAACTGGGACTTCTTCCTCTCTATTCCTGAAACAGATAGCAAATTCCTCAACCTCTCGATTCCAAAGGGCATAGCCATGAAGCGGCCGCTATTCGAATTCTCCGGAGCATGCGCAGGCTGCGGTGAGACCCCATATATCAAGCTTGTAAGTCAGCTGTTTGGCGACAGAGCAATCATAGCCAATGCGACAGGTTGTTCTTCTATCTATGGCGGGAATCTGCCCACTACGCCCTATACTAAGAGAGCGGACGGCAGAGGGCCGGCTTGGTCCAACAGTCTATTCGAGGATGCCGCTGAGTTTGGATACGGCATGCGCCTCACTTCAGACAAACAGAACGAATATGCTCGAGAGCTTCTTGCTTCAGCTAAAGGCAAGGGTATTCTCGAAGAACTCGCAGACAGGCTTCTTTCCAATGCTCAGGAGACCGATGAACAGATTGAAGTCCAGCGCGCCGATGTGGCTACACTCAGAGAATTCCTTGCTGGCAAAACCGAAGGTTGGGCTAAGGAACTCGACAATGTAGCAGAAGCGCTGATTCGCCGTTCTATCTGGATTTTTGGCGGAGATGGATGGGCTTACGATATAGGTTTCGGCGGTCTCGACCACGTTATTGCCTCAGGCAAAAATGTTAACCTCCTTGTTTTGGATACCGAGGTCTATTCCAACACAGGAGGCCAGGCTTCTAAAGCTACTCCAATAGGAGCAATCGCTCGCTTTGCCACTGCAGGCAAGGAAACTTCCAAAAAAGACCTTGGCATGATTGCAGCGAGCTACGGTTATGTCTATGTTGCGCAAATCGCATTGGGAGCCAATATGGTACAGGCGATCAAGGCCATCCATGAGGCTGAGAGCTATAATGGACCTTCTATAGTCATCGCCTATTCGCATTGTATCAACCATGGCATCGATATGATGAAAGGCATGAATCAGCAGAAAATGGCCGTCCAAAGCGGCATGTGGCCACTATATCGCTACGATCCGAGGCTTAAGGCGCAAGGCAAAAATCCATTCCAGCTTGATTCTAGAGAGCCCGATTATTCCAAGCTCGAGCAATACATGTATGCGGAAGTCCGCTTTAAGAGCCTTGTTCAAACTAGCCCAGAGCGTGCAAAGGTCCTGCTCGAGAAACAGCGCGACCTTATCGAACGCCGCTATAAGGAGTACCGCTATTTGGCGGACAGGCCTTTCTAATCTCTAGAATAACCTTTATCGGTTAAGATTCGCTTCTGAACATGAAAGCCACCCCGCATTGAGGTGGCTTTTTTCAATTTCCAATATTGACCTTTGTGGCCATTTTCTTCTAGAGTGACAATACTCGATGAATACAATAAAATCATATAAGTGGACCATTGCAAGCGCAATAGCAGTGCTCGTTCTGCTTCTTATACCATCCCAAGCATTTCAAAAAGCACCCCAAAGCCTTATTGGCCTTGATAAATTCATACATGCGATTCTTTTTGGAGCTATGACAGCAGTTTTTTGTGCTGAACACAGGGCTCTAAAAAAAATGAACCCAAAATTCCTTTTGAGCCTTATTATAATCAGCGCTTTTGCATTTCTCACCGAAATCAGCCAGCTCCTTACAGTAACAAGACACTTCGATTTGAAGGATTTTGGAGCGGATACAATTGGAATTGCCACAGCTCTGGTAGTCATGCGAATTGCAACAATGCTTTCGTGAGTTTTTCAGTAATTAGATATAATATTTGATATCAATTAGAAATTAGGAAAACTTTAATTATGGGGAATCGCTATGGAAAACATTGAAAAACAAAATTCCTCTACTCTAAAAAATGATACAACCCATGCTACAGAAAAGTTCACAGAAATAGATCCATCTACTATGTTGCATCTGCAAAAATCCAGCTTCTTGTTTTTCTTGACAACGAGCATCTTCCTTGTTTTATGTTTCATATTGATGGCATTGATGCCTGGAATTGCTTTTCTATCCTACTATCCGCTGGAAATGCTAATACTTATGAGTCTATTAACTTTTGGTTTTCTAATAATCCACCTGCATAAAAAATTGGCTTTATTAGAGCCTGCCCTTGTTATCGCTATACTACCGCTGACTCTCCTAAGGTATTCTACTTCTATTTACAGCATGTGCATCTTTATTATTGCGGCTATCGAACTCAGTCGCTTGGGTTATTTTAGACATGCAGCCACAATCAAAGCCTGTATCCTTGTCTCCTACTATGCCTTGATTTTAGGGTTAATAGCTATTGCGCATAGAGAATTCTTCCTCGACATTATTATGTCGATTATCTTTCTATCTCTTTCTTTTATATATTTTCTTCCAATAATTCAAGATAGATGGCAGATTGGCAAAACGAATCCGGTCCATAAAATCAACCTAAGAGATCTAAATCTTACATACCGAGAGATGGACTTTCTAAGAGATTGCCTTCACGGAGCTACTTTTAAAGAAATCGCTTATAAGCACCATGTCAGTGAATCGACCGTTCGCAATACCTTTGCTCATATCTATCACAAATTCAACGCGGCAGACAGAATGGACCTTTTGTCAAAGCTTGCTGCTTTTGATATCATAGAATAACTCAATAGAGGAATTTATGGACTTAGATTCAATGCCTCTGCGAGATATCGCGGGAGAAAATGTAGATAGTATTCTCGCAGATGCCGACAAGACCGCAAAGGCTTTTAGATATTTTTATGCTGTGATAGCACGCCTTCGTGCATCCGATGGCTGCCCCTGGGACCTTGAACAGACACCATCGAGTATACGTAGCAACATTATCGAAGAGGCATACGAGCTCGCAGAAGCCATAACCGAAAATGACAACCTCCATATAAAAGAAGAAACGGGAGACCTATATCTTCTTGCTACTATGGTCGGCTATATAAGTCAGCAGGAAGGACGCTTTTCCGTAGCTGATAGCTTGTGCGATGAAGCCTGTAAATTGGTCCGGAGACATCCTCATGTATTTGGTGAGTCCGAGATCAATAGTCCAGATCAAGTTGTTAGACAATGGAACGAAATAAAAGAGCAGGTCGAAGGCCGCAGAAAAAAGGAGTCTATCCTAGACGAAGTTTCTCGTAATTTGCCGCCATTAGAAAAAGCATACAAGCTTCAGAAAAAAGCGTCAAAAGTCGGCTTCGATTGGCAACAAAAGCAAGATATCTGGAACAAACTGGAAGAAGAACTAGAAGAGCTAAAAGAAGCCCGAGTCGTTTTATCCGAAGAATGCCAATCCGCAAAAACTGCGGATAATATATCTAACAAAGACGCACTTGAAGAGGAATTTGGAGACCTTCTCTTTACTGTGATAAATGCGGCTCGACTTTATGGCATCGATCCCTCGATCGCTCTGCATCGCACCAATGAAAAATTCTCGCGACGATTCCGACATGTCGAAGAACGCATGAAACAGCAGCATCTCGAGATGAATCAAGAGAATATGAATAAGATGGATACATTCTGGAACGAAGCGAAAAAGGGAGAACCTATATGAAAAACAACTAGCTATCCGATATAGTATCGAGTAGCACATCATTAAGCGATAGTATATATTCGACAATATGGCTAATCTGCTGTCTGCTCAGAAGCTTGCGAAGGCACGCAAGACATTCAATATTTACAACTTTTTGAATTCCTTCTCTTTTGTGTTTGTCTCCGGCTCGATCATCACGCTTTTTGCCTTAAAATTAGGAGCTCAGAGCAGCATCATCGGCCTGTTGAATGCGCTTGCCTACGTTACTTTTTTTATGTTGCCACTGGGCAAACGCCTGGTCAAACGGTCTTCGATCATAAAGGTTTTCGGCTGGGGCTGGGTTATCAGATATATTGCTCTCGTTCCCATCCTATTTGCTCCCTTATTCGCATCGAAGGGGCATATAGGGCTTGCGATTCTGATGCTCATTTTGGGGACGGCAGGATTTCATATAGCCCGAGGAATTGCCCTCATTGGAAACAATCCAGTCTTGGGACTATTATCCACTGGTGGTGGCGATAAGCCTCGAAGCGACCAGGGACGCTATCTTGTCACCATATCTGTTGTTAATTCTGTAGCAGCGATTCTCGCCAACATAGTTCTCGCTTTTTTGCTTGGCCAAGAAGCATCGCTATGGACATACACAATTGCAATAGGCATTGGAATTATAACGGGACTTGTCAGTTGCGCCATATTATTCAAGACGCCGGAACCCGAAGCATTTTCCAGCAAAGAAGAGCAATCTCTCTGGGACGTCACGAAAGAAGCTCTTGTCCAGCCAGAATTTCGCGCATTTATATTTACCTTCATGCTGCTATCCTTTCTTTCTGGAATGGGGCGCGCATTTCTGCCAGTCTATGCAAAAGAAGTCTTCACGCAGGGCGACGATGCAATAATGGTATACTCGATTGTAGCGAGCCTCGGCTCCATAACTATGGGACTTATAACCCGCCTCGTTGTGGATCGCCTTGGCTCGAAGCCACTTTTCATAATCTATAGCGCAATCGGATTTGTATCCTTTCTCCCAATAGCTCTCATTCCGGACTCGGCGACCTTGATGGGCGCCCCATCGGTTATCGCGCTTTTTTTGGCTATAGTTCATTTTCTCTCCTCTTTTGGATTTGCTGGCGAAGAGAATGCTGCACAGGTCTATTATTTTGGTCTGGTGCCAAAAGAAAAGATGCTCGATTTAGCGGTAATCTACAATCTAGCCTATGGAATTGGAGGATCGCTGGGGTCATTCCTTGGAGGCGGAATTCTCGAGATCTTTTCGAATATGGGATTATCAAACGCTGGAGCCTTTAGACTCTATTACGCTGCAATCAGTGTAGGGCTTGTGGTTGTCATTTATAGCATGCGAAATCTGCCACACATGGGTGCAAAATCGGTAACCCAGTCGATATCTATTTTGCTTTCTCCAAAAGAACTGAGAGCTTTCGATCTATTGACTAGACTCGACCAGAGCGCAAGTGCTCACGAAGAAGTGCGTATCATACAAAAGCTCAGCAAGTCGGAATCGAACCTTACACAAAAAGAACTTGTAGAGTATCTCTATTCCCCTCGTTTCGAAGTGCGATCGGAAGCTCTGCTTGCGCTCGAATCCATACCCGAGCTCGATCACGAGACAATTGCCGCCTTGATACGAGAGGTAAAAGCCAATGTCTATACCACAGCTTATGTTGCAGCTCGAATTCTGGGCAAACAAAGATCCAGCATTGCGATTCCAGCGCTTATCGAGTCGCTGGATGGACCAGACTATATGTTGCAGAGCATGGCTATGGTAGCTCTTGCCAGGCTCGAAGCCTTTGAAGCAATTGAGAAAATCGAACAGCTTATACGATCCATGAACAACCCACGAGTTCGAATATCGGGAGCGTACGCGCTCGAGCTTTTTGGAAGAATAGACTCGATTCCTACACTGATATCCTGTCTGAAAGCTGAGGATAGGCCAGCCAATGTATCAGACGAACTCGTACTGAGCATTTCTGGAATTCTGGGCATTGATAAGGAATTCTACCTTCTATATTCGGAATTCATCGATGACAATTCCTCTGGCATTGCACAGCTCATTGCATACGCAGAGGATCTGAATCTCGGAGATGATAGATTGAATGCGTGGATTTCAGCGGTGGATGTTCTATTTGCTCCTGAATCGGATACGGCTCCTCTTGCGCGGCTACTTCTTGCAAGCCCTAGAATAACAAACTCTATTCTTATGCTCAGCGATGGACTTTTGGACCCCGAGCTTACATATCCAGGCTTCAATTTTCTATGTGCCTATATCGCTCTCCATATAGAAGATCTGAAAGACTATTGAAGAGTCCCGCAATCTGTGTCGTAATCTGTGCTATACCTTCATCCTAGATTGGCAGGGACATCAAAAGAGATGTAAGAAGCCTTACGAGAAAGCCTCCCAGCGCGCGCACCACAAGAACCACAACAAAGCCTGTGATGAGACCTTGTAGATATTGTACCGCTCGTCCACGATAGATAATTTTGTTTATTCTGAAAAGAAGAGGATTGATAATTCCATCCAGAATCTGCCAAAGAGGATGAAGCACGGCTATCCGCGCAAGGAAACCTATAATCCGAATAACCGAAATCACAAGGAAAAAGCCCAATACAAAAGATATTGCTGACCATGCTGCATCCAATAAAAGGCTTAGAATAAAACCAAGCGTTATGCGCATAGCATAAGAGAGTGTTATGAAAAGATTATTGAGTACAGACAATACTGCGAGCGCTATTATAGGGCTAAAATCGACCGCTGTTGTGCGAAAAAGTGAAATATCGCGAAAAAGGTTGAGATACGGATCTGTCAAACGAGAAATAAGCTGGCCCCATTTTGTGTCAGTGAGCGAGGGTATCCAGGAGAAAAATATTCGAATTATGCATAAAACCATATACAGCGATATGAGACTGCTCACTATTTTTGCAAGAATTGAAAATATCATGAATTATCCTCCGGAAATTAGTTCTTTATTTAGAGACCGATACCTACTATACTAAAAATCGATGCACATAGGCAATGTTCATATTGGCACCTGCGGATTTTCCTACGAGGAATGGAAAACCGTATTCTACCCGGCAGATCTCCCTTCGAATGAAATGCTGCGATACTATTCGCTGGTATTTTCCTTCGTAGAGCTGGATAACACATGGTATCGCATGCCGAATCCCAACCAGCTCCAACGGCTGGCGCTTATTACCCCTAGCGATTTCCGCATTTCGCTAAAAGTACATCGCAGTCTTACCCATGAAATCGATGAAAGTTGGCAAGCCAAAGCCGATGAATTCTCTATCGCCGTCTCAGCGCTCTCTTCGACAGGTAGACTGGGATGTGTCCTTGTGCAACTCCCATATCGTTTTTCCTATACGATCGAAAATCGCAAATACCTTGCAAACCTGCTAGCAGCGCTCTCGCACTTTCCTCTGGTCGTCGAGTTCAGGAATGCTACATGGTATCAAGATAGAGTATTCGAAACACTTAGAAAACTAAAGGTTGGACTTGTAACAGTAGACAGGCCCGACTTGCCTGGCTTACCTCCGGAATCAGTTATCATAACATCGGACATTTGCTATTATCGCCTGCATGGTCGCAATACAGATCTTTGGTGGTCTGGCAATGCAAAAAGTCGCTATGAATACTGCTATTCTGAACAAGAACTAAAGGATCGAGCTCGACTTATACGTGCCATGGCAAAGCAGAGCAAGAATGCATTTGTTGCATTCAACAATCATTCAAATGGCTATGCACCCAAGAATGCAGCCTATCTCCAATCTATCCTAGCCGAACAGCAATTGTGAAAATACTCTTGGCTCATGGTTGACTGCTATCTATTTCCATGCCTTCTTCGGACAAGTCTTTCTTGGTTTCTTTTGCGGCAAAGGCCTCGATCTGCTTCGAAAGCTGCTCCCAATCATCGAAGATCGAATCTTCTGCAGTGAAGCAGCCATCGATGGATGGCACAAAAAGCACCATTTTCCGAATAATGGATCTATTGATTTCGAGGAGCTGCTTCAGGGCCTCGCGCTGGCGATTATCGAGGATATCGCGGCTTATGACTTCGATTAGCCCCTCGGAATAGAGTGTTACCGATAGCCAGCCACTTTTTTCCACAAAATCGATTGTGTGAAGAGCTCCACCAGCTATTCCAGGGTGCGAAGCCAGCCAGCTCTCATGAAATGAAGGGACAGCAATGGTACGACCATCGACAACTACCCACCATGCACCAGTCGAAATCTCAAATGGTTTTCTCATCGCCTAGTCCTATTATGTTTCTATCGAGCACTCTGCCTTCGCGCTCTAAAATTCCCCTAAGAGAGATAAAATGAGGAGGTTCAGTCGCAAGAATTGTCATATTGGGCGGCTGAAGAGATGGCCAAGGCAGCACGAGTTCATACGCCCATAACATGAGATGTCTTATGCCTTTTTTCCGTAGAGCCTTATTGAGTGAAAAATTACCATATTTATCATCGCCAAGAATTGGCAGGCCAATACCTGCCAAATGACGCCTAATCTGATGCATACGCCCTGTACTTAGCTCCAACCCCAAAAGCGAAAGCGTCAAAGAATTGGCTTCTGCAGCATCGACTCGAACATGAGCTGGATATTGATTAGCTAACTCTATTTCATTGCAGACATGCTCTTTGTCTTGCGCATCAAAATGGCTATCGAAGTGCTCTTGCAAGGGAAATAGCCAGGTCTCATGTAAAGTCCAAAGAGTACATGCAGCCTGAGTTCCTCTTTTTCCTTCAAGGGCATCCTCAATTGTCCCTTTCCGCTTAGAGGGTACTCCGGCGACCCAAGCTTGGTAGCGTTTGGTTATCTCTCGGCTTGCAAGGCGATTTGACCATTCGTTGGCAGCCTTGGCATCTTTTGCGAGCATCATGCAGCCCGCTGTCTCCTTGTCGAGCCTATGGACTGG
Source organism: Spirochaetota bacterium (assembly GCA_022704665.1). Lineage (GTDB taxonomy): Bacteria > Spirochaetota > Spirochaetia > Treponematales > Rectinemataceae > Rectinema. The sequence continues at coordinate 22,705 of JAKJFY010000020.1, read as the reverse complement.
GAACAGCCTGTATCCTAGCTGGCGCTCGAGAGCTGAAATGACATCATCGCGTAGGCCCTCCCCAGGCTGGGCCGCAAGTCCCGCTGGTTTGTCTATAACGATGAACTCATGGTTTTCGAATAATATGCGAATCATCGATGTTTCATAATATCAGAACTATGGGCTTTCGGGAAAGCCAAGACTGGAATAGAGTGAGAAAAAGTTATACTACGCCCCATTAACAGGCTTAAAAATGATGCGTTGCCTGCATCGAGCGCTCTAAAGCGGAAATTGCGCTGTCGAGATCATAAGAGATAAGAACATTGAAGAGAATATCAATTGCGGCTAACTGACTAATTCTCGATAGCTCGGCCGCACTACGATAAATTCTCTCAACCGTAGGTATTTCTAGTATAAGATCAGAATAATCACGCAACCTATTTTGACCGGTCATCGTCATCGAGATGAGAAAACATCCTCTAGCTTTTGCTTGAGTTGCAACTTCTATCATCTCGTTGGTCTCTCCTGAATACGATATTATGAAAGCCAGATCAGATTGCCTGAGAGAACAAGAGGACGCAATCTGCGCATGAGTATCGAATAGATATGAACTGGGTATACCAATTCGCGTAAGCTTCTGATGGAAGTCCTCCGCAACCAAACCAGAAGCTCCAATACCGAATATGGCCGTCATACTAGCCCCTCTGATTCGATCAGCCGCTTCTTCCACTGCCCTCGGATCTAGTGTCTGGGCAAGAGAATTCATCGTACGTCGGACTGCTTCAGTCATATCATGAATAGCGCGGGCGCCAGGAGTCTGCGATTCCAGCTCTAGATCAGGTAGAAATTTTTCGCCCCAACCTTGGTACACATCTTTTGCAAGCCAAAGCTTGAAATCGCTGTACTTACCTACTCCTATATGACGACAAAAGCGCACTACCGCTGCAGGGCTTGTGCCAGCTTGCCTTGCAAGCTCGCTTATGTTTAGATGCAAGGCTTTTTGAGGAGATTCTTGAACGAAGGCGGCGATCTTCCGCTCTGCTTCCGCAAGACTAGGAATTGCAGCTTCTATTGTCTCTAACGCTCCTTGATTCATTTCTATCCCCTTTTGCTTTGTGGCTTGCTTTCTCCCTTACTTTCTGAATAAATGCGCATTGCCTCGGAAAGTCGCCCTTCGCCGCGCTCGATAAGCTCGGCCGCTTGGTCTGCACCTATGCCGAGTATTGTCATAAGTATAGCTATCTTCGGCTTGCCTCCGGAAGCTAGGAACGCGGCTTCGGCTTCATCCCTAGAACAACCGGTTGCTTGTCTGATAAGGCGCTTCGATCGAGCTATGAGCTTGCGATTTACTGGCATCAGGTCAACCATGAGATTGCCATAGACTTTGCCAATACGAATCATGCTAGAAGTCGTTATCATATTGAGCACAAGTTTCTGGGCCGTTCCTGCCTTCATTCGGGTAGAACCAGTGATTACTTCAGGTCCTACCTCTATCAGTATCTTATGATGCGCAATCTCGAAAGTCTTCGACTGCCGATTACAAGAGATCGCTGCAACTCCTGCACCTAAATTCCTCGCATACTCCATCGCTCCAAGTACATAAGGAGCGGCTCCTGAAGCGGTAATACCGACAAGCACATCTTGTGCGGAAAAATCTATATCTTTGAGAGCTTTTACCCCATTTTCCGGATGATCTTCTGCCCCCTCGATCGAATTTCTTAGCGCAGCATCTCCTCCGGCTATGAGCCCAACAACCATACCAGGTGGAACTCCAAAGGTCGGCGGACATTCTGAAGCATCCAGCACACCGAGCCTTCCAGAGGTACCAGCTCCTATATACACTAGTCTTCCGCCACTATTGAATGCCCGTACAACATCTTCTACGAGCGCCGCAATACTGGACAAGGCCTTTTCCACGGCAAAGGGCACCCCCTTATCTTCTTCGTTGATGATCCTCAAGATCTCTATCACAGGAAGAGCATCGATATGTTCCGAACGCATATTGCGCGATTCAGTAGTCGCGCGTTCTAGGTATTCATCGACCGAATCTATATCCATGGACAAGCCTCTCCTATTAAAATTATTTTTCACATTTTCGAGAGAAATGCAAGCTCATTTATCTAAAAATAGAAAAATTATTTCAAATTATGATTGACAACTAGAATAAATGACCACCACCAAAGGTGGTGGCTTTAAGAATCTGGGCTCTCAAAGAGCCCATAATCCTTCGAGTTATTCTCCTCTTGTTTCTGCCTATCTTCTTGGTATTTTACATAACGACGAATCTTTTCTTCATCCATACCGATGGTCGTCACACAATATCCCCTACTCCAGAAATAATTCCCCCAATATGGCTTCTCCTTTAGATTCGTATGCCCCTTGAAAACCGCTATCGCTGTCTTCCCCTTTATGATTCCCATCGCGTCTGATATCGATATCCTAGGTGGTATCGTCGCTACCATATTCACATGATCCTTCCTTAGGTTTAGCTCAAGTATCTCTATCCCTTTCCATTCGCATACTGCCCTGATCTTGTGCTCTACCATTTTCGCTATATCGCCTTCGAGAATCCGATATCGGTATTTCTGTGTCCATACAATATGATAACTGCATTGATAGATAACATGCGCAAGCTTCTTCCACTTCGGCATACCTCATTGTAGCTCCTGGCTATCTTACGGCATAGCCAGTCAGGACATCACCGCCGCTAGAGGCAATGGTTTTTAAAGGTGCTAATAAAAATATTTTTCAAGTCCTCCCTATTTTATAGTATTGACAACCTCAATATCCACTTTATAATGAAAATATCTTTTATGATATCGCCAATATTAAGGAGGAGGCATTATGAAAAAAGCAAGATGGTTTTTAATTCTAACAATAGGAATATTCTTGGTATTCCCTCTCGCAGCACAAAGAACCGAATTGAGCTTTTGGACTTGGAGAACAGAGGATGTTGAAAAATATGAAAAATTGCTCCAAAGCTTTGAAAAACAGAATCCTGGCATCACTGTCAAGGTAACCGGTATCAAAAACACTGAATACAACACAGTCTTATCAGCTGCGCTTTCGGGCGGTTCAGGCCCTGATGTATTCATGAGCCGGTCTTATGGTGGACTTGAGACATTCGCCCAATCTGGTTTCATGGAGAGCCTTGAAAAATGGGTTCCTGAATTAAAGAACTTCGATAAAGTCGCGATGAAAGGAGCAATTTCAGTCAAAGATGGAAAGATCTATGGCGTTCCTTTTGCTACCCAAACATTGTTTGTATTCTATAATAAGAAGATATACAAAGAATTAGGCCTTAAAGTACCTGAAACATGGGATGAATTTCTAGCAAATTGTGCTGTAGCCAAGAAGGCAGGATATCAAGCACTCGCGAATGGCGGCAAAGATGGCTGGTACCTCGAAGTTATGATGGGTGCAATATGCCCCAATTTCTATGGTTCAAATGATTTCTTTGACGCGGTCGTGGCAGGCAAAACAACATTCCAGGATTCACGCTTTGTCTCAGCAATCAATAGATTAAAGGAACTTACCCCGTATATGCCAGATATGTATATGGGGGTGAGTTATACCGACATGCAATCAGCCTTTATTAATGAGACAGCAGCGCAGTTTATTGGTGGTTCTTTCGAGGCAGGTTATTTTTCCTCTCAAAATCCCCAACTAGAATTTGATATTTTCCCGGGACCGACTGTAAAGAAGGGGGAACCTCACTATGTCTCAGTCTATGCTGACGGCAATTTCAGCATGAATGCAACCTCAAAACATAAAGAAGCAGCAGCGAAGTTGTTGCGGTTTTTTGCAGGCAAGGAAACAGGCGAATTCTTTATTCACGATTTACAACAGGTCTCCACTGTTCCAGGCGTAGATACATCCGCTTCTCCTTATATTTCAAAGGTGCTCGCACTTCAAAAATATAGTACCCCATATATTTTCCTTGTCGGATTCCGATATAATCAACCAACAGGCTCAACACTCATTCAATCTGCACTCCAAGGGTTCATGGCAGGAAAAATCGATGCTGCGGAAGTGTGTAGGCAAGTACAAGAAGGCATTGCAACATATTATGAACCATTTAGGAAAAAATAGCGTATAACGATCAATGTGGGCACTTTGCCTTTTATGATAGGCAAAGTGCTCGTTTCTTATTGTATTAATGATAATATTTGCGGGTAGAAGAGTGAATGAATAAGAGAACTTCTGAAACATTGTGGATTTCTTTTTTTATTGCACCAGCATTGATCATTGTCTGCGTGATTATCATCTTGCCGCTCTTTATGTCATTATTTAATAGCTTATTTTTATGGGACCAGCTGATACGGCAAAATTTTGTTGGTTTTCAAAATTTCAAAAAAATATTCTTTACTGAGCCTTATCATACTAGATTTGCGAATGCAATGGGTAATAATTTGCGCTGGCTTGTGCTCACTATGATTGTCCAAAATGTTGGAGGCCTTTTCATTGGCTATTTTCTGTCACGAAGAATCTGGGGACATGAATTCTATAAAAGAATCATATTCATTCCTGTTCTTTTTTCAATTGTGGCAGTAAGCTTTTTGTGGAGCTTATATCTAAGACCAAATGGCCTAGTTAATGCATTTTTAAAGCTGATCGGACTCCCCCAGTTTATGAGGCCATGGCTCGGCGATGAGAGCATTGCGACCTACTCAATAATATTTGTCAATATTTGGCGATGGATCGGTTTCCCTAGCCTTGTTTTTCTCGCTGCAATCGATAATGTTCCAATGGATTGCCTAGAAGCAGCATGCCTCGACGGAGCGAGTGATACTCGAGTGTTCTTCAAAGTTATCCTTCCTCTTATTGTACCGTCGATTGTGATTATTACTGTGCTCACTATCATTGGAAGTCTCAATGTGTTTGAGCAAATCTATACTATGGCAGGATTAGACGGCTCCCCGAACTTTTCAACTGATACAATAGGAACCCTATTCTATCGGACAGCTTTTGGCTCAGTCGATTCAGGAAAGCCTGAAATTGGTATCGGATCAGCAATTGGCGTTATTATCTACTTATTGACCTTTGTTGTCTCACTTATATCGATAGTCACTCTTGGGAAGAAGGAGGTTGAGCTGTGACCTCCGATCTAAGACTAAAAAATGCTCCGACTCATAAAAAAATATTGATTATCTTTATCCAAGTGATATTTATTTGCTATTCCCTAATTATTTTTTATCCTCTCTTTAACATGATTCTCTCTTCTTTCAAAACTACTCGAGATATACTTCGATTTCCTTTCTCTCTTCCAAAAGAGTTCAATTTTTCTAACTATAAAACTGTATGGGTTGATAAAGGTTTTGGACGGTATTTTTTAAATAGTATATGGATAACCGCAATATCCATGATTTTTGTCTTGTTGTTCGGATCTATGGCAGCTTATGGCGTATCGCGGTATGCATATCGAATGCGGACTTTTATCTATATGCTCTTTCTATCTGGAATAATGCTTCCTCTCAAAGCTGCAATTATTCCGCTCTTTATGCTCATGAAAAATCTTAAACTAATGGACAATCCAATTTCCATCATTCTTATTTTTATCGCGATGAGTCTGCCTTCGACGATTTTTATCCTATCTGGATTCATGAAGACAGTACCAAAAGACTTAGAATATGCTGCGCGTATCGATGGATGTAACGATTGGATGATCTATCGCAAAATAATAATGCCTGTTGTTGTTCCCGCAATTTCGCTTGTAACTATTTATAATGCAGTACCAATATGGAATGACTTCTTCTTTCCTCTTGTCTTTTTGCAAAATCCAAAATATAAACCATTGCCTTTAGGGCTTACTAACTTTTTTGGTCAATATAGTACAGATTGGAGCCTTCTCTTTACCGCCCTTACTATTGCAATATTACCTGTACTGATTTTGTATCTCTTTATGGCCAAATACTTTATAAAGGGAATGACTGCAGGCGCTATCAAGTAATTAGGAAAGACATTTTTACCGTTCAGAATTAAAATGCTACTCAATTGTAGAAATACCATAAGAGGAGAATACAATGAATGAAATTTTTGAAAAAGTATCTCAAGAATTTAAGAATGAGCTTTTAATCTCTATTGTTCCGTTTTGGGAAAAATTCAGTATTGATAAAGAATATGGAGGCTATTTCTCCTGCATTGATAGAAATGGAACAATATTTGATACCGATAAATTCATGTGGATGCAGGGGCGTGAACTGTGGTGTTGGTCATATCTTTATCGCACTATCACTCCAAAAGAGGAATGGTTGAAAATGGCTTCTCATGGTGCAGAGTATATTCGTAAATTTGGCCAAGCGCCTAATGGTGACTACTATTTTTCTCTTGATAGACAGGGAAGACCTCTTGTCAAACCATATAATATCTTCTCGGATTGTTTCTGTGCAGCAGGTCTAGCAGAATTCGGAAAAATTTCAAAAGAGCCATGGGCTGTTGAGAACGCAATCAAAACTTGGTATCGAATTCAGGAGCGCCAATCTAATCCTAAAGGGATATGGAACAAACAAATAAGTGATAATAGATCTATACATTTAATGAACATGCCTATGATTCAGTTGTGGCTAAGCCAAGTCTTTAACGGCCTTATAGAAGATAATATTCTGGTTCCTATCATTGCGGATAGCATAAGATCAATACTCACATTGCATATCAATAAAGAAAAAAAAGCGGTATTTGAAAAGGTATTATTTGATGGTTCTCCTGTGCAAGGCATGGATGGAAGACTTTTATCACCAGGGCATGCGCTCGAAACACTCTGGTTCATGCTAAAAGCCATAAATGATGATGGCTATTCTATTCTTTCTTTGATAGGCATCAGTAAGGATGAAGCAATTCTTATCATTACTGAAGCAATGCTCTGGACTATACAGCGCGGTTGGGACTTAATGTATGGTGGTATCTACTACTATCTAGATTATGAAGGCTTCCCACCTGAAAAATTAGAGTGGGATATGAAGCTTTGGTGGGTTCATGCTGAGGCTTTATGCGCTTTCCTTCTCGCTTTTAAGACCACTAGAAATGTTGAATTTCTTGATTGGTTTGAGAAGATACAAGATTGGACATGGAATCATTTTAGAGACGTTGAGTTCGGAGAATGGTTCGGTTATCTTCATAGGGATGGCTCTCCTGCTCTACTTCTGAAAGGTGGAAAATGGAAAGGGATGTTTCATATACCTCGTGCACTAATTGAATGCATGAAAATCTGCAATTAAAATAGAGGCTCTTTCAAAAGTCTTCAAGTGAAGTATTTTTGATTCAAAGCGGGGACAAACCTTGTATAATGGAATCAATAAAACAAACCAAAGATAGAAGGAGTCCCCGCGATGAAAAGTGTAACATAAGTCCTTGGCTCTTTACAATTGCTGCTACCCTTAGATTTCGATCTTCAAGAGGTGTTTGAATCCTATCTCACTAAAGAATACAAATTACTATAGAACACAAAGGCTTTCTTTATCTATTGCGGATGATTGAACCATTTGTGGAAATGTTACCTGAAGGGAATCAGCAGATAGGAAGGTCTTCCTATAGTGCCTTACCATTTCTCCGTGCAGCATTAGCGAAGCGATATTTCAAGATAGTTGCCACAAGCGATCTACGGGCACGACTCTTAAGTGATGCGAAGAGTATCTCCCAGTTTGTTCTCGACAGAGGCCGTATTCCGATTATCGATCAGAATAAAAGAAGAAAGACTTACGAAAGGCTTTTGATGAAGCGACCAAGGAACACTATAAGAAGCGCTCAGTCGTAGAGCGAGCGAATTCGCACCTTAAGGATTGGCTCTTACCGGAGAAGCTACTGGTGCGTGGTATCAAGAAGGTGAGTTTTGAGCTCATATGTGGAGTAATCTGCCTTGCTGCAATAAAGATTCTTGAGCAGTTTATTCTACCTAGCCTCATCTAAAGACGAATATCTTAAACCATAAAGGCTCTCATGACCCATCGAAGAGAGAGCTATAAGCTTGTACCTCGTAAAAAGCTTTTTCAAGGCCCTTTTTCTTAATTTTTTGTACCTGTTAATCCTGGCTTCATGGTTTATCCTGCAAAATCCTGTCCCTATTTCTTATTTCTACAATTCATGCCAGAATATTCTTGGACTTTTGAAAGAGGCTCATATGCTAACATATTCATATATGACCTACAACAGCAATAAAGGCTCACAAAAAAGCCACAACCAAGCCGAAGAAACTCTCGAGAACCTTCTCGATAACGCAATTGTGAAGGACCTCTGTACGGGCATTGCAGCCGCAGTTTCAATAGATGGCAGACTCCTCTGGTCTCATTGTTCTGGATTTACCGCAAGAAAAGGATCCACTGCTTTCCACTATATAGAAAACTATGATCAGGCTCCCAATGCGATAATTGCTCCCATCGATCCCGAAACCCGCTTTGACGTCGCATCGATGACAAAGCCTTTTAGCACAAGCCTTCTTATTCTGAAAGCACTGCAAGCAGGTGCATTGAACCTTCAAGACTGCATAGGCAAATACCTACCGGAACTGAATTACAGAGCAGGACAAATCCCTCTACTCGCTCTTCTTACACACACCAGCGGATTGCCCGCCATTCCGGCCTTGCATAGCTTTTTTGCTGATTCAAGCAGACTCGATCGAAATCTGGCTTTCGAAAGGCTTTTTTCGATCGAGCCTGAATTTGCTATTGGAGAGCATGTAATCTATTCTTGCACTGGCTATATAATCTTGGGCGTACTGCTTGAGCGCATTTCTGGGATGCTTCTTGGTGAGCTTTTCCAAAAGGAAATTGCAGCTCCGCTAAAGCTTGTGCAAGCCTCTTTTGCAAAAAATATTCAGAAATCAGGGGAGCCTAAGCCCCTCGACAATGCTGTTGCAACAGAATATTGCCCATGGCGCAATAGAAGAATACAAGGCCAGGTTCATGATGAGAGTTCATATTGCCTAGGAGGTCATTCGGGGAATGCTGGACTTTTTCTGTCCTTAAAAGATGCAATTACTCTGGGGAATTTTATTATGCAAGAAGGAGCTTTCGATGGAAACCATATATTGAAGCCCGAGATAATCCAACTATTGTGGCGAGAATATACGCATGGTCTAGAAGAGCGTCGAAGTCTTGGCTTTAAGTTGCATGATTCCACGACCGCGGATGGTCCACTTTGGCCAGCACAATCCTTTGGACACACCGGCTTTGTTGGCACAAGCATTTTTTTCGAACCGAAGCGAAGGCTTTTCGCGATTCTCTTAACCAATAGAGTTTATTTTGGAAGAGAAAAAACCGCAGATTCGATCCTAGCGTTCCGAAGGGAGTTTCATTCAAGAGTCTGGCGTGCTTTTGCCGAATAATAACGGCATCTAGAAATCCATATAAAGCAATTTGTGAAATATTTTTTTATTATCAGAATTCTTTCTTTATTGACATCTGAAAAACAACCTTTATAATGAAAATATATTTTAGGGCATTTGCCGGTATTTGCAGGAAGCCATGAAGAACTGCATTAGTAGAATTCCTGCAATTTTCTTCAAAATCCAAATGTGAACGATTCTCGGCTTTACCGAGAGATAGATTTTATCTGGATTCAATCTAGAGATTGAATTTTTATAGGAGGTATCTATGAAAAAGGCAATAGCATTATGTGTGCTGGCGGTCATCATTATGGCATCGGTGTCAGCGCAGGCTCCGGTCGTGCCTGGTCTTGGCAGCAAGAAAATAACCATCAATTTATGGACTCATGAGGATCCCAATAGGTCTGTTATAGAAAAAAAATACATTGCTGAGTTTATGGCTGCCAATCCCAATATCACTGTCAACTATAATACCTATCCATCGAATCGAATATTCGAGGCCTTGACCACGGCTTTTGCCGGAAAGCAAGGCCCAGAAATATTCAATGTCTCGATAGGCAATGCTGTTTCATTCATCGACAACGGAAGAGTCGCTCCTGTTGACTACAAGACCTTGGGTCTCAAGGGTCCAGCCGATCTTGAGGCCATGTATCTTCCAGGAATGCTCAAGGCCGTTGAACGCGATGGCGATTTTTATGGACTTCCTCTCGAAATCACCAATATGTGCCTTTATGTAAACCGCAAGATGCTCAAGGAAGCTGGCATAGATCCCGATAAAGACTACCCAAAGACATGGGAAGATCTGATTAGCTTATCCGAAAAAATCGTCAAACGCGAAGGTCAGATAATAACCCGCCGCGGCTTCGATTTCCGCTATGATGCTTATACGAATCTCTTCATCCCCATGGTCGAACAGCTAGGAGGAGAATATGTCTCGAAGGATGGCAAGAAGGCTATCATCGGCGATGAAGCCTGGCTCAAAGCCCTTCAATGGATGAAAGAACTGGGGCCAGCCGGAAAAAACCTTGGTTCGCCAACCTATACAGCAGCTCGCACCGCATTCGATAAAAATGACGATACCATTGCAATGTCCTTTTCCGGCCTCTATCAAGAAGCTCGTATGAAAGCCTCGAACTTGGATTTCTATAATTCGAAAGATTGGATGGTGGTTCCTTTCCCGCAGTGGAAAGATTCAAAAAAGAAAGTGACAGCCAACTACTCTGCACATTACTACATGGTGAATGCACAATCGGATAAGCTAGCCCAGCAGGCATCGTGGGTATTGGTAGGATGGATGCTGAGCCATGGAGAAGAGTATCTAGAGAAAGTGGCCATAATCCAGCCAACAAAGAAACTAATCGAGTCGCCAATATACAATAGCATGCCATATTCCGATGTTTTTGCGAAAGACTTCGAAAACGCGAAAATTGTCTATGTTGGCAAGGCAAGTGCGCGACTTTCGACTTTGCTGAGTGAGACCATCCAGAATGTGATGGTTGGAGGTGTCGATCCAAAGGTGGCTCTGGAAAAATTGCGCAAGAGCGCACAGGAAGCACTCGATTCAGCTGATTGAATTGATTCTTCGTCCTGAGACCAAAATGAAAGGGCATAGATGATGGGAAATCGCCGAAATCCTCTAGAAGAGAAGCGCAACAGATGGGGCTGGTTTTTCGTAACGCCTGGAATAGTATTTTTTTCCGCCTTCTCGCTCTATCCAATTCTATATGCAATTTGGACTAGCTTTCATAACAAGAAATTGCTTTCGCTCAAACCACCTAAATTTATTGGTTTACAGAATTGGATATCGGTTCTGAGTTCGCAAGATTTTTGGAATTCCGTACGAGCTTCGGCTGTTTTCTGTATAGGCGTTTTCATTCCGGTATTTTTAGGATCCTTGCTGTTTGCGCTCTTAATCTCGAGCCGCAAAAAAGGCAAACGATTCTACCAGATGGCGCTTTATTCTCCGGCCATTCTGTCTTCGGTCGTCACGGCAAGCGTCTGGCTGCTCATCTTCGATCCTCGCGGCCTTGCAAATCAGTTTCTCAACACCCTATTGGGCACGCCGGGGGTTGATCACAAGTGGCTTGCAGACGCCATGATGGTTCAGCTATCGACAATCCTTGTCTATGTCTGGAAACAAATTGGGTACTATACCATTCTATTTGGAACAGGAATCGGAAAGATTCCTTCCAGCGTTGTCGAGGCCTCAATGATAGATGGGGCAAACAGTTGGCAGAGATTGACTCGCATAACCCTGCCTTTATTGAGGCCCACGATGGCGCTTGTTTCGGTGATGATCTTCATCTCGAGCCTTAAGACCTTTTCCACTCAATATCTTTTCAATCAACATGGTGCCCCTCTGGCGCCGATCAATGTGCTAACTCTCAATATCTACCGTACGGCGCTCTCCGATCAAAATCTTGGCAAGGCAAGCGTAATGAGCCTTTTCCTTTTTTTCATTTTATTGGTCCTTTCATGGCTCCAGGTAAGAGCCGGAGGTCAGGGAGAGGAGCTCGAATGAAACATAAGACCTCTAGACTGAGCACCCACTGGAATACCATTAAGTATAATGCAGGAAGCCTCTTGGCGACCGCAATTCTTATAATTGCATGTTCTGCGGCAATTCTTCCCTTTGCATTCATGCTCAGCGCCTCTCTCATGCCTGGCCACGATGTTACAACTATTCCTTACCGTTGGATTCCAGAGACCCCTCTTTGGTCGAATTACCTCCGTGCTCTAAAAGGATCTGCTGGAAGCTGGATATATCTACGGAACATTGCCAATTCCTTTATTGTCGCGTCATCTGTAGCCTTATCATCCGTGATTCTCGCCTCACTTACGGGTTATGGATTGGCAAAGTTTCATTTCAAAGGAAGAAATATAGTCTTCATGGGAATCATGGCGACTATGATGATTCCTTTTGAGACTGTTATGATTCCGCTTTACTTGACTGCAGTTAAATTTAATCTTCAGAATCGACTTATCGGACTCATACTTCCTTTTCTCACAAGTGCTTTTGGTGTATTCCTTATGCGCCAGTTTCTATTAGGTTTCCCAGACGAACTCCTAGATGCGGCACGCATAGATGGCTGCTCTGAGTTTCAAATATATAGGTCTATTGTATTCCGCAATGCAACACCTGCTATTGCGACATTGGCAATTCTTGCCTTCCGTGGACAGTGGGATAATTTGATTTGGCCTCTTTTAATAATACAAAAGGAAAAGCTCAAGACCATACCTCTCTATATAGTGCTTTTCACATCAGAGCTTAGCACCGACGAGGGTGCCATGATGGCTGTAGCAGTCATTGCAGCATTACCTGTTTTCATACTTTTCTTTACTATGTCCAAGTATTTTCTAAGCGGCGCAGGAGTCTATACTGGGAGCAAAATATGATCGACCTCTATATTTTCGATGAGGGAGGGGTTTTAATACGCAACCACATGATAATGGGCGATGTAGCGGATGCTTTAGGATTGGATATGGCCACTTTCCTCGAGTTTATTGCACAGGATATAAAACCGCTCTCGCGGGGGTCGATAGATAGTGCCGAGTTCTGGCGCAGGTTTTCTGACCGCACGGGGATCAAGCCTTCCGAAAATTACCTAAAGACACTATTTAGACCGCTACCAGACGAAGACACTTTCTCGTTAGTCGATGAACTGTCAAAGAAAGCCAGAGTAGTATGCGGAACCAATACAATCGATAGTCACCACGAGATCAATCTCAAGCTTGGATTATACAGTCCCTTTCATGCCGTATATGCATCCCATATTATAGGGCATATAAAACCCGAGCCCGAGTTCTGGCAACATATCCTCGAAGAAGAAGGAGTATCTGCCCAGCGCACATTCTTTACCGACGACAGCGAGGACAATATACAGGCCGCATCGAGCCTCGGCATTCAAGCCGTTCGCTATATCGACGCAGACCATCTTAGACGAACGCTTTTCGAGCTTGGTGCGCCTATCGATGCGCCTCTATCATGTGCTGTTATGAAGCCTAGACACGATGACAGGATTCGGAGAGAATAGATAGGATGATTTTTGGGCAGCGAAAAAAGAAATATGGACTTTTGTCTTTGGTTTATAATAGAATCCCGTTCATCCTGAAAAATCCTGCAATCCTGTCAAAGGTACACTGTGTATCTTGCCAAAAAATCCCATTCATCCTGTCAAAGCCTCGCGACATAATTATAGGTTTAAGGGGTCCCTATGAATGACCAAGAATGGATTTTTGGCATCGATGGCGGTGGTACATCGACAAGGCTGAGGATAGAAAGCCTAGAAGGCAAGGTCTTGTACCAGGCAGAAGGCTCTAGCCTAAACCCTCGCTCGGTCGGTTGGAATGGCTCGAGAAAGACTCTCGATGACCTGTTTTTAAGGATGTACAAGAGCACAAATCTCTCCACGAACGACTGTATCTCTGGTTTTGCGGGTGTAGCAGGTATCGACAGAGAAGCAGATACAGGCACAATGCGAAGCATCATTCGAGATGCTGGTAATTTGGGTTTCGATACCCTAATCGAGGTAAAGAACGATTCGATCCCCGCGCTTGCCGGTGCCTTTGGAGAGCTCCGAGGGATTCTTCTCATAGCTGGAACCGGATCGATTGCAGTAGGAGCCGATGGTGCTGGTCGAATCATCCGCTCGGGCGGCTGGGGCCATATACTTGGAGATGAGGGATCGGCCTACTGGGTCGGCCTTCGCGCTCTAAATGCAGCAATTCGATTTCAGGATAGAAGAGGGCCTCAAACCGATCTGCTTGGCAGGGCGCTCGCTTATTTTGGCGAGAAGGAGGCTTTTTCTCTTATTCCAGCCGTCTACGAGGATTTCGACAAGGCAAAAATTGCGGCATTTGCCAGAATTGTGGCAGAAGAACAAGATAAAGGCGACGAAATAGCAAGACAGATATTCATAGAAGCTGCCGAAGAGCTGGCCTTGCTTGCAAATTCTATTGCTATACGACTCGGAGAGGCACATAGCGGTGGAAGGATCGCTTTTTCAGGAGGATTTATCGCCAACAATGAACAGCTTTGGCGAGACACGGAAGCGCGAATACTCTCGGCACTGCCGCGGCACCGCGTCGTAGTACCTCAAGCCGATGCAACAATCGGTGCTTGCATCTTGGCACGCTCGATAGCCAATCAAAGCCGTCGCATTTAGATAATGCTTATGAGCTACTAGATGCCAAGTATACACCAGCAACTGCAAGGCAAGCACCTGCAATTTGTATAGCGCTCAGGCGTTCTCCAAGAAAAATAAAGGATGCAGCCACAGATACTACTGGAATCAAATTGATGAATACGCTAGATCTCCCTGGCCCAAGCTCTTCCAGCACGATGATATAGAGCCAATAGCCTATCGCCGAACCAAACACGGCCAGAAATGCAGCATTTAAGAGCACTGAAGCCGAAAATCCAGTCCAGGATTGCTGTTCCGCGAGCGCAAAAGGCGCGCAGCCCAGAGCACCGATAACCATCTGCCAGAATGTTATAGTCAGCATAGGATAGCGCCCAGATAGCGGGTTAGTGATGAATCCATAGGCCACCCACGAAAGAACAGCTCCTAGCATGAAAAAATAACCAGACACAGATGTCCAAGCATTCCCTGAGCGCATCACAATGAGCGCTACACCCACAAAAGACAGCACAATTCCCAGTACGACCGAGCGTCGAGGCCGAACCTTGAACGCAATGATCTCCCCAAGAAGTGTGACAACCGGAATTGTCCCTACGATAAGCGATGATTCTGATGCAGTGAGCCGCATGATTCCATTGTTCTCGAAGTAGTAATAGAGAGTTACGCCAGTAAAAGCGCTCAATGAGAGCATCGGAACATCTTTCCATGCAACTCGAAAACTGGTTCGTGTCAGGGCCATTATCAAGGCCAACAGAAGAGATGCGATCGTGAATCGAAAGAGAGGAAGGCTCATCGGCCCAAATTCGCGGAGAGCTACTTTGATCGAAAGGAATGTCAAGCCCCAAATGACAGCAACAATAACACCAAAAAACGATGCCTTGAACCTTCTGGTTTCCATGACCAACCATGCTATCGGCATTGGCAATCCCTGTCCATGGGTGGTACTTCTTATGCTATACTCGAAAGCATGAATGAAGTGATCATCGATGGTTGTTCGCTTACTATTTCAGCCGTTATTGCGGTGGCTCGCCACAAATTTCCAGTTCGACTCGATCCAGATGCTGAATTGCGTATGCAGGCATCTAGAGAAGTCGTGGAGTTCGCAGTCAAGAAAAAACAGGTAAAATATGGCCTAACAACCGGTTTTGGCAAATTCTGCAATGTTATTATTTCCGAAGAAGACAATGCGCGACTTCAAAAAAATCTTATAATGAGCCATGCCTGCGGCCAGGGCGAGCCATTCGCGCCCGAGATTGTGAGAGCCATGATGGTACTTAGGGCAAACGCCCTTGCAGTGGGCAATAGCGGTGTACGACCAGCGGTGGTACAGCGCATACTACAGCTCATCAATGAAGATATTGTGCCTATTGTGCCTGAAAAGGGTTCGCTAGGCGCTTCCGGAGATTTGGCTCCGCTAGCGCACATTGCGCTCGTGCTCATAGGGATGGGAGAAGCCTTGTACAAAGGTACAAGGATGACGGGCGCTCGTGCACTAGCTGAAGCCCATATCCAACCACTCGTCCTCGAAGCAAAAGAAGGGCTTGCCCTCATCAATGGAACGCAGGCTATGGCTGCGTTAGGTGCTCTATCTGTATATGATGCGCTTCTTCTATACCGCAGTGCAACGAGCGCTTCTGCCCTTACATTTCAGGCATTGCGAGGCATAACAGAAGCACTCGATCCGCGAATCCACGAACTAAGGCGCCAAAAGGCCCAAATCGATGCTGCCCAAGACCTGCGCAGGCTGTTGGAAGATTCACGTCTCACGAGTTCAGCTTCAGGGACTAGAGTCCAGGATGCTTACGCTCTTAGATGCATTCCCCAAGTTCATGGCGCTTGTCTTGCGGCCATTCAGCACGTATGGGAAATAGTATCTGCCGAGCTCAATGCGGTGACAGACAATCCCCTCATTTTTCCCTATGTGCTCCGGGAAGGGGGCGATATTATTTCTGGTGGCAACTTTCATGGCGAACCACTGGCCTTAGCCATGGATTATCTAGGAATCGCTGCTTCAGAATTGGCTAATATCTCAGAACGCCGCCTCGAGAGAATGGTAAATCCCACTCTCTCCGAAGGTCTGCCTGCTTTTCTAACCATAAATGGCGGACTGAATTCGGGCTTTATGATTGTGCAATACAGCGCAGCAAGCCTTGTATCTGAAAACAAAGTACTCTCTCATCCCGCAAGCGTGGATTCAATTCCTTCTAGCGCGAATCAAGAAGATCATGTATCCATGGGTACCATTGCCGCACGTAAGGCCAGGCAGATCATCGACAACACAAGACGAGTTTTAGCGATGGAACTGCTCGCAGCATGTCAAGCTCTAGATCTGCGCGCTATTCAGCTAGGGCTTCCTTCTATCGTGGATTCGCTATCCCCTGCTACGGCTTCAATATACAGCATCATTAGAACTGTAGTTCGTTTTGCGGAACAGGATCGAATAATGTACCCAGACATCGATGCGGTGGTGAGACTCTTAAGCGACGAGATTCTACCCCAAACTATGGAAAGATGGAGCTGGAATCCTGAACCTGTTGTTGCTCATGAATAATAAGTCTAAAATCTAGCTGACCCTTTTATTAAGGGCTATTTCAAGGAGTGTCGCTTATGGTTACAAAGCGCGATCACGGTCTACGTCTGGACAGGACCTCTCCTCAAGAGAGAGCCCGCCTTATTTCATATATAAACATCAAACTAAAAAGCCTAGGCCTTCCAGTATATTCCAAAGAAGGAACTGGATTCGTACAGCTAGCTGCGGACATGTTAGAGAGTTTCAGGCAGAAAAATAGGCTGCTGCCTAGACTCCTTCCACCTGCAGATCATCGCATACAAAACTTCATCGACCAATATTTAGCAGACCTGGGACTTGCCCGAATTCCACAGCTACCTTCAAACACGCTGGTTCTAGATCACTATGGCATGGCTCGCGAGCTTTCTCTCCCACCCGACGAGCCCAAACATATGTCCCCTACCCTTACCTCATACCGTGTCCGCAACGGTGTCCTTCACAACCCAAAAAGCGATCGGCGCACAACTGAAGGTGTCTTTCATATAGCCGAAGGGGGCTTGCCAATTCCATTCGACAAGAAGGCGGTGCCTAAGCTCTGCTTTGCCAAGCTTCTCGAAGCAGCACTAAATCCTCCTCTCGAGATGATGGAACTACCCTTTACCGCAGGAGAGAATGAAAAGGCACGTGCTTTTGCATCAGTATTGTTGCGGCCTATCGTTCGTCCGGAAATTCCCGACTACTGCGAAGAGAGATCGATGGAAATCCGCTTTTTTGCTCCTGGTTCGCTCGTAGCGAATATCGATTTTGTGGAGAGCATATTTGGAAATTCTGGAGATCCATTCATACCCGAAAACGATGCCGCCATAGATCCAGTTCATTGGACAGGCACTACAGGCTGTATCATCCTTGCTTCCCATCTCACGGAACTTACAAAGAAAGAGCTTGGACTACCCACTTGGGAGCAAGCGACAGAACGCCAGCGCCTCGATGGAATGTGCTGGCATGATCCTGCTGAAAAGTACAACGATGGCAAGCCCTTCAAAATAACCGCTCGCGATGAATCCGGGGTTATAATTACAATAATTGCGGACAATTATTTTGGCTACTCCAAAAAAGAGATAAAGTCGCATATCTCCTACTCTGCCAACCTCCTAGGCCTTGCCGAAGAAGAACATGCGGGTGGAGCTCTTGTCTTTCCTTCGTACAACCTGGGAACGCGCTTTGTGCCCGACACCAATTTAAAATCCAAGGGCCACAGCCTCAATGATGTCTATTCAATAATGCGAGGTCGCATCGACATTAAACAAGAAGGCTATGCCATCGACTTTACCTTTCCAAATATCATCTATCTACCAGAGGATGCATATATTTCCCTGGAAGACCAGATGGCACATTGGATCTGCGATGGCATCGAGGAATCTCTGCGAATTCTGCCAGGGTATACCTATGTACACCCAACGGGCTATCAAATTCGCATGGAACAGCATTCGGCATCTGGCGCATGGCGGCTTATCGGCACATCCGCCGAAGGACTTCTCTGTCATAAGCCCTGTACGGTATCGGGCGGCGGCAAGTCTGAGATAGCAAAATCTATCCAAGATGCAATCGTATACATGCCCATAGTCATTGCGGATTTCGATAAGGATATGCAGGAAGTCAAAGAAATAATAGAAAAAGACTATGGCAATCGTTTTCGCGACGAATCGGAAAACCGAGGGAAAGACACGAGACCCGTGCTTTCACCAAATCGCTCACTAGGCTCGGTTATAAAGTTGCTCTCTCCATCGCCCGCATACAGCGAAGAATACAATGAATGGTTGCGTTCCATTCCGGAACGCATAAAGAGCCTTGTGTTCTTAGTAAAGCGATTCTACAGGCCCGATTGGGGTCCCGACTGGATGTCACATTTCTCGGTCGATGCAGTCAATGGTACTACGGGAAACATTCTAAAGTTCGAAGGCAAACCCATAATGGGGTCCTATCTTCGATTAGGCAAAAACGAGAAGGGGTTGAACCGTTTCTTCAAACTCAGGCAGGACTTCATGCCAGCCTTCAAGCTCCAATGGGAAGACGATATCACCGCATCGATAATCGTGCCTGTCAATCAACTAGAAAACTTGCCAGATTGGGCTTCCAACCATCTGAGCCTCAAATTTGCCAAAAATTGCGAGGCGCGATTCTTCCAACGTCCCGATGATGCCATTATTCGGGGCTATGACAAACAGACTGAAAAAGACCTGGCACGACACGACAATTTCTTGTCGAATTTTGAACCTCTCACTCGTGCTGACGCCTCTCGCATTATCGAAAACACAATACATTTCTCCGAATACACCGAACCTATGCGAAAATTCATAGAAGAAAGCGAAAAAGACCCGGATTTCGAGTATTTTGTGGCCTCGAATTGTTTCAGGCTCGTAAACGGTCTGCCTTCCAAAAATCCGCGCTATCTCCAACTTGATCCAGGCTTGGCAGATCCAATGGCACGCTATCTCGCAGAGCTTGGCCCAAGATTTTACCGGCGCATCCCTGCAGACAAACCTCTTCCTCAACCCATTGGCGCGGTGTTACCAGGACGTAGGAACAACCCGCCAGACCGCGAAGCAGGCATACGCCCGCTTGCCGTATATGGTCCGATTCATTACCAGGAATTACCAGAACTATTCATGGATTTTGTGTGTTCTCTAACTGGCAAAAGTCCTTCCACCACGGGAGCAGGAAGCGAGGGAGCTCTTACAAAGGGGCCTTTCAACGCCCTTGTGCCTACTACCGACCTAAATAATGCGCTATTGGGCTTCATTCTTACCGGTTATGCGGGTTTCACAACCGCTGCTGGACATATCGGTCATAAATATAAGGTGGATCATGATATATCTCTTATGATGCCCGAACTGTGGTCTCGGCTCAGCCCAGAAGAGCGTGACCCAGAATTTCTAAAAAAGAATGGCTACCTTGAAAAAGTCGAAGATTTCACATACGAAGGTAGGCTTATACCTGCATCAAGGCTTGGATGGCGCATAACACCTCTCTTCGCGGCTACATATTTAGGTAGATTGTTCGACACACCCTCGGTTGTATTTCCAGAGGACATGTTAAGGCCGGAGCTACAATCTCTCGAAGAGTTTGTTGAAGGAATCGAAAACATTGCTATTGCGATGGAAAAATCTGCCAAATTCTATTTCGAGAATGGTTCGTACGAGGCTGCTATACCGCCACTAAAAGCAGTCCTTTCAACCATGGTATATGGCAACTACGAAGGCAAAAGCATCGAACATCCAGATGTGCGAAGACTATTCGACCGCGAGTATGTCCTAGAATCTGACTGGTATAGGACAAGACTCGACTCTTACCGAGAGCAAGAAATCGCTCATGTACAATCATCGATATCATATTTAAAGAAATTTCTCGCAGATCGGGCGGAGGCCAAGAGCTTAACCGAGCGAAGAGTCCAGACAGAACTCTCGAGTGCCTATGACAGACTCGAACTCTTGACATCGCCCAATTATCTTAAACGAATCTGGGGATCGATTGGTCTCGATCCTCTGTATAGAGGATAAGAGAAAGCCAAAAGAGAAAGACCATGCAGAAAATAAATTCTTCTAATCTATTGATTCGCAATATAAGCGAACTCTGGACGCCCGAAGGCCAGAGAGCAATCGCTGGACCATCGATGGCCCAAGTTTGCAAAATTCAGGGGGCCTGTATCTATATAGAGAATGGCCGCATCTCATGGATTGGCGAAGAATCTGAGTTAATTGCTTCTGATTCACCCCTGGCTCATCGAGCTATAGAAGGACCAATTTACGATGCACAAGGCTGCTGCTGCGTTCCAGGGTTTGTGGATAGCCACACTCACTTTGTGTTTGCTGGCTGGCGCGAGGATGAATTCTACTGGCGCACCAAAGGCATGGCCTATATGGAAATACACAAACGTGGAGGAGGCATTCAAAACAGCGTAAACGCTACACGAGAAGCCTCGCTCGAGGAACTGATCCATATTGGCGAAAGACGCCTCGATACAATGCTTTCTCTGGGCATAACCACAGTTGAGGGAAAATCTGGATATGGCTTGGATATAGAGACTGAAATTCGCCAGCTTCTTGCAATGCGTGCGCTTTCTGAGCGCAGAGACGGCCCGGATATTGTGTCAACATTCTTGGGAGCACATTCCATTCCACCTGAATTCAAGGCTAGGCCTCGCGAATTTTTGACATTTCTTGTGGAAAAGGTTCTTCCGCGAGTAAAGAAAGACAACCTGGCGCACTTTGTAGATATCTTTTGCGAAGAAGACGTTTTCGGAATCGAAGACTCGCGCTGGTATCTCGAAAAAGCCCGCGCAGCCGGCTTCGCCCTCAAACTCCATGCCGACGAAGTTGCCCCAATTGGCGGCACCGCCCTCGCCGCCGAACTCCACGCCACCAGCGCAGACCACCTCTTAAAAGCCTCTGATGCCGACATCACCGCACTCGCCGACTCGGGCACGGTCGCTTGCCTACTCCCAGTCACAGCCTTCAACCTCCAGGAACCATGCGCCAATGGCCGGCGCTTCATCGATGCCGGCTGCGCGGTTGCGCTGGCGAGCGATCTAAACCCAGGCTCCTGCTATAGCCAATCCATTCCGCTTATCTTTGCGCTCGCCGTGCTCAATATGGGTATGACCGTAGAAGAAGCCCTCACCGCTCTCACCCTGAACGGCGCGGCTGCCCTTGACCTTGCTTCTCAGATAGGAAGCCTCGAGCCTGGTAAGAATGCTGATTTCCTTCTCTTGAATGCGCCATCGCCATCTCACCTCGCCTACCACGTGGGAATGAATCTTGTCGATACTGTCTTTAAGCACGGAATCCCTGTTTGGCGCAATGGAAACATCCTGGGCAGCGCCATGAATGCTTGACTGGATGAGCTGGATGGTCTTTTAGGTAAGGAAAGGGGAAAAAAAGGAGGCGCAGGTGCATTCTGGGCTGGGCTTTGACTTAGGCTTTTCTCTTGCCCCTCCTAGACAGTAAAAACATCCTGTAAATCCTGTCAGAGTTATCTTGCAAATCCCGTCAAAGTCCCCCAATAAATCCCGTCTAGAACTTATTTGACCTTTGCCAGATGAGCCTTGCAGATCTTGCAGATCTTTGTCTTTTTGCCATCTATTTCTTGTTCATATACAACTTTGACTCCGGTGCGCCCGCAGATGGGACAAGTACCTCGTCCGCCGGCGGGAACCTCTTTGAGACCTTTACCTCTATGAGCTTTAGACATTTCCGCTTCCTCCCTGCGAACTCTAGGCTTGCTTCTTGGCTTTGCGCTGAGTATTGCGCTTTTTGCGCTCTGTCTTCTTCTCATCGGCCTTCTGACCGATAAGCTCTAGCACGACCAGGCTGGCCGCATCGTTTGCGCGATTCCCGAGCTTGATGATTCTTGTATATCCGCCATTGCGTTCCTTGAAACGCGGCGCAATATCGGTGAAAAGCTTTGCAACTACATCTTCGCCATAGACTCTACTGGACACGATTCTGCGATTGTGCACTGAATCGACTTTAGCTCTGGTGATGAGTCTTTCGGCCGCACGCCTTGTCTCCAAAGCCTTTGCCTTAGTGGTCACAATCTTTTCTTGTCTGAAAAGCACACTGACCTGATTTCGGATCATGGCTTTGCGGTGAGCGGCATCGCGGTTCAATTTATTATAGCCGATCTTATGATTCATCGCTCTCTTCCTTTTTCATATTGAGTTTGATGTGATTCTTCAGCGCAGAATAATCCGACATACCGAGG
>JAKJFY010000206.1:0-940 GCA_022704665.1 Spirochaetota bacterium | reverse complement strand
AGGATTACAGGATTAGACGGGATGAACCGGATAATTCTTGACAGGATGAGAGGATAAGAAAGGGATGAACGGGATTTTTATTTTAGGAAAAGAAAATGAGAAGAGAGAAAGGACGGACAAATGCAATGAGAGGGTGTGCTTTGTTGCGTCGTAAGATGCTCTTTACCGAGGCGCGAGGCTTTCCTCTAAGCCCGAGGTCCTTTTTCTGCCTTTTTCCTCCTATAAAACTATCCTGTCAATCCTGAAAAATCCAGTAATCCTGTCCTCAAATCATGCCCGCGGGTGTATTTGAGCGAGCTCAGGGGCAAGCTTTGCATGTTCTTCACGGAGATCGAGCTCGTTCTGGAGGTTGAGCCAAAACTTTGAGGAATTGCCAAAGAATGCCGAAAGCCGCAATGCCATTTCTACGCTAAGCTTCCTTCTATTATATCTGTCAAGCAGATATAGAGAGAATGAATATAATTTTTAGACAGGATGACAGGATGAAGCAGGATGAACAGGATAATTTTTTGTAAAGCAGAGAAATGTGAGCCCTCAATTACAAAGGATTATGAATAAGCGATATTGTTCGCGGCGATGGTAAGCTGATGAACTACTTTCTCGATAGAGTCCGCATAGAGATTGCGCTCGATAAAGGGAATGGGAATTTCTCTGGCCTCTTCTTGGAGCACTTCCATTGCGTCTTTGATCACATTTTTTATTTGTACATACGCCTCTTCAGGAGTACTCTCACATGAACTCAGATAAGGAAACTCTGCAACAGTTCCGATATAGCTTGCATCCTCTTCTGAATAGAAGATATGGTATTCATATTTCTCAATAGTATCCTTCATTGATTCCCTCCTCTTCTGCGCAATAATCAGGAATTGAGACAGGATGACAGGATGATACTGGATGAACAGGATTATGCACGATTCTCGTAATTGGTGGCAATCCAGGC
>JAKJFY010000205.1:0-944 GCA_022704665.1 Spirochaetota bacterium | reverse complement strand
TTCATGCAGGATATGAAGAGTAAGAGAATAGTGAGCAATACTAAGGATTTTCTATAGAAAGAATGATTTCGGGAGTTCATTTTCTTTGCCTCCATAATGAATACCCAAACATTTTGGAATGTAATCTATTTTAAGATCATCGTATAAGAGTCTCCTGCTGCGACTGCTTGCACATCTCCTATTATTTCTATGGGCACCGATTTATTGATGGTTGTTCCATCGCCTAGCTGGCCATATGCGTTATAGCCTGTGGCCCATAGGCTCCCATCATTCTTAATTATCATCGTATTAAATGCTCCTGCTGCGATTGCTTGGACATCTTCCATTATTTGCACAGGTATCGATTTGTTAATTGTTGTCCAATCGCCAAGTTGGCCATATCCGTTGTAGCCTGTTGCCCATAGACTTCCATCATTTTTAATGATCATCGTATGAGAATAGCCCGCTGATACGGCTTTGACATCCTCCATGACTTTTACTGGAGTAGATCTATCAATAGTCGTTCCATCGCCAAGCTGACCATATCCGTTGTAGCCTGTTGCCCATAGGCTACCATCATTCTTAATGATCATCGTATGAGAATAGCCCGCTGATACGGCTTTGACATCCTCCATGACCTCTATCGGCGTTGATTGGTTAATAATAGTCGCATCTCCAAGCTCACCATATCCATTATGGCCTGTTGCCCATAAACTATTATCGTTTTTGATTATCATTGTATGGATTGCACCAGCTGCGACTGCTTTGACGTTTTCCATGACCTTTACTGGAGTAGATTTATCAATAGTTGTGCTGTCGCCTAGCTGGCCATATGCATTATAACCCGTTGCCCATAGACTATTGTCATTCTTGATTATCATTGTATGGCTCGCACCAGCTGAGACTGCTTTTACATCCTCCATGACCTTTACTGGAGTAGATTTATCAATAGTTGTGCCGTCGCC
>JAKJFY010000204.1:421-949 GCA_022704665.1 Spirochaetota bacterium | reverse complement strand
GCGTGTTTTGCATTCTTTGTTGTTGTATCCCAAGTAGCATGATCTTCGTAGACATAGAGAACACCATTAATATTCTGGGTTCTTTGTGGCATGCGACCCCCTTGCATTGGTATATTATATACCAATGCAAGGAACTTGCCCACTGTTATTTTATTATATTAGATGCTCTTATTTCTTACCTTGGTATAATTTTTCGGGAATCCAGGTTGAAAACTCAAATCGAAGGATACAAAGCGCGGTATGGACACTATCCTGAGGCGGCCAGGAGTATGGGATACGATTATCGGGGCCGAAGCTTGGGCGTCCATTCAAAGAAAGTGAGAAGAATATAGCGATACTGCGAGAGAGGCAAAGAATAGAACGTGAGGATGAGAGTACGAGGATCGCGGTTGAAGGGAAGTTTGGGGAAGGGAAACGACGCTATTCGCTTGATTGCGTTGAAACAAAACTTCGAGAGACGACTGAGAGCGCGATTCGCCTTGTGTTCTTGGTGATGAATCTCATGGTGCTGTACCGGAGGAAGGCGAG
>JAKJFY010000204.1:0-411 GCA_022704665.1 Spirochaetota bacterium | reverse complement strand
CTTTTTTGCGGCTCTATTGGACACCCTAGTTCAGATGATCAGAAGAGCTTTTTAGGAAGCGAATTTGGCAGACTGTGGCTGCTTGAAAGATTAAAAAGTGAGTTCTTTATGAACCCCTACACAAGGTTCGTAGCAGCATGGATCTGTTCTGTTAATCGTCAAAAGAATCCTTCTCTGATGATATTCTAAGCACTGGTGGTTAAAATATCACCAATAAGAGAGTATTCATTATTTGACTATGGTCAAAGATCCAAAGATAGTGTCGCAGATAAATCCCTATGTTAGCGGATTTTCCGGTAATCTTCGGTATTGTAGAATGATTCGCTGATAGGGTTTTTGGCATGAATCCTGCTACAAAACCATCAATGGACTCTGCATGGTTTATCATCGCGGATGATTTCACTGGATCAG
>JAKJFY010000203.1:562-953 GCA_022704665.1 Spirochaetota bacterium | reverse complement strand
TTGCAGGCTGCGATCGATGGCGATTTTCCTATGGTAAGTTTTTTTGTGGATGCGGTAAATCTCGCAAGCCTTAGATATCTCTACCCAATGAGTATCTTCGATAGCGACAAAGCGGGCATGAGCCTCCTTGTTAGATTGGGTGCGCCCAATGAGGAATATATCTTCAATACATCCGGACAGATTATCGATCTCGAAGACCTACTCTGCATATGTGCGCTGGATCCGCATATTGAGCTATTCAAGGAAAAAGCCATAGAAAAAGATATGATATCGGGAACTTTAAATGATCGCGTTATCTGCGGCGTCCGCGGTGTTCCCATCGCTAACCCAGTGCGCGACTCCATGGCGACGAAGCTCTTTGAGGGAGCGCACAATGCGGCTGTCGTTATCT
>JAKJFY010000203.1:0-552 GCA_022704665.1 Spirochaetota bacterium | reverse complement strand
AGCAGCGGCTCACGATGTCGCAGAATGGTGCGGCCAAGCTTGCAATGTGCCTTGTGTGCGAATCCTGCCTTAAAGGCGCAATACATTCATAATCGCGCTATCAATAGCCAAATCAAAGCTTCGTAACACTACGCCAAGACTGGCAAAACTATAGAGATGCCATAATCTGATTGTTATTACCTTATAAGGTATGATATTGACATATACCCTTTAGGGTATTATTATAGGATATACCTCATAAGGTATTGAGTTACCTCAGAGGCTTTCAAGATCTGGAGTTTTTCAATGGACTATTTGATAAGCATTCTGCCACAGCTGGGTATGTCGCTCCAAATAACAAGGAAAATGTTAGGGCTCACCCAAAGAGAGGCGGGCGAACGCGTTGGTCTTCTGCCCAAGACAATTTCAGCGCTCGAAAATCATCCTGCTTCTTGCTCGATAGAAAGCCTTTTTAAATATCTCTCAGCACTCGAGCTCGATATTGTACTGCGACCACGAAAAGAGGCTTATAACCATATGTTGGAAGAGGCTAGAATTGCTATCAGCGACTCG
>JAKJFY010000202.1:0-953 GCA_022704665.1 Spirochaetota bacterium | reverse complement strand
GCGATCTCAGAGGCATCTGAATTTTGCTCTATTCGCCATTTGCAGTAGCCGCTGCGACTCACTTCCAATGCCTGACATGATTGGGATATAGACAACTGAAGGCTGCTCGAATGAGCTTCCTGGATGATCATATACTGCCTCCTAGCGTCGGTTTTAGTCTCTCCTCCCGGACCTTCTTCTGGGTCATGGCGAATGCTTTTTTTAAAAGCTCGTTCTCAGCATGAGCTTGACCTAGCAACCTCTCAAGCTCGGCGATCCTGGCCTCGTACTTGCATATGTTGCCATTGCCGCTGAATGCTCTTTCTGGATTCTCGGCCAGTTCGTCTCGCCATCGGGATGGAAGGCTGGGGTGGACACCATATTCGCGGGCAATCTGGGCCAGGGGTTTGCCGGACTCAAGCTCGGCTACTACTGATATCTTGAATCCTCGGTCGTAGCGCCGTCTGGTCTTTTTCATATGATTCCCTCCATGAGTTGCCATTGCTTAACTCATTGTCCACTCGGAGGGGTTCACTCCATATCGGATTGGAGCGATTGCAAAGAGAGGGCGCAATAGTCTCTTCTGCAGAGATGATTATGTATGAATTATTAAGGGATGCTGGGACGAAAGAATTCAAGGAGGCCTCACTTTTATTAAAATAGTCTCGAGCCTTGTGAGGCCCTGGAGCTCCTATTCCTCTATTATCTTCCCGTACTCCAGCTCGCTCCTGGGATGAGGCTCTTTTATCTCATCAGGATAGCCAAAGGCGATCATGCATTCCACCCTTGATTCCTTTGGCAGATCAAGGACCTCCCGTATATAGTCCTCTGAGCTTTGTGAGCTGTTATGCATCCTGTTCCTGATCTGGATCCAGCAAGACCCCAGCCCCAGGCTCTGGCCGGCCAGCTGCAGGATGATGGAAGCGATGGAGCAGTCCTCGATCCAGACGTCAGATTCCTTATCCTGTCCCAAT
>JAKJFY010000201.1:0-954 GCA_022704665.1 Spirochaetota bacterium | reverse complement strand
GATAGCCTTTTTGATGCCTCTCCAATGACCAAAAGCTGCCGTTCTACTGCAAACCTACGAATTTTATCACTTTCAAATTGTTCAAAACTAATGCATTTCGTGAATTGTAGAATATCTTCGCATGCATCGACTATGTCCCATAAGTAAGCCTTATCTTCAATGCTATATTGCATAAATCTCCTTTGCAGATCTAAGAATCGATTCTCTTCTGAAAGGATTTCGCAGACTATTCTTTTCTACTATGTCCACCTTTCTTTGAAATATTCTCTCAAATTGTTCCTGAATCTCTAAAACATCAAAATAAGAATATGCCCTATCAGGGGATAATTCTATAAGCAAATCAATATCACTATTAGGACTAAAATCATCGCGAATAGCAGATCCAAATATGGATATTTTCTGAATAGAAAACTTGTGAGCGATTGTGGCTATTTGTGAATCATCGATTTGGATCAAGATTTGTTCCATAAATCAAATATCTTTCTCCTCTTATATTTTGTCAATTACCTCAAAATTCCTTATTATTTGACGATTTTTCAAGTCTTAGGTATGGAGAGCAATCATTGCGCATCGCTATCTATCTATTTATCTATCTATCTATTTATTTATCCTATCAAAATATCCTAAATCGCTTGAAATTATATATAAAAATGTCCTATAATATCTCCTATGGAACGTAAGGCACTCGATGTGCTCATCGAATGGAAGGCGAGAGCCAATAGAAAGCCTCTCATAATCCGCGGCGCTCGACAAGTCGGCAAGACTGAGCTCGTTCGTATATTTGCTCGCCGGGAGTTCGACTCGCTCATCGAGATCAATTTCGATGAGTATCCTCAAAAAGCAAGCCTCTTTTCAGACGATGATATACAGAACGTCTTTCGCTTCATCGAAATCGATGCGAACCAAAAAATTGTGCCTGGCAAAACGCTCCTCTTTCTCGATGAGATTCAGTCA
>JAKJFY010000200.1:0-956 GCA_022704665.1 Spirochaetota bacterium | reverse complement strand
CACCAAAGACCTCTGGGCTGAAAAGCCTTGTGGTAATGGGAGAAAAAATAAAGTTTAGTGCTTGGGCTATCGTGGTGCCACCTATCAGGGTGAGCACTGATTTGCTATCGCTCGATAAGCTTTTTCGCCTTTTCGCAAGAGCTTCTGATATTTTCAATATATGCCCTGTATAATAACGTTATGATAGCGCTGATTTTTCTAATCAATATTGCTAGATTATCATATTGTTCGCTTGGTTTCTGAATAGTACTTTTGTAAATATAACTTAGAATAACCTAAATAAAGCAGGAACTGTTACGCTCAAAGAACCGTATGCCTTCTTAAAGAGACTTATGACTCCCTTTTTCTCTCTCAGCCGCAGCACGCTGAGAGCGAGTGGCAAGGGGTTTGTGGGGGCAAGACGGCCTTCAGTGAAGATAAAAAGGCGACACCGATCCATTTGTGGAATGTTCATTTCCTGAACATTCCACAGTGTAGTTTAGCTTCAAAAGGAAATCAAGAATTATTGCCTAAATTTTGCAAAAATTGAAGCTATTCTCTATACAAATGTAGAGTAGTAGATCCTCTACAATACCCAAAATCCCGTCTAAAATTCAATCTAAAACGGCAAATGCACCACGAATCCCGCATAGAAAAGGATGGCGGAATCGGTGACACCTGCAACGTTCTCGAGGTTTTCATAGAAGCCCAGCGTGGTGGAAAGTTCAAGTGAAACCGCAGGCCAAAGCGGCACTATCGCCTTGGGCACACCAAGATGCCGATATTCGTTGGGCCGGGAAAGAATCGCTTCGAGCGCACCAGACCCTGCATAGTTGTCGTAATCGTAGTATATTCGCTCCAGAAAGGTACTCACTACTATACTCGCTGGCGCAAATATGCAAGCGAGCAGAAGCTGACCTCAAGTCCGCTCACAGTGCGGGTGTACGCGTTATCGACATTTGCCGACACGACGAGGT
>JAKJFY010000199.1:0-961 GCA_022704665.1 Spirochaetota bacterium | reverse complement strand
ACAATCTACTAGATGGAACAGACCAAAAAGCAGAGAAAATTCTTATGGAATTGGATGAAATCGAAAATGATTCCAGTGTTGCCTTGCAACTCAAATATGGCGACGTAAAAATCCTTTTGCCTGCTGATTTGCCCAGCTCGTTTTGGAGGCGATATAATAAAGAACCCTACTCTCTAAAAGCCGATATTCTAAAAATTCCCCATCATGGGCAAGCGGACAGCATGACTAAAAGGCTTGCAGGGGCCATCAATCCAACTCATGCTATTGTAAGTGTTTCTCGAGATAATCCTTTTGGAGCGCCTGTACCAGAAGTGCTTTCGATGTTTGATTCGAAAACTAATTTTTGGGTAACGGATAACATTGAAATGCCGCCTTATTTTCGGCAGACTGGGCCACACAGGGCAGTCTTATTCGAAATACAAGAGGATGGCAGCATTTGTGCAATGAATGAGCCCGCATGATATAATAAGTCAAAATAAATTATAAACAATGCTAAGATTCGGAGCCGACTATCGGACAACCCTCCTTATTTCATCTCCGCCAGCAGCTTCTTTGCGTTTTCATTACCCATCGAGGCTGCTTTTTCTAGATCAGCCTTGGCGAGGTCTGGGCGCTTTGTGTCTTTGTAGAGTTGGCCGCGGAAATACCAGGCGTCGCTATTAGCTTTGGGAGAGGATCCAAAGAGGGCAATGTACTCATCGAAGAGTTTTTCGGCTTTTTTGCGATCCTGGCCGGCAATGCCGGGTAGAACCTGCCAGAAGCGGCCAAGCGCAAGGATAGGTCCGCCATTGTCGTAGGTCTTATCGAATTTATAGGCATTCTCGAAACCCATTTGGGTTTTGCCTTTAAGACCTTCAGTGAGGGCAGTGACGATACTGACGCAATCCGAGTAGGTTCCCACGCAAAGGCCATAGTAGTACCATCCTTCGATACCGCTTGGGTTCAGATTAAAGGCAATCTC
>JAKJFY010000198.1:725-971 GCA_022704665.1 Spirochaetota bacterium | reverse complement strand
CGCCCTCGATGTGGAGCGATTTCCCATTGACGAGTACATCGGCTACTTTTCTGTGCGCCGATTCAACAATATTCCCGAAAGTCTGCCGTGATATAGCCATATTTTTTGCTGCTTCTTCTTGATACAGACCTTCGAGATCCGCTAAACGGAGTGCCTCAAGTTCATCGAGCGTGAGTACAACTTCTTCCAGGTCGCACTGCGGAATTCCCGCAGGCTTAAAAATATTGGTTACAGGATATCCATTGA
>JAKJFY010000198.1:394-643 GCA_022704665.1 Spirochaetota bacterium | reverse complement strand
TCAAGGACAGCTATTCTGGAAAAATGATATTAAGGCTATTAAAACAAAAAATCTTACCGGCAAAAGAAATGCTTTCTACACTTTCGCTACCTTCTGTGGTAGATTCAACTTTAAATCCTCAAAAAACAGTGCACTTTTGATTCTTAAATGACAGAATTCTTTTATATTGTTGACGGTTTCGGCACCCCGCCTTATAATTTTAAGCTAAGAATATTAGGGGGTCCCCATGAAAGGCAAAAGATATTTTGT
>JAKJFY010000198.1:0-313 GCA_022704665.1 Spirochaetota bacterium | reverse complement strand
CAATGCATTCTATGATTCCGGAGAGGCGGGCATCAAGAACATCGAGAAGAACTATAAGGTTCAGACTCGCACTATCGAATGTAACTTCGATGCAGGAAAGTTCCAGCCCGCGCTAGATGCGGCGGTCCAGTACGCCGACGTGATTTTCGTCATCTCCTATGGCTTCGAGGATCAGCTCATGGCGATAGCGGATAAATATCCCAACAAGGTCTTCGTCAACATCGATACGATAGTCGAAAATCCGAAAAAGACTATCACATCGGTCTTCTTTCTTGCTGAGCAAAGCTCCTACCTTGCGGGCATGACCGCTGCG
>JAKJFY010000197.1:0-971 GCA_022704665.1 Spirochaetota bacterium | reverse complement strand
ATTGCCCTGTATCAGTGTAGTTCCGGAGCCCATAAATGGATCGAGAATAATATTGTCAGGCTGAAAATATCGTCTTAGAAACCACTCAACCAGCTGAGGGATGAACTTTCCCAGATATGGATGAAGGCGATGGACATGTTTTGTCCTTTGATATTCTGGAACATTATAGAATCCAAGTTCTGGATGGAGCCCTGCATGGTGATGTTTCTCTAATCCTTGTTCTACAAGAGATAGAAATATTCTTATCTCTTTAAGAGAGACTCTTAGCTGTCCGTTTTCGGCACGTCTAATGAGTTCTCCATGCTCATTATATTTCCCAATTCGGCCACGCTGGATGTAATCGCGAATGTTTTCAGGTCTTTTGCCTACAATTCTCGCTGCTTCTTCAATAGTTACAAAATCGAGATTATCTGACATCAATTGATCCATTCAACAATGATATTTTAGACTTATGGTCTTTTCAATAGATTGAATATATTTTTACGCAGATATTTTTAAAAATAAAGATCAAATAAATTTTGAATTAAATAATTCTAAAGGAAAGCCATTCTCTTAAGACTAAGTTCCTATGGAGAATAGGGGATTCGAACCTCTGACCTATAGATTGCGAAACTACGTAATTAATTATAACATAATGGAATTTGATTTAAACAGCATCAATAAACAATTGTATTTCAAGGGTTTTCGTCCAACGGACCGCCCTTGTTCTTGAATCTAATTGTAAGCGATTGAAGTGCTCCCCTGTTTTTCGGGCCAATTATGCGCTTTATTTTTGCCGGACTTCTGCCGGCGTTAAGTATCTCAAAGCCATGTGTGGCCAAGTCTCGTTATAATGCCGTATCCAATCAGCAATGGCATTATAACCATCATCAAACGAGTCAAACGTTCTCTGCCAGATCAATTTCTATGTAACATACACTAGAATTCCTCAAAAAGATCAAGCTGGAATGCACAAAAAAATCGTCAGAATT
>JAKJFY010000001.1:150791-170328 GCA_022704665.1 Spirochaetota bacterium | reverse complement strand
GCTCCACCAGTGACAATCAGCTTTTCTCCATATTTACTGATCGAATAGGGAGCCAGTTCAACTTTAGCAGATTTCTGAATAAGTTCTGCATATTCATTCTTGAAGCCTTGAGCAGCGCGAGGTATAGACCATTCATTGAGATAAAAAGATCCAATAGAAACAGCTAATCCAATTATAATAAAAGGAACATATAGCCAAAAAGGCCTTATCCCCAAAGATGAACTTGCTAGGTATTCGTTATCGGCATTCTGTCGCGATGATGTCATTAGCGTGGCTGCTAATATGGAAAAAGGGATAGTTATTGCAAGTATAGTAGGTAAGGAGTAGAAAAGCAGCTTAGCTACCGATAAAAGATCAGCGCCCCTTGATAAAATGTCCTCAGCAAAGAGCAGCACCTGATTGATAAGGAATACAATAAAGAAAAATACAAATGTACCCAAGAACGAAGTTATTATTTCCGATATCGTCATTCGCCAGAGTGTGAAGGAGGGCCGCTCTTCCATCTCAGCTTGCATCTCGGTCTTATCTCAGCGGCCGGTCGATCCAAAACCGTCAGCACCACGAGCAGTATCATCGAGCTGAGAGGAGATCGAAAAATTGGCATGAACTACAGGAGCAATTACCAGCTGTGCAATTCGATCACCATTCTCGATAACAAACGGTTTTTCACTCAGGTTGATGAGAATAACCTTGATTTCTCCCCGATAATCGCTATCAATAGTTCCAGGAGAATTTAGGCAGGTGACACCATGCCGATAAGCCCAGCCTGATCTAGGCCTGATTTGTGCCTCAAAGCCTGAAGGCAGAGCAATTCTAAGACCCGTGGGGATCAATGCTCTCGATAAAGGTTGCAGTACTAAGGGCTTCTCTAGAACAGCATAGAGATCTGCTCCTGCTGCATGATCTGTAGCGTATTGAGGAATCTGTGCTCCTTCGGAGAGCGCAATTAGTACTCCTATTGTTCCTCTTTCTTCAGCCTTCATAATTATAGAATACCCTTATTGATAAAAATCAAAATCATCTCATGGAATATCTCGTTCATAGAGATCGCTTACAGTGAGGAGATAGGTCAATTTTCAAACATATCATATTATCCGATGATTATCTATCCCAATGTGAATCACGGCGAGATGACCGCATATCTCTCTGGCGATCAGAAGTTCTTTCATCTCGTCTCGTATCCCGCTGCGCTATCTGTCCTTTGTCATCAAGCGCATCCACAGCTGCAAGATTGAGCCTTCCAAGGTGATCAATTTCCATGAGCTTAACTTTGATAGTGTCACCCTCTTTAAGCAGATCGCTAACCTTTTCTACATGTCCCTTTGAGAGCTTCGAAATATGACATAAGCCTTCACGACCCGGTAGTATTTCAATAAAAGCGCCGAAATCCATGATCCGCTTAACCGTGCCTGTATATATCTTTCCGACTTCGGGTTCCTCAACCATTCCCAGAATAGCATCCCGAGCACTATAGGCAGATTTCTGATCTTTACCATAAATTGTAAGATACCCATCTTCATCGATGTTGATCTGAACATCGTATTTCTCAGAGAGTGCCTTTATATTCTTGCCTGAAGGTCCGATTACAAGGCCTATTTTTTCAGGATCGATTCGCGCATTTATCACCTGAGGAGCATAAGGCGAGATTTCGCTCTGTGGTTCAGCGATAGTATTCTCCATAATAGAGAGGATATGAAGCCGGCCACGCTTTGCCTGCTCTAGAGCCTTGCGAAGTATCTCTGTCGAAACACTGGATATTTTGATATCCATTTGAAAGCCCGTGATACCATCTTTTGTGCCTGCTACTTTAAAATCCATATCGCCAAGATGATCTTCATCGCCGAGAATGTCCGAAAGTACAGCATAGCGTGTTTCATTAGTAATTAAGCCCATGGCTATGCCTGCAACAGGTTTACTACATGGCACACCAGCATGCATAAGGGACATCGATGAAGAGCACACTGTGGCCATAGAGGAAGAACCATTGGATTCGAGCACTTCTGCCACAACGCGGATAGTATATGGAAATTTCTCCTTTGGCGGTAACATCGGTTCTATCGATCGGCGAGCAAGATCGCCATGTCCGATTTCCCGTCTTCCGGTGCCAAGCCTTCCAACTTCTCCCACAGAGAAGGGCGGAAAATTGTAGTGCAGCATAAATCGCTCGCGTCGATCTCCTTCTATATCATCGAATATCTGCTCATCGAATACCGTACCAAGAGTGGTCACGGCGAGTACTTGAGTTTCTCCACGCGTAAACAATGCAGAGCCATGGGTTCGTGGCAACACGCCGATTTCGCAAGTTATTGGCCTTATGTCTTCCAAACCGCGACCATCGACACGCAATCCTTTTTCAAGTATAGATGATCGCAGGATATCGTACTGGAGATCATCCATCAATTTCGAAAAAAGCTTCATCTGAATTTCACCATTGAGATCATCTGCGAATTTTTCTTTGACGGCAGAAATTGCTTCTGATACAGCCTTAGCGCGCTCTTGCTTTTTTTCTGTGAAAAGAGCTTTTGATAGCAATTCATAGGCGCATTCACGAATTTCATCTTTTTTGTTCAACTCTATGGAAAGCGGGGCTAGCGCTAGTTTTTCTTTGCCAGCAATCCGCCGTAGCTCTTCTATAGTGGAGCAGATCTGCGAAATAGGTTCTTTTGCCATCTCAATAGCCTGGATCATCTCTTCTTCCGAAGCTTCACGAGAGCCACCTTCTACCATGGTGATACCTTGCGCCGTACCAGCAACTACGATTTCTAGCTTGGCCTGCTCGATCTGTGCATAAGTAGGATTTAAAATATAGGAATCTTCGACAAGTGCCACGCGTACACATCCTACAGGCCCATCAAAAGGTATGTCGGAGATATGAACCGCGGCGCTTGCTGCGTTTGCTGCTATGACATCAGGCGGATTTATCTGGTCAGCTGAGATACAAGTTGGAACAATCTGGATTTCTCGTCCAAATTCCTTGGGAAATAATGGCCTCATAGGCCGATCGATTATTCTGGAAACAAGAATTTCCCTATCTTTAGGCTTTGTTTCTCTCTTTATGAAACCGCCCGGGATCTTGCCTGCTGCATAATATTTCTCTGAATATTCAACAGTTAGCGGAACAAAATCCAAACCTTCTATAGCCGTAGGCGAACAGCAAATAGTTGCTATGACAGCACTACCGCCATAGGTGGCAAAAACAGCTCCATTGGCCTGTTTTGCCATTCTTCCTGTTTCAAATACAAGAACCTCGCTGCCAATTTTGCATTCAAGTTTGTTTATCATTACATTCCTTCTCTAGATTTACATATCCGATTTAATCTGGACGAATCAATATCGCCCTGATTGTATTGTTATTTTCGGATCTGCAATTTCTCCATTATTGCACGATAAGATTCGAGATCGGTTCTCTGCAGGTATTTCAGGAGCTTGCGGCGCTGACCAACAAGCTTGAGAAGCCCTCGTCTTGAATTCGTGTCTTTCTTATGAGTCTTAAAATGCTCGGTCAGGTATGCGATTCTAGCAGATATAATTGCAATCTGAGTCTCAATTGCACCTGTATTTTTTGCATCCTTGCCATACTCGAGCACCAACTGGGCCTTGTCTTCTTTGCTCAAAGCCATACTATCTTCTCCTTCTCCTGAACAGCCTTATCAACGAACGCCAATCGAATTTCTTCCGATTGCATACGTAATCTCAATGCTAGATGATTGTGAACAACGTTCACTTTAGCCTCTTGAACCGTATCATTGTCCTTTATGAAAGCTTCATACTGCCCTTCGGGGGGTATAAGCAAATCATCTTCGGGCACAAAGTATTCTCTTTTTTCAGCTATAGCATATTTCTCCCGCCTGGCAAGTACTTGATATGGCCTGCCAAGCATTTCTGCCGCTTCTCCAAGCCTTCCCTCGAGCACAGCATGGCGAATTCTGCTAGAGCTTATAGCATGGCCATGGTACATGATATTTTTTACAATACATGAACGCAAGCCAATCTCTTCACTCAGCTTCTCGACCATCGCTGCATTGGTATCGAGCTTGTGCCCAAACTGAAAATTCACGCCTACTGCTAAGAATCGTACATTTGCAATATACAGCTCAGCAAGGAATTCTCTTCCCGAGAGTTTAGCGAAATTATCAGAAAAGTCAATCATCACGCAATATTCAATGCCCATATTCTGAAAGCCGGATAGCTTTTGCTCTAGAGTCAAGAGGCTACCTTGATAGCTTGATGGATGAAGTATTTTTTTGGGATTCTCCCTAAAAGTGATGACACATGACCTTAAGGCTGGGCTCTGTTGCTTTACAGTCTCGATAAGAACTTGGTGTCCATAATGCAGTCCGTCGAATACACCAACTGTAGCCGCAAGCTGTTCTTGAGAATATTTATTTTGAAATTCTTGCCAGGTCAGAACCTTCACTATCAGGGCTCCTCTACCATTACTACTTTTGGCACTAACTCTTTATCCTTTTGCTCTGCTATACCGAGGAGTTCACCTTTTTCAGAAAACAGTGCCACTTGCTTTGATTCAAAGGACGGATCTAGATTTCTTAACAATGCTATCTGATCATCATTGAATGTTATGGCTTTGATTGGCAATGCTCGTCCATGAATAAAATGCTCAACAAAACCCAATTGCATAACTGCTGTTGTCAGTCCTAGACTTTGCGCGATATCTGGCGAGAAGACTCTTAGTGTCTTCTCATTGCACTCATGGGGATGATGTGCTTCGCTTATGGAGAAAGGTCCAATTTTTGTTCGTCTCAACGATACTACCGTTGCATATGAGCTGCATGCATGTCCAATGTCTCTTGCAAGAGAACGAATATAAGTGCCAGAAGAACAGCGAATTCTAAGATTCGCCTCTTTGTCCTTGAAACTTTGTAACTCTATGATATCAATTGTAACGAATCTTGGCGATATTTCGGGTATATTGCCAGCTCTAGCTATTTCATATGATCTTTTCCCGTTGACATGGACCGCACTGTATGATGGAGGTACTTGTTTTATATTTCCACAAAAAGAAGGAATAGTCTTTTCAAGAGTTTCTCTTGCGGGTATTGCACCTATAGACACTATTGTGCCATTAGGATCGAGGGTATCTGTCTCCTCTCCAAATCTGAAGACGGCATCATATTCCTTATTCTGATTCATGAACCATCGAGTCAGACGTGTTGCCTTGCCTGTGAGTATTATCAATAGACCTGAAGCAAAGGAATCTAACGTACCAGCATGGCCAAACTTCTGTTGAGGGGCAAGAGACCTAACCGATAAGCTTTTTCGAATGTCCTGCAATACTCTATTCGAAGTAGGGCCTTCAGGTTTATCCACGAGGAAAAAACCGCTATGCTGCATTATTTCAGAAGATCCTTCAATTTTTCCGTAAGCTCGAATCCTTCTTTCAGGCTGCGGTCGGCCACAAAGGTAAGAACAGGAGTCAATCGCAGGCGAACACGTTTTGCTATTGAACATTGAACATAACCGGCTGCATGAGATAGGCCAACGACCGCTTCGTCTAGATGCCCTTCTGTATCATCGAGACTACTTACAAATACCTTTGCATGCGATCCATCTTGACTGGCCTCAACCCTTGTGATCGATAAGAAGCTATTGACACGGGGATCTTTTATTTCACCAAAGGTGATCATCTTAGAAATCTCCTCGCGAATCAATTCTTCAAGACGACGCTTGCGTACCTGGTTCATTTTTATCTCCCGATTCGAGCGTTCGAGCCACCTCGATTGTCTCATAGAATTCAAGGATATCGCCTTCTTTGAGATCATTGCAGTTCTCTATACCAACACCGCATTCGTAACCTGCAGCTACTTCTTTAACATCGTCCTTGAATCGCTTAAGGGAGGATAAATTACCTTGGAATATCTCGATATTGTCCCGGATAACTCTAACTTGACAATTTCGTTTGACTATACCCTCTGATACAAAGCAACCGGCAACGATGCCTGCTTTTGGCACTCTGAAAATATTGCGGACTTCAGCCTTTCCGACTTCTTGTTCCTTGAGTTCAGGAGCTAGCAGGCCTTCCATTGCACGTTTTATCTCTTCTTGGGCACGATATATGAGATTGTACTTGCGAATATCGACTTTTTCGCGCTCCGCTAGCAACTTTGCACTCGATGTCGGGCGGACATTAAAGCCAACAATGATAGCATTAGACGCCGAAGCCATCATGACGTCGTCTTCTGTAATAGCGCCTGCTGCAGCTCTAATAACATTTAAATGCACCTCGCTCGTTGATAGTTTCTCCAACATGCCTTTTAGAGCTTCTACGCTACCATGAACATCTCCCTTTATTATGACCTTCAGCTCTTTGATCTCTCCTTGGCTTATTGTCTCGTAAAGATTATCCAAAGTCACCTTTTTGACATTGCGGCCTTCTTCATATTTCTTTAGTTCCTGGCGCTTTGCTGAGATTTGGCGCGCAAATTTTTCATCTTCCACCACTTCGAATGGATCACCAGCCTCAGGCATGCCTTCGAGTCCGATGACTTCTACTGGCATCGAAGGTGTAGCTAGTTCTATGCGATTTCCTTTATCATCGAACATAGCTCTTACTCGACCTGGGAAAATGCCAGCAACAAAAGGATCTCCGATATGCAAAGTTCCGTTTTGTACCATGATTGTAGCGACAATACCTCGGCCCTGGTCTATGCGGGACTCGATGATTTTGCCATCAGCTAGCCTGTCGTAGTTTGCCTTCAAGTCGAGCATTTCAGCTTGCAGGAGAATTGCATCGAAAAGCTCTGGAATGCCTATTTTTTGGAGAGCCGATACTTCAGCGAACTGTGTCTGGCCTCCCCATTCTTCTGGAATAAGACCTAGTTCAGCGAGCTGTGTTTTCACTCTATCAGGGTTAGCGTCTGGTAGATCAATCTTGTTTATTGCTACGATTATAGGAACATTTGCAGCCTTTGCATGATCTATCGCTTCCTTGGTCTGCGTCATGACACCCTCTGTAGCTGAAACTACCAGAACTACAATATCCGTGATATTTGCCCCTCGTGCTCGCATTTTTGTAAATGCAGCATGACCAGGAGTATCCAGAAAAGATATCTTTCCATTAGGAGCTTCGACCATATAAGCACCAATGTGCTGAGTGATTCCTCCAAATTCCTGAGACACTACGTCTGTCTTGCGAATCGCATCTAGTAGTTTAGTTTTTCCATGGTCGACATGCCCCATTACGGTTACGATTGGAGGCCGTGGCTTAAGCTCTTCAGGCTTATCTGCTGCTTTTTCGATAACTGTCTCATCATAGAGGCTTACTACTTTTACTTCGCAGCTATATTCAGCTGCCAAAATCGCAGCCGTATCAGCATCTATTTTTTGATTGATAGTTGCCATAACGCCAAGTGACATCAATTTGCTTATTAGGTCAGCAGGTTTTAGATTCATTTTTTTTGCCAATTCTGAAATGCTGATATTCTCCATGATGTCAATCGATTTTGGGACTGCTGCCAATTTGGCTTCAGCCTTTTTCTTAAGCTGAATCTGCTTCTCAAGCTCTGTTTCTTCCTCGCGCTTATTGAATATTCCCTTCTTTTTCACTGGTGCTCTGCGCGAAGCAGGTCTTTCGTTCCCGGTGGAAGGAATGGGTGCTGGTGTTTGACGTAACCCATATCTGCCGCCCGCGGGGCTCTGTCTTGCCCCAGTATATCCACCAGGTCTTTGCACACCCCCAGGCTGACCTGTTTTAGCATAAGGATAAGCTGTCCTGCCACTAGAACCTGTTCCACTTAGATTTTGGAAACCACCAGAAGGACGACTTCCACGAGGAAACTGTTGAGATCCGAATTGTCCAGATCGGCCAGATGTCGATGGATAGTTCCTTCCAGATGGCTGACCATGTGCTCGACCTTGGTAAGATCCACTCGCTGGACGGGATTCTCCTCTCTCATGACCATTCCGATATGTAGAATTGGGCCTTCCTTGAGCCAGATTTCCAGCTCTTCCATCAGAAGAGTAGCGTCGCTGAGAGCTTATAATTGTCTCATCTTGTCTTATTTCCTGCTTGTGTTCGAACGACTTCTGAGATGGAGCTGCTGATGCAGCTCTTGATGATGAAAGTGTTGTTGTCGATGGCGCTACCGAGGAAGGAGAAGCAGCTTTATCCTCTGTTCCTACTTGCGCTGTGGTCTTTCCTGCTTCAGAAAGTGGCTGTGCTGACAATGTAGATTGTTTTTCTTTCATTTTTTGATCTTCATGAGCTTCTGGGATTATTGCTTTTGCCTGAACTTTCTTTGTGGCAATTATTTTTTTCTTTACTACTACGACAACTTTCTTCTTTTCTGCACCCTGATCGAGAGGATTCTGAGTTGGTAACTCCTGAGGCTGCTCGGGAGACTCTTGTCTAGGCTGTTTTATTAGATGCACTTTCTTGAGGTCTTTATCGTTGCTCTCTGTCATATCTTTCCTTTATTCATCCTGCTCTTCTTCTGCTTCAAAACTCAGGGCTACTCCACAGGATGGGCAATGATCCATGTCTATAGTTATTGGGGATCCACATTCCGGACAACTATAAGACACGAGTCCTTCTTCTTCTACCTCTTCCTGTATGATTTCTACATTTTCTTCGATTATGTCACGAATTGCTCTAATATCTCTAGCGCTGAGAGTTGTGCTCTGTGCAATCTCTTCCTCATCCAATTCTAAGAACTGTTCAATTAAACGAATTCCTGCTGATTCAAGAGCATTTATCCAAGCTGGCTCTAGATTAGGCAAATCTCTAATCAAGAATTCTTCTCCTTCTTCATTTTCTACAGAAAAAAGACGATCTGCGGCCTTTTTCAATTCAACATTTCTAGAGTCCTGCAAATACTGTTCCTCTGTCATAACATCAATATTCCAGTCACAGAGCCGATTTGCTAGCTTGACATTCTGACCTGACTTTCCAATTGCGATGGAAAGCTCATGTTCATCGACTACTGCTAGCGCCATATGTCTGGCTTCGTCCAGTATATATACTTCTTTTACCTGTGCAGGCGCAAGAGCATTCTTGATAAACTCTTTTGGGTTGATATCATATCGAATGAAGTCGATCTTTTCACCTTCAAGTTCTTGGCTGATAAGTTGGCTTCGCATGCCCTTTGGACCTACACAAGCGCCTACCGGATCGACATCGCTTCGCTTTGCATATACAGCTACTTTTGTCCTATAGCCGGGCTCACGAACAATTTTGAATATTTCAATGGTCTTGTCGTAGATCTCAGGTATCTCTAGTTCAAGCAATTTGCGCACAAATTCTGCATGGGTCCTCGAAAGCACAACCTGGAATCCCGTCTTGGTCTTTTCCACTTCAACAATCAGGGCTTTTATTCGATCGCCCACATGATATGTCTCTCTTGGAGATTGATACTTGCGCGGAAAAATGCCTTCAATCTTGCCTAGATCAACGAATATCGTCCCATTTCGCTCTCGCTGGAAATACCCAATAACTATTTCTCCTACTTTCGATTTAAACTCTGCATATAGTGTATCGCGAGATATATCTCTTAGGCTCTGTCGAGCTGTCTGCTTTGCAAGCATAACCGATTGAAAGTCGAACTCGGATGGATCAATAGGAATCTCGAGAATATCTCCGGTCTCAGCTTCGTCTGCAAGCTTCTTAGCTTCCTCAAGTGGAATCTCCAAGACTTCGTCTTCAAAATCTTCATCCGATACGATAGTTTTTTTTGCATAGATTTCGATTCCTTCATAGTTTTCCTTCAATCGAACTATAGCATTATCGATGGTTCCGAATTTTTTCTTGTAAGCTGCAAGAATCGCCTCTTCGAGAGTTTTAACTATAAGATCCTCAGGAATCCCCTTTTCAGAGATCAACTGATGAATTGCTTCTGCCATTTCAGATGCCATGTACTTTTTCTCCCTCGCGAAATGAATCAAGCTTCGCTTTTATAATCGAAGCTATAGGAATATTCAATATCGTATCGTCCATTTCTATTTGGACTTTTTTGTTATCAAAATGGATGATGCGGCCTTTCTTCCAGTCATGACTTTCGGAAGTCATGAATTTTATATAACAATTTTTAAAGGCTATCCATTCTCTCTCTGTTCGAATAGCCCTGTCTATGCCTGGACTATAGACCTCGATGTATGGATCTTGCACTCCCAACGCCATCTGAATACGTGGCAGGATAAGGCGATATGCTTTAGCGCATTCATCAGTGCCTGTTCCCTCGGTTCTATAGATTACCGCTTTGACATGAAGGCCACCACCCTTGTGTCGAACTAATGAGAATTCCAATAGATCGAGTCCTCCTGCTTTTAGTGCTGCATCGATCTCTTCTTGAAGGTCCTTATATGTCATTCCTTTCCATCCACCCCTTTTCTTTGGCATAAAGCTCGACTTTAAAGTCATTCGGACTTAAGCCAAACTGGCCTATTTATTCTGCCTTCTTTTGGCGATGTGCTTCTATCTTCTATGTCAACGATTGTTAAGCTCAAACGGAAGCGCATATCCGCAGAGAAACCGCTTTTGGCGGATTTCCTGCTAGGCAGGTCGGCTAGCTCCAAAACATTTGCTAAATGTTCAATAGTAGCCGCTCTATTTCCCACTATATAGAGGGAATAAAAAAAGAGCCGTTTGCACGACTCTTCCCGCATGCCGCAAAAAAGAATCTCTCAGACTTTATTATGATGTTATTATAGATATTCTTACATCTTTCGTCAAGATTCGCTCTTGCATATTAAGTCTAATCAGCAGCAAGGACTACTGCACCGGCAACTTCATTCCCATTTTGCATCAATAGTCTTGTGCAGGCTTCAAGAGTTGCTCCTGTGGTACAAACATCATCGAGCAAGATTATTCTTTCCATTATTTTTTTATCAGATAAGAGTGTATAAGATAGCGAAGCATTCTTAAGGCGGCCAGCACGATCTAGCAATTTTTGTTGACTGCTTCCTGGTAATCTTGACAGCATCTTTTCATAATGAAAGCCAAACTCCATAAGTGATTCTGCTATAACACCTACTTGGTCAAATTTGCCAGATTTCAATTTTTCAAGCCTTGGAGGCACGGGGACAAGACATGCAGAACTAACGGTATTTCCCGCCAATTCATCAAGCAAAGAAATACGATAAGCGAAATAGCGAGCCAAAGAAATACGCTGACCCGTTTTAAATGCATAGATTAGATTAGCCGCATTGCCACGAAAATTGAATATTGGGATTATGCCTCTCA
Organism: Spirochaetota bacterium; assembly: GCA_022704665.1. GTDB lineage: Bacteria > Spirochaetota > Spirochaetia > Treponematales > Rectinemataceae > Rectinema. The sequence continues at coordinate 159,134 of JAKJFY010000001.1, read as the reverse complement.
ACGAAGTCTGTAAATTGTGACAGTCCATACAAAATTCCTGCTCGCTGATAAGCTCTCTTCCACAGTGCTTGCAGCGTGGACCCTTGATAGACTCTAAGGCTTGTTCACAAGAAGAACAGAGGGGTGCAGGGAACCAGGGCACTGTTTTCACGATTGATCCACATAGAACGCAGTGTTGGGGAAATATAAAATCGAGAGTCTGGTCTTTAGCTTTCCTGAATATCAAATTCATCATCAAATAATCGCTCATTATTCATATCATTGCTTCAATCTCTCAATGAGATTGGATAGAATTTGAAGAGCTTTAATTGGCGTAATATTGTTTGGATCTATATTTTTCAATGTCTCTATGACAATATCCTCGGTGCTAAATAATTCATAAGAAGGAAGCGCGGTTTCTTCGGCTTTTTCTTCTTTTAATGCTTGCTCCATATAATTAAAATGCGATTCAACTTCAGAAGCTCTTATGATAACCTCTTTTGGCAATCCAGCAAGATTAGCGACGTGTATGCCATAAGAACCGCTTGAAGCACCATCCTCAAGCCTTTTTGGAAAAGATATATTACCATCCTGCTCGATTGCGACCATTCGCATGTTGCGCATCCCTGGCATTGTCATAGTTGTAAGCTCATGATAATGAGTTGCAAAAAGTGTTCGGCATCTGATTCTATTTATAAGATACTCACTTACCGCCCAAGCTATCGAAACTCCATCCAGAGTCCCAGTCCCCCTGCCCACTTCATCCATAATCACAAGGCTTTTCTCAGTCGCAGTGTTGAGGATAAAAGCGGTCTCATGCATTTCAACCAGAAAAGTGCTCTCCCCTCTAGCTAGATTGTCCTGGGCGCCGACGCGGCAATAAATCTTGTCTACGAGCCCTATCTTTGCTGATTCAGCTGGCACAAAACTGCCTATATGAGCAAGAAGCACAATGAGTGCTGTTTGCCGAAGCACAGTAGATTTGCCAGCCATATTAGGACCTGTTATCAATATAAACCAGTGGCTATTTCGAGAAAGCGTGATTGAATTTGGTACAAAATCTCCATAAGGCAAACAGATTTCTACTACCGGATGTCGGCCATTTATTATCTCTATATCTTCATCTTCTTCAATTTGAGGTCTTGTGTAACCTTGCTCCGTTGCAGTCTGCGCCAGTGATGCCAAGCAGTCTATCCTTGATATTTCTGAGGCGCATTCTAGCAACGCTGGGATAAATTGTTTTAAGCTATCTCTTATCTCGATAAAAATATTCTTCTCAATCTCAACAATGCGCTCCTGCGCTCCATTGATCTTGCTCTCAAGTTCTGCTAATCGATCAGTAGTATAACGCTCTGCCCCAACCAGCGATTGTCTGCGAATGAAATGAGAAGGAACATTCGCAAGATTTCCTTTTGTCACCTCAATGTAATAACCAATTATTCTGTTATATCTTATCCGTAGATTTTGAATCCCGGTTTGCTTTTTCTCATCTTTAAGGTAGTCTTCAAGGACCTTCTGAGTGTTTTTATGCAGATTCCTCAGATCATCAAGCTCTTTGTCATAGCCATTCCTTATAAGATTGCCTTCGGTCAACAGAATAGATGGATCATCCAAGATAGTTTTTTCTATGATATCGATAACATGCTTACAAGCTTCAAGTTGCTCCTTGCTCATCCTTGAAGTGATCTCTAAAGGAGCTTGAGCAGATGCTATCAGAGCAAAAAGGTTGATTCCTATATTGATTGAATCATGAATAGCTCTTAGATCTCTAGCATGAGCCTTATCGACAGCAAGGCGGGATATCAATCTCTCTATATCAAGAATTCCATAGAGTAACTTTCGTATATCTCTCAGTAGTATTTGATTATGGTATAAAAATGAAATTGCTTCTAAGCGCTCTTCGATCTTCTCGCGAATTCTAAGAGGTTGAAAGAGCCATTGGCGCAGAAGACGAGCTCCACCAGCGGTTTTGGTTTTATCTATGACCTCGATAACAGTATCTCTCTTACTAGAATCACTGAGATTCTTTACAAGTTCCAAGTTTCTTTTTGTAGCTTCATCCAAGAGCACAAATTCTTTTTCTTCATAAGGAAGCAAAGCTCGAATATGAGGACAATTCTTATGTATCATTTCTTGTACATATTCAAGTAAATTACCTGCAGCTGCAATTTCAGGAGCATTATCCTCGAAGCCGAAACCCTTTAGAGATACAATACCGAATTTTTTCTTAAGTATGTCAAGCGAGTGCGAAATATCATAGACCCAATCCGGCTGGGCTTCTATGATTGAATCACACTCGCGTATAACCTGAAGAAGCTTGGGTTGATCAAGAATAGATTGCTGAACTATGATCTCACGAGGTGCCAAGCGATATAATTCGGCTCTAATTGTCTCTGCTACTATTTCTCTATTGAAAACCAAAGAAAAAGCTCTAAATTCACCTGTGGATACATCTAGATAAGCAATACAAAGCCTTTGATCAATTATGCAGATGTCTGCTAGATAATTATTTGTGCCCTGTTCTAGATAATCATCTTCTAATGCAGTACCCGGTGTAATAACTTCTACAACTTCGCGATCCATAAGACCGCGCTTATTATTAGAAAGTGCCTTTTGTTCGCAAATTGCTACTTTTTTCCCGGCCTTAAGAAGTCGAGCAATATAGGCTTTGGCGGCATGATAAGGAATTCCGCACATAGGAAGACCTTGTCGCTTGGTTAAAGTAAGATCGAGAATAGCACTCGCTTCTTGAGCGTCTTCATTGAACATTTCGTAAAAATCGCCCAATCTAAAAAAGAGAATTTCGTCGCGATGCTTAGCTTTTATTCTGCGATATTGATCGAGCATCGAGTCCGATTTAGACATGAAGACATTATAGAGGGCTGCTTCTCATAGTACAAGAAGCAGCCTTATTGTATTGCATAGGCCTATATATGAATATGAATTCTATATGAATCAATAGAGCGGCTGTGTAATGCTCAAGACAAAATCGAAAGAACCTTCTTTGGTCTTCCACTCAACTTTAGAACCATCATATACGAAACGCTTCGCAAGATAAAATCTAAAAGGAAACTGAGGAATCATAAATCGAGCTCCAAAACCAACAGAAAAGGCAAAATTATTCCATCCTAGAGTATTGCTTTTTGTAGAAACCGGCGAATCAAGGGTCATATCAAGCCAGCCATTCTCAGTCATCATTGCTCCAGCGTCGAAAAACCCATCGAAACTGAGGATCTGAGGGACAAGAGGAAGATGAAGCTCTAGCCAGTTTTCCCATACAAGGATTCCGTGCCCGTTGTATAAAGATTTCCAACCTCTCACATTGAATGTGCCATCAATATATACCCAGTCTTTTGTAACTTTTAGCGAATTCCATGGTTGAGGCAAAAGTGCCTGAACCCCACTGTGAACACCGAGAACTGGTGAGAATACCCAAGTACTTGAGAAAGGAATGGAAAAAAGTGTGGCATATAATTCAGCACGTGTATCAGATCTGATATAGAATTGACGTTCTATTGGTAATAATCCCGTGTAAGCAAGACGCTCACTTAGAAAGTACCCATTCCCAGGGTTATACCAGTAGTCCAACTTATTCAGATATACACGACCAAAAATGGAATTCTTCAATACCCATTGGCCATTATAGTCGCGCATTTCTTTTTCGTAAGGGCGATATTTGGTACTGTCATAGGAAGACATGTCAAGGCCTGAAGATACTCCTGCCGCAATTCCAATATCTCCCTGTGGTATTTTGTGAACATACCCCATAGAATACCCAAGGCCAAAAGAATAATCATCGTAATCCATCAAGTATGAGTCTGGAACCGACGAAAGGAGGCCATCCCACTCATTAGATCCACTTCCAAGCGCAATAAAAGGATCTGGAATGTCCTCTTCAGAGAAAATAGGAGCGATGGAATCCTGAGCAGTCTGAAGGACTGAATGCTCTATGCTAAAACTAAGACTCTGAGATATACGCTTATTGAAAAGCCAGCTCTGACCGAATGAAGTCTCTAGGCTCTGTTCATCTGGAGAGAGTGTCATATTGACCTGAAGGTTTTTTCCAGTGCCTCCAAGATTCAAATCGCTAAATTTTACGAAGCCAGAAATAGGGAAAGCAGATGACTGACCAAGCCCTGAGAGGGTAAGACCGAATTGGATTTGAGCCGTACTCATTTCCTCTACATTTATGACTAGGTCCATAAGGTCTAGGACGCTTCCTTGATGTATCTCTGGCTCGATAGATGAGAAGTATTGAAGGCTATATAGATTTCGTAATCCATCGATGATTTTGGTCTTCGAAAATACTTCTCCTGCTTCGAGCGGTATTTCTCTTGCAATGACATAATCCTTTGTCTTTGTATTGCCCTTAAAGGTGATACTCTCAATATGAGCCCTATCCCTTTCGATTATCGAGATCTTGAATGAGATTTTTCCTGCCTGTTCATCGCGAACTTCAGTCATTGTTATAGTATTGAAAATATATCCGGATTCATAATATAGATCATCTATTTTTTGTTTGTCAGTAAGAAGACGTTTTAGATTTATGGGTTCGTTCTGTTTTAGAGATATCAGAGAAGCTAGACGAGATGTAGAAAATATGGTGTTGCCTTCAAAAACAATATCACCGAACCTCCATTGTTTGCCCTCAGCAATAACAAAAGTGATATCGATATAATTCTTCTTGTCCTTTTCATCTTTGGAATAATTCTTGATTACATCTATGATTTTTGCATCTATATATCCCTTGGATGCATAATAATCCTCTAAGGCTGTCCGGCTTTCAGCCAGTTTTGATTCTTCGTATGCGGCTTTCTGAAAAAGCCCGGCTTCCTTAAGCGTTACCTGGCCTTTGAGAGTCTTAGAAGAAAATGCCGAATTGCCAGAGAACTCAATCTTTCTTACAACAACAGCTGTTCCTTCGGTTACCTTGAAAGTCAGTATTATTAGGTTGGAGTCTCCTGGAGCCAAATTCTTTTCATATTCCACTTTTGCATCTGGAAAACCTTTCTGCAGGTAGAGTTTTTGGATCGCGAGCGCGTCAGCTTTTGCTTTCTCTTCATTAAAAATTGCTCCAGTTTTCGAAGAAGCGACATCTAGCAATTCCGAGGTTCTGATAGAGCTATTTCCAATGACTTTTATCGAGCTGATAGAAGGTTTTTCAATTACTATAAATTTGATTATTATTCTGTTCTCTTCATCTCCAGCTGGTAACGCTATCGACTCAATGCTCTCAAACCAATCGAGTGCATAAAGCTTTGCTTGGATTTCTATCCAAATACTCTCTGTAAAAGATGTTCCTACGTAGTCACGCAGCATGGAATCGAGGTCATTTCGGTTTGCATAATGTAATCCATCCCATCTAAATCCAGCTATTTTTTTGTTCCAAAACCAATCCTGAGAATTATCTTGCTGAGCAAGCTCCTGTGCCGATGTCTGAGAGTAAATTACTTGAAAAGCACAAAAAATCATTACAATTGAGATGAAAAGCCTGTGCGAATATTTCATTGCCGCTCCAGTATTTATTTAAAATTTGATACGCCAACTCAAACTAAGGTCTTGATTATTTAGGGGCATTCCTTCTTTACCAAACGACATACTCCATTGCAAAAGACCAAATGGAGATTGCAGTTCAAGCCCAACTTCTGGATTTAATTGCAAAAATCCAGTTTTCTCAAGCGGGTTCTGCTCTATCCTAAGAGAAAAATGCGCAAAAGCCGAATCGGTTATATATTTTCCTCCAAAAAGCTCCGTACCAATTAGATACCTCGATAGACTATTCTGATCCTTATGAGTCTGGTCTGTAATATCTAGAAGCCAACGCTGAATAAAAGATGATTGCAGGTAAAGAGCATCAAGGCCCAAAGCCTTTTGAATGCGTTGTTCGAATGATCTAAAAATCAAATTATGTGTAAAAAACTCAGAGCTTGCGATTACTGCTTCTCTCAATGTAAGAGGAGTATTTTCTGCTAATTCTGACAATGCTAATCCACCGCCAAGAAGCGCAAGAAGCTCGATTTGGCTTTTTGGAGGCACCGAAGACAATACTGGATTGAAGTTATCAATAGGAGATTTATCAGCTGAAAGCGTTATTTTGATCATTCCATCCTTGCTGGGCTCCATCAACTCAGCAATTACAGTCATAACCGGATTGAATTTGGATTGGTTTTCTGAAAGTTCTATTGTGCATTCTTTTATAAAGAAATCTCTGAGGAGATAATATACGTACCCCGAACGAAGCTCGATGTTACCATTTACAGCAAGATCTCCTTTCGCCTGATCGTACTGCACCGTAAGAATAGAAGTCGGAGATAGGGTACCTTTTATAAGTGATATATCCTTGCCAGGTATATACATTTGGACATTTTTCCCAAATGTAACAGTTAGGTTGAGATAAAGAGGTGAAACTGGAGATTGGGTGTTTTCTGTGAAAACAAAACCATTAGGATCAACTTCAAGAGCCCCATTATCAAGAAGTATATTCCCGCCAATTTCGATAAAATCTGAAGATATTGCTGCTTTTATATCGCCTTTAATCCAAATACCATCAGTAGTCAACCCGCCAATAGTGCCTTTTAAGCGTATAGAAGCTTTTTCAAGAGTGGAAAAAAAGACTTTGATATCGCTGAGTTGCCATCTAGCAAGGTTCGCTGTTGCAGCAAGGGAAATATCACCAGTTCCAATATTCACAATTGTTGGACTTAATTCCACTACGCCATCACTTATAGTAATTTCTGCCTCGAAAGGTCCCATTTTTTCTAGAACATATAGATTTGGATCGATAATAAGATCGCTGAATAAGATTCTGCCTTCAATTCTAGGGTCTGATATATCTCCAGAGAGATGCAATGTAGCCGAGGCGTCTCCCGAGATATCTCTTAAAATATCTTTTGATATTAAAGCTCCTAGCGATTTTAAATCAATTTTCTCCAAAGCAATGTCAGCAGATAGTTCTTTGGCTTGGATTTTGCCGTTGGCCCTTCCTTTAACTTTGAATAAACCATTTAGGAGGAGATCAAAGTCTGTCATATTAGTTATCGATGCATCGATACTATCCCCGTTTGTTTGGCTTAGATGGATCTGTATGTTGTGATCTAAACAAGAAATTGAGTAATTGAGAGGATCTATAGCTCTAGATCCGAATTTTGCCTCAAATATATCTCCAATAATATGAAAATTTTGGGCCATATCCGGCTTAAAGATAGAGTTATCTATGTTTTCGCCTATGCCCTTTAAGCTGGTGCTTAGCAATTGTTTACCAATTACTATCTTAGAATTCAGATCATAAGTGACTTGTTTTGTATTTATATTGTATTCAGCATTGATGTTTTCAAATCTATAGTTCTGATAAGAGAAAACTCCAGATTCCAAGGATAAAGCGGGACCCTTAAGGCCTATTACAGCCGAAGCTGAAAAAGATGTCCCTTTCATTTCTGCTTTTCTAGTGTTGAATTGCAGACCCAGATAAGATATATCAGAAAGATTGAGCTTTTTGCCTGATATTAAAATGGTTGCACTTCCCTTTAACTCTATATCTCCAGAAATATTGAGAGTAGATGGCAATATTTCTTCTAATGGAATTGATGATGTGATAATTGAAACTTCAAGTTTTTTGTCTAGAGCTACAATTCCTCCTTCTATAATTGGCCTATTAGTTTCAATGCTTTGGAATGAATAATTTACTTTCGTATCTTTTAATAGATTAGCTATCGAAGAATATTGGATGGTCATTGAACCCTTTAGCGATTGTCCTGCATATTGTAAATAATCTACATCAAGATTTGCTTCTTGCTCTCCCGCCGATCCACTAACCCTTAACTCTGGATATTTCCCCTCACCCTCATACCTCAAACTCATCCCATCTAAACTTATCCCCCAATGCCCCCCCTCATACCATCCACTCGCCTTACCCCCTAACCTCATTACCCCATCCCCTACCCCTATACCAAAATTATCCATCCCTACCTCCCCCTCTATCCGCCCCTTAGCTACCTCGAATACCCCACTAAACCCCTTGCCTACCACTACCCTAAGCTTACCCCCAGTTATTCCTACCCCTAGCTCATAACTCATCCCCCCTCCACTAACCTCCCCAGAAAATATCTCACCCCCATATGTCCCCTTACCCCTCAACCTTATATCATAATTACCTAAACTTACCTCCAATCCCTTTATCTCATAACCTTCTTCATCCCCTACCCCCTCTGCTCTTAACCCTACCCCTATACCCATCACCTCACCCTCATACCCTAATCCACTTATACTCCAAGATACCTTCCCACCCCTCTCTAACCCATATACTCGCCCACTCACTTTACCACCTACCCCTCTTACCCCTATCGCCTCCATCACCTCCCCTATCCC
>JAKJFY010000001.1:68851-150629 GCA_022704665.1 Spirochaetota bacterium | reverse complement strand
CCTCTACTCCCTTCACTCCTCCTCCCCCTACCTCTAACTCATATGCTCCATCCCCTCCTCTAAGCTCCCCCATTATCCCTATACCCTCACCACTCACCTCATACCTGCCAACTAGCCTTATTCCCCCATACCCTAGCTCTCCCTCATACCTCACCCCATAGCCTCCCTTAACTACATTAACCTCCCCTATATATCTGCTTATATTCCCCTCCCCCTTAAACCTTAGCCCTAAACCCCCTACATCATAACCTAATAACTCTATACCCTCCCCTATATCAATCCCTAAATCTACCTTATACCTATCCAACCCCTTAACATTACCCCATAGCTCTATCCCACCCCTTAACTCACTACCTCTTACTAAATTACCCCATTTACCCTCTACCACTACCTCTTCCCCAGGCCTGTACCCATCAAATGTCCCCTCTACTCCCCATCCTCCCCCCTCATACCAACCCCTCACTAAACCCCCTCCTCCTACCCTCTCACACTCTAACCTACTACCTCGCTTTTGCAGCAGAAGTTGTTGAGGCATAATGTGCCAGTTTGTAGAGCTTGCCTGAAGCTCTATGTTCATATCGATATTGGATAGATCAGCATTTCCGCTTCCCCTAAGACTAAATTTTGCACTGAGATCTTTAGGCAAACCAAATAGACCGTCGGCTTTCAAAATCACAGAAGGCGCCAGGATAATAGGAGAATCAGTTAGGCTCGAAAACTGAAGAGATTCTATTATCAGGCTTCCTTCATTAATGACATCCTTGTCTATGGATGCGTTGGACCATTTCTCAATCTCTCGCACCTCAGCGTGTATGGGCCCAATTGATAGTTCAAAATGTGGAAGGCTTGCTGCTTTTCCTGAAACAAAATTTGCTAGTATCTTATTTATGATATATTCATCGTTGGGGAAATAAAGTGAAATCTGGACATCATCTACTGTGATATCCCTCACAGCTTCATTGTTATGACCGACAAATAAAGCCCAGAAACTTATCCGGACTGAAATTTTTTTGATCTTCAGTGGCGGCTGTTCTTTGTAATTTGATCTTTCTGATGATGGAGAAAACTCCAAATGTGATGAAAGTCCGGTATTATTTTGATCTAGAGGATCTGAGCGAACAAGCTCAATGCCATGCATGGAAAATCGATTTAGAGACTCGATATCCAAATAATCATATTTCAGAATGAGGCCAGTGGCATCGGTTACTGCTGACTGCAGCTTATCTAAAGCTCTAACTGCCAGCACCTGCACTTCGCGTTGCACAAGATCGATAATCGCAATGCTGCCCCAGATTGCAAGTGCTAGAGAAAATAAGACGATTACTATTACAGATTTTTTCGTCTTCATCCAACCAGAATCCTGAATGACAAAACCTAAAGTCGCCTATATACTAGCATAATATGTCTTCATATAACACAGACGAGCTCAGAAATCGTTTCATTGTAATCGAAGGAATCGATGGAGCTGGAACAACGACCCAGATTCGTTTACTGGCGGAGAGTCTAATTGCCAGAGGATTTTCCTGTATGGTTACAGCAGAACCCACAATGAATCATATTGGCCAACTGATCCGCGCTATCCTCTCTGGCGAAGATATGGTTGCTGCTACTACAGTTGCGCATCTATTCGCTGCTGATCGAAATGAACATCTATATGGGAAAAATGGCATTATTGAAACTCTAAAGGCCGGTTCACTGGTTCTCTCAGATAGATATGTTCTATCTAGTCTTGCTTATCAAGGCGCAACATGTGGACCTAGACTGCCTTGGTTATTGAATAGCACTTTTCCAGCCCCTGGCTTGACGCTCCTATTTGAAGTAGATCCAGAAATCTGCATAACTCGCATTCGTTCTCGATTAAAGAAAGAAATCTATGAGACACTCGAATTCCAAAGAAAAGCGCAGACCATGTATGAAAGAATGGCTGATCGTCTCTCCAATAAAGGTTGGCGCATAGAGCGCATTGATGGCAACAAAGATATCGAATCGGTGCATCAGCAAATAGAATCTATCGTCTTTAGCTTTCTCGGCATTGAATATTGAGTTGGGTGAATTGGGTACTCCACTGTCCTGGACTATAGATATGTCATAAAGTCATCATTTTTGATAAAACGCTATAAAATTAGCATGGCGTCGCCATAGCTGAAAAAGCGGTAGCCTTTTTCTATGGCTAATTGATATGACTGCAAGATTTTTTCTCTCCCCGCAAAAGCAGATACCAACATTATCAGGGTAGATTTTGGAGTATGAAAATTGGTGAAAAGGCTATCGACTACATGGAATTCATAACCTGGATAGATAAAAATCCTTGTGGAAAAACTGCCGGGCTTGACTTCTCCCTTGAACCAAGCCGATTCCAAAGTCCGCATGGAAGTCGTTCCTACGGCAATCACCTTTCTGCCTTGGCTTCGAGCAAGATTTATTCTTTCGGCAACTTGAGGCGGAATCTCGAACCATTCTTCATGCATATGGTGATCTTCGATATTTTCAACCCTTACTGGTTGAAAAGTACCCAATCCAATATGAAGAGTAATGTATTCGATTTCGATACCTTTCTGAGAAAGCTCGTCGAGTAGTTGGGGCGTAAAATGCAATCCAGCTGTGGGACTTGCAGCAGAACCGGTGTGCTTTGCAAATACAGTCTGATAACGTATTTCATCATTGTCTGTATCTTCTCGATTTATGTAAGGAGGCAGAGGAACATGCCCATAGCGATTAAAATATTCATCGCCTATACTAGAAGAAAATTCAATGGTTTTTTCATCTTCTCTATCTTCGACAATAGATCCTCTTAGCTGACCTGGGAATATATATGAACGACCTATACTCTGATGTTTCGATTTATTGCATACGGCTCGCCATAGGCCTGAGACAAATGATACTTGTTCACAAGCTATTACAAGGTTCTCTTGGCCTTCATAATTGGAATCTGAGCCTCGAAGGCTTATTAGGTCATTCTGTTTCCATGGGGCAAGAAAGACAAACTCTACAAGAGCTCCTGTCTGTTCACATCTTCCATATAATCTAGCTTTTCGCACTTTCGAGTCATTGAACACCATAAGAGCATCTGGTTCTATAAACGAGGCTACGTTTTCCACCATGGAATCCACGATGTTTCCAGTTTTGCGATTCAAGACCATTAGACGCGATCTGCCCCGATCCTCGGTTGGATATTGTGCGATTAAATGTTTCGGCAGATCAAAATTGAAGCTGTCCGTTTTCATCCAGTTTTTCGATTCCAAGGTGCCGATAAGCCGTAGGAGTTGCTACTCTTCCTCGAGGCGTGCGAGCTAGCATCCCTATCTGAATAAGATAGGGTTCGTAATAATCTTCAAGGCTTTCAACGCTCTCGCTGACAGAAACGGCGAGAGTCTCAGCCCCAACAGGTCCGCCTCCAAACTTTGTGATTATTGTCTTAAGAATTTCGCGATCAAGGCGTTCGAGGCCAAGATAATCCACTTCCAGCCTTTCGAGCCCATCCACTACGATATCTCTCGTGATAATACCTTCTCCTCGCACCTGTGCAAAATCGCGCATTCGCCGCAGAAGTCTATTCGCTATTCGTGGCGTTCCTCTGCTCGTTCCAGATAAAAGTTCAATCGCATCTTCTTTGATTTTGATATCGAGAATATTCGAGGAACGGCGAATAACACTTGACAATTCTTCAGGAGAATAGTAGTCAAAGCGCAGAGATATTCCAAAACGGCTTGCAAGTGGAGCAGAGACCATACCTGCCTTGGTTGTCGCTCCTACGAGCGTGAAGGGCTGAAGAGGAATCCTTACTGTACGAGCTGCAGGGCCTTGTCCAATAATCCAATCGAGCTCGAAATCTTCCATGGCTATGTAGAGCATTTCTTCGATAGATGGCTTAAGTCTATGAATTTCATCGATGAAGAGAACACCAGCAGGCCTAAGATTAGTCAAAATACCAGCCAGATCTTTGGGCTTTTCAATAGCAGGTGCACTTGTAGGCTTAAAATCTACGCCCATTTCAGAGGCTACCACAAGAGCAAGAGTTGTCTTGCCAAGACCAGGAGGCCCCATTAGGAATAGATGATCGAGTGCTTCATCTCTATCGCGCGCAGCTTTGATAAAAATGAGCAAATTATCTTTTATTCTCTGTTGGCCCTGAAACTCGGAAAGATAACGCGGCCGCAGAGAGGATTCCTTTTCGTCTTCTGCTGGATTATAGAGGGGATTCATTGTACTGTGCGAAGAGGTCTCATCTATTGTAGAAGGATTCATGCTCCAGCTCCTGCAGACAGCTCAAGAAGTGCTCTTTTGAACAATTCTTTTTCAGCTTCAGGGCCATCTTCTAAAGATGAAGCGAGCTGAGCTGTCACGCGCTCGACTTCTTTTCTTTCAAAACCCATCTCAACCAAAGCACGGATTACATCTCTGAATCGTCCTTGAGAGTCAGATATTGCAGCAGAAGCATCTTCAGGAGTAATCAATTTTCCTTTTAGAGCGAGCATCATCTTTTGTGCTGTCTTTGGACCTATGCCTGGTATTTTTTGCAATGAGGCAAGGTCCCCTCTATCGAGCATCGTAGCTAAGGAGCGCGGAGCTATGCCCTGTAAAATCTTGAAGGCTTGGCGAGGACCAATCCCTTCTACTTTTTGCAGATCTAGAAAAAGCTGGCGTTCCACTGCTGAAAAAAAGCCATATAGACGCATAGCGTCTTCATAGTGATGTAGCCATGTGAAAAGCTCTATTTCTTCTCCTGTGTGAGTGTAAAAGGACGGATCACGGATCGGGACGAATATTTCCCATTCTATTGCACCAGTAGATATATGAAGAGCTTCATCTGCATGACCGCTGAATACACCCTTTATTCTGTTGAACATGTTAGAGAGTATAGCCCGCAGGACCAATAGAATGCAATGTACAAATAGCGGCAGCAAGAGCATCCGCAGCATGATCAGGCGTCGGTATATGAGACATACCTAGAAGCACCTTAACCATTTCTTGAACCTGGTTTTTACTTGCCCTAGAAGAGCCTGTCACCGCTTTTTTGATAGCATTTGGACTATACTCCTTTAAGACTATACCTGTCTTTTCAAAGGCAAGCCTAATAACACCGCGAGCCTCTGCTACAGGAAAAGCCGAAGATACATTTCTAAAAAAATAAAGCTCCTCGATGCCGCCAACATCAGGAGCATATTGCCCAAGAAGTTTCCTTATCTCTTCAAATATATAAGTTAGTCTCTTTCCAATTGGTTCGTCCGATTCTGTCTGAATACAACCATAAGCGATCAGTGAAAGCTTTCCTTCTAGAGTTCTCACTAGACCATAGCCGACCGAGGCTATGCCAGGATCGATTCCGATAGCCACAAGAGAATCTTGAGAATTCATGGAGCCGATCATTCCTCGAGCTCAGGCATTTCGATGTTGTGATAAACGCTCTGTACATCTTCGTTTTCTTCTAGTTTATCGATTAGTCTCTGTATTTTCTGGGCTGTATCTAGATCGACAGTTATATAGGAATCTGGCAGCATCGAGATTTCGGCTCCTAGTGTCTCGAAGCCTCTATCGTTCATCATATTCAAGACATCCTCAAAAGAGGCAGGATCAGTGTATACTGAAATAGTACCATCCTCGCTGATCACATCATCGGCTCCGGCATCGAGGGCGGCCTCCATGATCTGATCCTCGGTGTACTTTTCGCTATCATAGGTTAAGACGCCTTTGCGCTTAAAAAGGTAAGCGACCGATCCGGTAGTCCCTAAATTGGCACCCGATCTTGTGATTATATTTCGTATTTCTGCAGCTGCTCGATTCTTATTATCGGTGAGAACTTCGATTAACATTGCCCCACCGCCTGGCGTATAAGCCTCGTAGAATAGCTCTTCATAGATAGAGCCCTCAAGTTCGCCAGTACCCTTTTTTATAGCTCGATCGATATTGTCTTTTGGCATGTTCGCAGCCCTAGCTTTTAGCACTGCTGTACGAAGACGAGGATTAGCTTCGATATCACCTCCGCCCATCCGAGCAGCAATTGAAATTTCCTTGATTAACTTTGTGAAAAGCTGACCCCTTTTTGCATCAAGAGCTCCCTTCTTATGCTTAATGCTCGCCCATTTGCTATGTCCAGACATGAAAACTCCTTTGGCTTTAAGAAAACCAAATAACGATATCATGTTGCATAAATTGGTGTCAATTGACAGAATAGGACAGCAAAATCCAAGCAATGTCAATTTGGAAAAAGCAAAAAAGTGAGAATCTATTGAGACCAGTCGATTTGATCTTATTCTTTGAGATGAATCCAGGTTTTTCCGAAACCCCCGTCTTCTGGTCTGGCAAAATAGTAATCTGCAACGGAGCTCTGCTTACTTAGCCACTCGTGAATGCCTCTGGAGAGAATTCCTTCTCCAGTTCCATGAATTATGGCAAAACTGCTAATACCAGCGAGACTAGCGGCATCGATCTGATGCTCTAAAGCATCGAGGGCCTCTGAAAGCCTCATGCCACGCACATCGAGTTCAGCTACAGGCAACTTCCTTGTCATCGAATCAGAAGCGAGTTCGATCTGGTAACCAGGCTTTGAAACTAACTCAGTTTTATTCCTTGATCGTGAAAGACTCAGAGCTTCGCATTCAACTGGGACTCGAAGAGAGCCTAGCTGTACAAGCGCCTTCTTTTCATCTAGCATTCGAAGGAAAATAGCTTCTCTATTCTGAAATATGACAGTATCTCCAGATCTTATTTTATCGATGTCTATTGGCATACTGCTTTGCATATCAGGTTTCATCAAGCGTTCAATTCTTTGAGTTTCTTCTGCAAAACTTTCAAGCTCTTCGCTTTGTCGGTGAATTTCGTCTGACATTTTTCGCAAGAATTCCCGTCCTGCAGATGTATCCTCATCTTTTCTGCCGTTTTCTCTCAACTCGCGTACAATGTTTTCGAAAATCCTTCTGGATTCAGTCAGAAAATGTCTGAGTTCAGCAACTCCCTGTTTTCTAAGATCAAGTTCTCTTTGGTGAATCCTGAGATTCTCGAGATCGACCATACGGCGCGACTCAACTACTTTCTCTAGTTGCCTTTTCTTCTCTGATTCCAGCTTTTCAAGCTCCCTTTGTTTTTCTCCTAGAGAATGAATAATCACGGAATAATCTGATCGCTCATCTTCGAGATAACTTTTAGCTATATCGACAATTTCCTTAGGTAAACCAATCTGGCCTGCAATCTCGAGAGCTCTGCTTTCTCCTGGAACCCCCATTATTATCCTGTAAGTCGGGCTGAGACTTTCTGCGTCGAATTCCATAGAGGCATTTAGGCAGCCAGGCTTAGTATATCCATAATTCTTCAAAACTCCATGATGAGTGCTGACTATAGTAAAACATTGCAAATGGTGAAAATAATCGAGCAAAGCCATGGCTATTGCACAACCTTCCTCTGGATCAGTTCCTGCTCCCAGCTCGTCCAGCAATACAAGGCTGCGATCCGTAGCTGAAGATACAATTCCGGAAATAACATTCATATGTCCAGAAAATGTAGATAGCGATTGATCGATGGATTGCTCATCTCCAATATCGGCGAGAATTGTATCAAAAACTGCAAATGCTGAAGTTGATAATGCTGATATGCCAGCGCCATATTGATTCAAAAGCGCAAGAAGGCCAATCGTTTTTAGAGATACTGTCTTTCCTCCTGTGTTGGGACCAGTGATTATTAAAATTCTTGCACCATCTGGAATGTCTACGTCTATAGGAACGGCCTTTTTGCCTAGCAAGGGATGTTTTGCTTTGTATAGATGTATACCTTGATCGAGATGGCCTGCAATTGCGAGATCCTCTCTCTTAAGTTGTATAGCTCGCGCCAACCTAACATCTGCGGCAGCTAGAAATTCTCTACCTCGCATTAGGATAGGCAAATATTGCCTCAGCGCGTCCGTTGTCTCTCTTAGAATAGCCTTTATTTCCTCGTTTAGTTTAGAATCGAGCTCCAGAAGCCTATTATTCCGTTCAACGAGCTCAAGGGGCTCTATGAAAATTGTTTGACCTGTCGAAGAAAATTCGTGCACGATTCCCTTTATTCTTCCCTTGAAATTCGCTTTTATTGCTATTACAGTTCTATTATCTCGTTCTGTAGCGATGTTCGATTGAAGGGCATCTTGAAGCGCAGGATCAGAGAGATATCGATTAATAATGCGCAGATTTTCAGCTTGAGTTTTTTGAATTGCCAGCTTTAGAGCTTTTAGGCGAGGCAAATCCTTTATTTCACCATCTTCAGAAATAATAGCAAATACTATTTGTACCGCATGAATCAAAGCGGGGGCCGAATGCAAGATATTCTCAATTCCTAACTTTGCCCAAGCCTCGTCATCATTGAGATCTTCTCCCCAAGTTTCATGATTTACCTCAATAAAAGAGTGAATAATTGATCGAAGAAAGGCAAAAAACTGCTGATAGGATTTTGCCCAGAGCCCTATAGCGAAAAGCTCATCGACTTCGAGCATTGTGCCCTCTTTTAGGGCTTTCGCTATGGGAATCTCGATATTTGGAAAAGGAAATGATGGCATTTCTTTATCGCTAAGTCCTTCAACAAGCAGCGATAGGTCTTTCTTCAGTCTCTTTACTGAATCTTCTTGAGAGCAGGGCAAGGTACTATTCATAAGTGCCCTTCCTTCGTGAGAAAAACAGTATTCTTCCAGACGTTTGCGCAGTCGATAGAAGTCTAGGAGCGTAAGGCTATGCTCATTAGTCACCATTCTTCTTCCTCGAATTGATCTGTAGCAGACCTCTGTAACCTCCCGGGTTCGTTTGTCTTTGCATTTCTTGTTTCTTCTAATTCCGCACGCATTCTAAGATAACTCTCGTAGCGGTCATTATGTATGAGCCCTTCTTGTACAGCTTGCTTCACCAAGCAGCGCAATTCATATCTATGTGTACAGGAAGCACCAAACTCACAGAGCCCTAAAAATGGAACCATATCAGGAAAATAAGATGTAAGGTCATTTGGTTCGATATTTCTTATCGCAAGCCTGCGAATACCTGGAGTATCGATTATGTCAATATCTCCGTTTGGCGAAGAGATCATTGTGGAGAGAGTTGTCGTGTGCTTTCCTCTCTTATATTTTTCCGAAATCTCAGCTATCCGCTGATCTGCTCCTGGAATAATACAATTTATGATGCTCGATTTGCCAGTACCGGATTGCCCTATAAAGACTGATGTTTTTCTAAGAAGAATCGTCCTAAGTTCATCGATCCCTATAGAATCCTGAACACTGCTTTTAATTACTCCATAACCAAGCTTCTGAAAAGCAGCGAGACGGGATTCGATTGAAATATCCAGACCTAAATCGATCTTATTACATACTACAAGCAAAGGCAGGTCGCAATATTCAGCCATTACACCCACTCTATCGATAAATCGAGGCCTAAAAGGAGGCGCTTTTGTACTCGCTATGCATACCACAAGGTCAAGGTTAGCTGCAAAGACCTGTCGCGCTTCCCCTTTCTCACTATAGCGAAAGAATTCATTTTTCCTATCGAAAATGGATTCTATAACTCCATTCTGTTTCGATAACGGTATCACCGATACATGATCGCCCGCTGCAAGATTTTTGTAACCTTTAGATGATGAATCGATTATCTTGCCTTTGATTGTGCATGTTCGAATATATTCATCATCGCAGCTCACTTTTGCGTATCGATTGCTGATTGAGATTACAACGCCTAGCACCATGGATTCATTGCTATTGCAATTCATAGAAGCTGTAGTGGAGAACAATTGAATTTATCTGACCATGCAATGTAGTATGGAGTTGCACCACGATCCCCTGCAAGAAAGAACCTTGGCTTTTGAAATTCGGTTTCTTCAGCATGCTCTTTATAATGAATAAGCTTTTGTAGAGCGGATATCACTTTTGGCCTCGGATCAAGACATTGGACATTGAAAGCTTGTCGTTCATTTAATTGATTGGCAATAGCATCTTCAAGGAGAATGAATTGGCTGCTAGCCAAAACAATTCGATCTGCTCCTTCCTCTAATGCATAATTGATGTAAGGAGCTACCATTGTCTGTGCAGAGAGCAAAGACGCAAAAGGAAGATGTTGCTCTGCATATTCAATGAGACCTTGGGCAGGTATTCTAATGACTTCACTATCTGGAGCATCTCTGGCTATCAAATAATCTAGAAAAGAATCCTCGGCAGTGCGAGACGTGGCAAGCAGTGCTATACGATGAGTCTGTGATTCTTTCGCTGCCTCTGCAATCGGAGGTATCGCGCCTATTATATGTAAGGCTCTATGAGCCGCTTGAATTTCCTTTAATCCAATTTGAACAGCTGTCATACATGAGATTATAAGAACTTCGGGATCAAGCCGTGCTCGAATTCTCCTTATGCGTTCAAAGAGCATATCGCGGATCATCTCAGGAGATTTTGTTCCATAGGGGAAGCCTGCATCATCAGCCACATAATCTATTTCTAAAAAGGGAAACTCCCGATTTACGGCCTGAACAAAAGGCAATCCACCTATGCCTGAATCAAATACGCAGATGCGCATCGCTTATTTCTCCTTAGATATCTATTCACCAAACAATGAATTGAATCTTCTTTTCGAGTCAGCATTTTGCTTTGAATCTGCAGTTTTCCCTTTGTCCAGATATTTCTCCGAAATCATGAAAAAATCACAATGATTTCGCTTTTCTTTATCTGCTACAAGCTCCTCTATCGTTTCTCTGCAGTCCCAATGGGCACCGATAGTATAGAAACGACACATTAGACACACATGCAGGTCTTTCCCACAGCTATCACAGGTATCATTGAACCCTGGCCTGTAATCATAGGCCAATAGAGCACCGCATTTATAACACATATTAAAAATTCTACATTGTAAGCAAAATACTGACAAGCGTTAGAAACCAATATGAATGATTGTAGTATTTAATTTAGATTATTAGGTCTTGGTTTTGAGTCTTGAGAATCCTTGCAAGATCATATAGGCTATAATTATGTATAAGGTTTCTTCTTGCGCCATAGAAGGTTGCAGTTTGCCTGCTTTCTCGATAGAAAACCTCTGTTATCATCACCTACAAGACTATCCTGAGCGCATGAAAAAAGCCATGCAGGAGCTGCAGAGCAATAATATTCTTCTTAATAGAGTCTTTGATTACGCGTTTCTTATGGGTCTTGATTTTTCTCGCTATCGTTTCGTTGGTTGCTCTTTTAGAAATGCAAGGATTCAACATTCACTGTTTACTGGGGCTTCCTTCCACCTATGCTTTTTTGATAGTTCCAGCTTCTTTTCTTGTGATCTATCTGGTGCCGATGTCGATTTTTGTTCCTTTGGGAAATGCTCTTTTATGGACTGCAGCTTTGAGAATTCCGAGCTTATCCAATCAAGCTTCAATGGCTCTGTAATTGTGGATTGTACCTTTGCAGGCTCTAATCTATATAACTCTCGTTTTATAATGTGCGACATGAATACTGTCAACATTGACAATTGCGATTTCAAGAGAGCTTTCTACATTCCTTCCAAAGAGCAAAAAGTCAGCTTCTCAAGATCGAATATTGCAGAGGCTGTCCGAGATCTGGAGCATCTTTATCTATGAAGATTTACCATCATTATTCAGTCTACGGATTTTCGAATATATACATAATTGTCAATGAATCATTAAAGAGAGCTATAATAGTTGATCCTGCAGAACTCACTGCGACAATGATCGAAAGAATCGAGCAAAACAACCTTGATCTCTGCGGAATACTTATCACCCATGATCATATTCATCATGTCAAGGGGCTATCTACAATCATGAAGATCTATAGTCCTACAATCCATGCTTCCAATGCTAAATTGCTTGGATTTCAATGTAGTAAGTTGAGGGATGGGGATGTCTTTAGCGAAGCAGGTTTCGAGATTACCGCAATAGCAGTGCCCGGCCATTCTCAGGATTCAATTGTCTATCTCATGGAAGGAAATTTTCTTTTTACTGGCGATGTACTCCATGCAGGCGTAATTGGAAAAACGAACAGTGTTTTCAATACAAATGCGCTCATAGCTCGCATTAAGCAAAAACTCTTTTGCCTTCCGGAGAGTACACTTGTTCTGCCTGGGCATGGCCCGCCAAGCACCATTGGTACTGAAAAAAGCGCCAATATATCTTTCCAGGAGGGCTTTGCTGAGCGCATCCGTCCAAACTATGACTTCTTTGTGTAGATTATCTTAAAAAGTCTATAGTTGCTCAAAAACCGAAATCCTTCTTGTCCAATTGCCTCTTACCATAACAAGATGATTTCCAAGCGGATTTGTAAGCATCTCTTGAGCTTTTTCATTGGAAAGGCTTAGCAAAGCCTGTGTTCTGCACAACCCTTCGCCGCGCGGACTTGCTATCACTCGAGCAGTAGAATACCAGAGCTCTTCGAGGTGCTTGCCGCCTATCCTGAAAAGAGTCACTTTTTCTTTGGGCAAGATTCCTGCTATTGCAACTCCAATCCCCGATTCAAAATGGCTGCGTAGCCCATATTTGGATAGAATTGAGCGGGGCGCCGTACAGTGAGCAACCAGCATTTCAGCTAAATCATCCTCTTTCTTTATAATTATATGAGAAGGATTGGCCATCCAGCCAATTTGTCCTGTCAAAGAACGAATCCAACTTAGACCGATAATTGAAGGAATGTCCCCTTCGCAACCTGCATCGATTCCCTCATCTGCAAGTTGAGATAGAGCAAGACAACCTGTGCTCTGATCTTTGAGAACGAGATCGAAACAGCGTAAGGTAAGTGAGGAAAGCTTATATCGATCCACAAGGGTTCTTAGGGCCTGCAATATCTCCATCGACTTCAGCAAGTCTGCATTACTCGATTCAGAAAAGAATTCTGCTTTTTCTTGCAAATCTTCGATTATAGGAGCTCCCAGGGAACTGGAACGTATCTCTCCGATATTCCGCATGAGCTCCTCCAGAGGAATATCGATAAGCTCAACACCCCATGAGTTCAAGGCTACAAGCGAATCCTGACTTGAGGCTATGAGCCAATCCGAAGGTCTACCCACTACACCAATTCTGCAGTTTCGCATTGCGATTTTGCTCTGACAAACGGCAATTATGTCCTCTAGTTCTTTAGAGTCGAAGGCACCTGAGGCATCGGCTTGAAGAATCAATCCCTTCCCGCCATCTTGTTTGACCTTTGCAAGAATCTCGAGAGAAGCAGGCAGAGAGTTTTGTGATGGATGAGCAAATAACACTATGGGCATTCTGAGCTCTAACATCTTCTCTCTAGAAATCAATCTCATGGCTTCAGACTCAGTTCCGCCCGTGAGCACGAGCATAAAAAGCGGTAGTGCAGAGTTTCTTGGATGAATCAGAGTGGATCCAAGGCTTAGTAATTCGCCTCCAGCTCTCTGAAGATTATCCTCAAAAATACCAAGCAGTCTCATTTTCTGAGGTTCATCGTGCAAGATCGATGAAACCACTGCATACTGAAAAATTGCCATATGAAACCTCATCAATCTAGTTCTTCAAGACATTCAACAAGAAATCGATTTAGTATATCAAAATTTTTTGGCTTAAGAGCAATAAGATCTCCACTCCGTACTATTTCGCTATTCCATCGCTTGAGAGTAAAAGGTATGAATTCCTCAAGATTTATTCTAAATAGCGAGCTTATTCTTTTTTTATCAATCCCTCGCAATGTCCTGAAACCCATCATCAGAAACTCGAACAGAGCTGTCTTTCTATCGATTATCTCTATATCTTTGGGAATCTCCATTGGCGATTGAATATATGCGTTTATGTCTTTTGTCTCTGTGATTCTGAAAATAGTGCCTAACTCCTGGCTTTTATTGTAAGCAGGATATTGGATTGTGCTCACTCCTCCACTTCCTACCCCAAGATATGGCTCCATATTCCAATATGCAGCATTATGCCTACATTCATGACCTAATCTGGCATAGTTTGAAACCTCATATCGATGGAAACCCTGGCCTTCTAAATAAATATCGATCTTAGTCCGCTCTTCTGCCAATTCATCGGCATCAAGCATGACGAATTCTCCAGAAGAAACTTGGCTTTCAATCAAAGTTCCTTTCTCCAGCGTGAGGTCATATATAGAAATGTGTGAAACTCGACTTACAAGGTATTCGAGTGATTGCAATATAGAGCTTTTGCCTTCGCGCCTTTTGCCAAATTTGTGGGGAATGCCTAGTAGTAGATCTACAGATATTTCAAATGGATACTCGCATAGAAGTTCTATGGCTTGTATCGCATCATCGATAGATCCTACTCGTCGCAGAATAGGCCATTCTTCTTCTGAAAGAGTTTGGATTCCGAGGGAGATGCGATTAACTTTCGTGCGAACGAGCATATCGAGTAGGGTCTTGTCAAGACTCTCAGGGTTAGCTTCGATCGTCCACTCACAATCTCTGTATGCGTATGGTTCTAGGCTATCGACTAGTTTTTTAAGCACTTGCCTATCGAGAACTGATGGTGTTCCCCCGCCTAGGTAGATTGTCGAAAAAGGCCCCGCTCGAAAAAGCTCCAACCAATTTTGAAAATTTATGAGTATTGCTTGCACATAGGAAATTTCATATTCCAATGAAGAAATGTGTGAATTATTGGCGAACGGTACAGAGAAAAAATCGCAATAAGAACATCGATCTGCACAGAATGGAATATGAACATAAAGCGAATTTATTTCGAATGGATCGATATTTAAAAATGTTTTTCCCTCATGCTCAGGGATCTGTAAAGCCATTGGCTTCATTGTACCTTTCCTATTCGAGCTAATGGCCATATCCTCAAGACCACTCTGCCCTTGATACGAGAGGGCAGTACAATTTGACTCCCTGTCATACGGCCCTTATCGCTTTGAGATTCTGTAGCAAGCTTAAAGACTGTCGATGTCTTGAGGTTATTTTTTTCCTGCTGGATACCCTGAATTCTCATTACTGCTGGAAGACCGAATGTTTTGCCAAATTCTCTTTCCAAAAGCGAATATTTCTGTAGAGTTACAAATCTCAATGCTGAATCTTCGATCATTGTTATAGAGGGGAGAATGAATTCCGACCCATCTCCAACAAGAACGACATCACCTTTTTTTGGCGAGCCAGCTATACTAACGAGTTTTTCTTCTGCGAAAAGCAGACATGGTACCACAATAACAATATCGCCATCTCTGAGCGTTGGTTTCATAAGGTCCCCACAAACCTTCCAAGCCTGAAACACAAAGGTCCTTATGATAATGCACAAAATGATAAAAACAACGATGTATATAAGAATTCTGTTTCGAGCCCTTTTCCGTTTTATTTTCTCTGCATATCGTATGGGCCGCTTGGCGAACATACAGCGTCACTCTCAATGGATACTGCCAATTCGGCTAAGTGGAAAGTAAACAAATAGAGCATGTCCTAGCACTTTTTTTTCGGCGATTGGCCCAAAATATCGTGCATCGCGTGAATTGTCTCGGTTGTCACCCATAGGAAAGATCCGCGAATCCGCTATATACCATCCATTTTCATAGCGCTGTGCAAGCTGAGCGTTTCGGGAATTGGAAGGATCAGCATCTCGCAAAGTAGTTACACGAATCATGTCATATTGAAAAGCGTCCTTATTTGCATTTTGCACAGATGGCATCCCTACTCGAGAAGGAAGAGGAAGACTAAGTTCAGCATAGGCTGAGGCTATACCGACATTGTCTATCTCTGTATATTCGTTTGAATTAACTAATCGTTGCATCTTTACAGGCAATCCAAGACCTTCCATCAACATTCGCTCATCTAAGAACACCGAGGAGCCCATAGGCTTTATGGATACTTCACCATTTCTTACACGAAGCGTATCTCCTCCAACCCCTATAGCTCGCTTTATAAGATAATGCACTCGCGGCTCGCCCGTTGCTTCTCTGTCTATGTCGACCAGGGTAAATGTAACCATATAAAGCAATTGTTGAAATATCGTATAGATTGGACCGCGTGAGAGATAGGTAGGATTTTCAAAAACAATGACATTCCCTCGTTTTGGTGTGGAAATTCCTGGGGTCTTTAAAACCCCAGGCAAAAGCTCGGGGCCATAGGAGAGTTTGTCTACAAAAATCATATCTCCCACTAGAAGTGTCTTTTCCATAGATCCCGATGGTATCCTATAGTTTTGAAAAAAATACTGATTTATGACAAGTACAACGCAAGCAGCCCAGAGAATGGCATATATCCAGTCCAAAATCGGATGGCGCTTTTGCTGTTTCATCTTTGCGCGAAGGGATCTTTTTTTCCTTCTTGTGAGTAGATCTTCAGAAAACATAACAAGTTTATTGGGAATATCCATATTCTTCATTCCGATTCCAAGCTATCATGAGCATATATCGTTGACAAGACGGTGCCCATCGGCTAGGCTGCTTTTACAATGAAAGAGAGTGAAAAAATCACCGACCAGGATATTGAAAAGGTTAAAATAACCTTAAAGCCGATCTTGGGCATTCGGCCACGTATATATATACCGATTATCTATACACTAATAATCTTTATTATTCTTTTTTTTCTTTTTATCAACCCTGGCCTTTCTAATCCGGGCGCCAAGCTAAGTTTCGAAGGTAATCCAGGTATAGCAGCTCTCTATATTGCAAATACATATATTGGAAGTACATCTGATGGGATAAAACTTAAGCCTGGCTCTTATCAAATCGAAATACGCAAGCGTGGCTTTGAGCCTAAAACTATGGACATTAAGGTACCGAACCGTATATTTGCCACTCTTATGGTGCCACCAAGAGTCAGAATACAATATGAATTAGAAGCAGAATCGCTGGAATCCATACTTCTCCCATCTTTTAGGGAATTTTCATCTTGGTCTCTTTCCGGTAGACCAAGCGCTATTTACCAGCTACCTATGGTATTATCCGAAGCTTCGAAGGATCTCGTTGCCTTGCCCCCAGCAGATAGAGTGTTTATAGCCAAGGCTCTGCTTGCAGCAGGCTTGAGCGCTGCTCAAAATAGCTCATCTATTCGCGATGCGATATATGCGAGTTTTTCGCTTGGTGCGCCTGGCGCAAGTCCATTGGGATTTGTTTCTATGGCTCGCAATGCTATTGCATTGCTTGCAGGCTCAAAGAACTATGTAGCAGCATTTTCGGAAATAGCTCCCGAAAGAACAAATGATACAATAAGAGGAGCTCTATCAACTTTAGAAAAAGAAACTTCGACCTTCGAGCTGGCTCTGCATAAGCCTGTCGATGTAAAGATAGTCGGATCTCAATATTTCGTTATCTTCAAGGAAGCAAATCTGAAAGTCCCAACCTGTACACCCGGTGGCACCAGAATTCTCTATAGTACTTATGTTCCTGAGTTTGGCCTAGCAAGCACCGAAGTTACGCAGCGACAGTTTGCGGGGTTTTTGAAGGATAATTCTGAATGGATGCCCGAAAACCGCGCAACTCTAATTGAAAAGGGATTTGTGGACAGCTCCTACCTTGCAGACTTTGATATCTCAAACCCAAGCGATAAGCCAATCACGGGTGTCTCCTGGTATGCTGCGAATGCTTATTGTGAATGGCTTTGTAGATATGCGCCGATAGGTTATGAATTAAAACTTCCCACAGAAGCTATGTGGGAAATGGCTGCAACTCAAGCATCTCGAAACATAGCGAGCCTTGGGGTTTTTAGCAATCGTTCTTCGTATGGACCACTTTCAGTCGATTCTTCCCGCCGCGATGCATCTGGTTTCTCAGATCTCTTTGGAAATGTCTGGGAATGGACTTCTGATAGCTTTAGACCTTATGCATGGATCATAGAAGATTCCCCTACTTTTGGAATGCTTGCTAATTCAGGCGATTCAAAGACAGTAAAAGGGGGCTCATGGGCTAATAGTGCTGATCAAATATCTATCGAATCACGAGGCCCTGTGCCTGCTGATCATTCTTCTGAATTTCTAGGATTTAGACCTGCTCTGATAAGAAAATGAAAACACAAGACTCCATAAAGACCATAGCCATTAATCGCCGCGCGCGTTTTGATTACGATATTGAAGAAAGACTTGAATGCGGCATTGCTTTGTTTGGCTCCGAGGTAAAGTCAATCAAAGAAGGAAGGGTTAGTTTTAGCGATGCCTTTGCAGAGATAAAGGGACAGGAAGTGTGGCTCAACCATTTACATATTGCGGATTACCCTCATTCTTCGATTTTTCGTCACGATCCAGACAGGCCAAAAAAACTCCTTCTGCACCGTCAGGAGATCAAGCGACTCGACCGGCGAGTCCGAGAAAAAGGCTTTACCCTAATACCATTGAGCATTTATCTCAAGCATGGACTTATAAAGCTCGAACTGGGTCTCTGCCGCGGCAAGAAAGCATACGATAAGCGAGCTGAAATAAAAGCTCGGGATTTGGATCGCGAAATAAGACGAGAATTCAAAGTAAAAGATTGGTAGCTTTGATGCGAATAA
The DNA here is from genome assembly GCA_022704665.1 of Spirochaetota bacterium. Classification (GTDB taxonomy): domain Bacteria; phylum Spirochaetota; class Spirochaetia; order Treponematales; family Rectinemataceae; genus Rectinema. The sequence goes on along the minus strand of JAKJFY010000001.1, from coordinate 132,258 downwards.
CAGGCGGCGAATATTCAGGAAGAATCGTCAAGATGCCTGAGGGAGACTTGCGAATAAGGCCCTCGATGGATAGGATGCGCCAATCCGTATTCGATGTCCTTGGCGACCTTCAAGGTTATTCATTTCTCGATCTCTTTGCGGGTTCAGGAATCCTTGGACTCGAAGCAGCATCGCGTGGAGCTAATCCTGTTGTCTGCATTGAAAAAGATAGAAAAAAATTTCCAGTTTTGCTGCAAAATGCAGCTATAGCTCAGCCTGCGATCTTCTGTAAGGCCATGCCAGCAGAGACCTTCATTTTTCGCAACAAGCGAGCATTTGACATTATTTTTCTTGATCCACCCTTCGACTATAGATTCAAGCTCCAACTACTCGAACGACTCGATCGATCCGCTTCTATCCATGCTGGAAGCCTAGTCCTCATCCACTTTCCTCATGAAGATAAGCTGCCAGAACAGATTTCGAGACTAAAATGCTATGATATAAGGATCTTTGGTCGTTCTATTGTGCATTTTTATCGAAGAACATGATATCTTATTTGTAATTAAAACTTTGAAAATGTTGCATTGATATGAATTAAAAGGTATAATAAAGGCTGCAAAAAGATTAAGAGAAAGACGGAAAGAGTCAGGTAATAAATAATTCGGCCACAAGGAGCCATATTTAAAAATACTTTCCGCCAAGAGGTAAAAAGCCATGAGTGATATGCCATCTTTGCCCTACAATGACGATTTTTTCGAAATTCCTAATGAGATCCAATTAGAAAACACAGAGGTCGCAGAAATATCAAAAAAAGGTTATCAGCTCCTAAAAGAGAACCGCTTCGATGAAGCAGTTGAATGTTTTATTCAAATTCTTGAAAAAGATAAAGAGAATAACTATGCCCTTGTCGGTTTGGGAGATGCTGCTCGCAAGCAAGAGCGATTCAAAGAGGCTGCCGATTACTATAGACGCTGCTTAATTTTTCATCCAGGCAATAGCTATGCATTATTCGGGCTAGCGGACTGCTACAAGGCTCTCAACCAATTCCAAAAAGCCATTGAAATCTGGGAACAATACCTTCTTCATGACAACACAAACATCACTGTATTGACACGCGTTGCCGATGCGTATCGCAAGGTTCGTGACTTCCGGAAATCCAAATCTATTTATCATCGTGTTCTCGAACTCAATACAGATAATCACTATGCTCTTATTGGCCTTGGTCACTTGCACTACGATTTTAAGGAGTACAAGGAAGCTCTCTCCTACTGGCAGCGCATGGTCGAGTTAGAAGGCGACAATGTTGACATTAGAGTTCTGACTGCCATTGGAAACTGTTATCGTAAGCTAAAACATTTCGATAAAGGTATCCCAATCTTCGAAAAAGCCCTCGAAAAAGAGCCAGATAATTTCTATGCCCTTTTCGGTATAGCCGATTGCTATCGAGGAGTGGGCAAACAGAATATGTCCCTGGTTTATTGGAACAAGATCTTGGAAAAAGATCCCAAGAATAAGGTTATTCTGACTCGCGCGGGAGATGCATATCGGAATATGGGCGATTTTGAAAAAGCCACAGAGTATTATCAAAATGCTCTCAATATCGAGTTCGATATCTATGCAGTATTAGGTCTTGCAGTGATTGCCCGACAGCAGGGCAAGTACGATGAAGCCATTGCGAGCCTCCGCTCGCTCTTACAAAACGACCCAAAGAACTATCGCATCTATGTCGAGCTCGCTCAGACCTATCTAATGAACAATCAGCGCCAAATGGCAGTCGAAATACTTAGCGAATTCCAGCAGATGGGCATAAAAAATCCAGTTATTCAAGATGCCTTGTTCAAACTGACAACCAAGACATGAATTCTAATTCCGCTGAGGAACTAAAAATAGTCTATCCGAGCGGCCTATCTCAGGAAGAATTGGTCGCTATCTTATCTGAAGAACCTCTATATCGTGCAAAACAAGCATTTACATGGTTATCTAGAGGAGTAAAGTCATTCGAAGAAATGACCAATCTCCCGGTAGTTCTTAGAGAAAGACTGGCTCAGCGTTTTAATAGCCAAGTCCGCTCATCGAGAGTCGAAAACGAGTTTTCTGATAAAGATGGCTCCCTTAAGCTGCAGATAAGGCTCCGCGATGGAGCTGCTGTAGAGTGTGTACTTCTTGAAGATATCGAAGGAAGAAAGACAGCTTGCCTTTCTAGTCAAGTGGGATGCGCCATGGGATGTGCATTCTGCAAGACTGGCACATTAGGATTTCTCCGAAACCTTGGAGCAGACGAAATAGTCGAACAATTTCATCATCTTCGCGAGCGCTGTGGATTTATATCCAATATCGTATTTATGGGCATGGGAGAACCGCTGCTTAATCTCTACAATCTCAGAAAAAGCATTTCCATTCTCTCGAATCCAGCAGGCATTGGATTGTCAATGCGGAAAATAACCATATCCACAAGTGGTATTGTTCCTGGCATAATAGACCTTGCAAAAAATGGTCCAACTGTGCGCCTAGCTATATCTCTCACCTCCGCAAACCCCGACCTTAGAACGGAGCTTATGCCTGTCAATCGGAAATGGCCTCTTGATAAGCTAAAATCAGCCCTTCTAGAATATCAGAAAAGCACGAATGATCGCATTACATTTGAAGTCGTTCTCATTGGAGGTCTGAATGTGGGAGAAAGGGATGCAATTGAGCTAGCGAAATGGATCACTCCGATAAAATCTCAGGTTAATCTTATCCCCTGGAATCCTATAAAAGGAATGCCTTTCAAGACTCCTACTGTCCGTCAGATCGAAAAATTTTCACAGATCCTTTTGGAAAGAGGAATCGTAACTGTTCGACGGATGAGCCGTGGCCGCGGTGTAATGGGAGCTTGTGGGCAGCTAGGAGACACCCTTTCTTTTTGCGATCTTACGCTCAAGCCGAGCGATACGCTGATCAAGGGAGCCAATGACCGATAGCTGTGCCCCTATACCCTTATCCTTTCTTTCGATTGTACTTGAGTAATTAGAATTGCAGGCCAAATTATGAGCTTTTCGAGCCCAAATTAGAGCTGTCTCCTCATCTTTGAATCTATGCTCGAAGAGCTTTGCTTTTGCCACACATCCATAAAGGTATTCATCATCCATCGAGAGTACCACCTCTGAGAATAAATCCCAGTCCTTATCTTTTCTCGCTAGCTTTGCGAGGTATTGATGCACTCTTCTCATTATTTCTGTGGATAAACCATTTTCTTCATGGTTCCTATAGATCATATAGAGTAGCGATTTTGCGTCTTCTAGCCTTCCAAGCTTACAGAAACGATGAACTAGGCCTAATGGATCTACTGCATCTTCGATAACAGCCCTATATGGATCGCGATACGCTGATTCGGTATGGAAAAAGAGCCTAGCAAGCGAGACCACATCCATAATATTGTGCTGCCATACTAGTTCCATTAGCTCCTTTTGATTCTCGCTGAGAGAATCGCTTTTCACATAATCGAGCCAGACTTTTGGAATTGCAGCTCCAGGAATATCAAATTCTCTTGTCTTATTAAGGACGAATCTTTCCATAGAGGCGAGAGAACATGAATCGAGAATCTTACCCCAGAATCGTCGGCAGTCGTGAAGTACATCTATATGCAACCTAGCTGGCATCACAATTCCATTTAGTATGCATCGCGACCTGAGCAATGGAATATCGAATGTGGCCCCATTATAGCTTGCAATACAATCTCCAGCTGAGAGCTGTGAGGTCACCACTGAAAGAAAATCGCGCTCTCCCGGATAATCTTCTAGAAATACTTGGCTAAGAACTAGATTCCTTCCTTCGAAGCTAGCGGTGGTCGAAAGAAAGGCAAGAGTCCCTGTACCCCCCGAGAGCCCGGTAGTCTCCAGATCGAAGAATACTATCTTATCAGCAGGGATTTGGAATGCTGGGGCCTCAGAATCGATGTTTCTTTCAGTCTCAGAGAGATGCACTGGTCTTATGATACAAGGATAGAAAAAAGGAGGAACAATAAAAATAGGCCCTTGAATCTCTCTAGTCCATACATAAGGCAATATATTGTGCCAGTTTTCTGGCATATTTCTTTCTTTTGAGGCTAAAGTGTTTTTTTTGATTTTTTCGCTCTTAATCAAAGCAAGGCGTTCTTTAAGATTCACTTACTGAACTCCTTATTCGCCTAATATCTATGATTTTGCATATAGAGAGATTATTCGAATAATTCAGGAACATGAAAGCAGATCTAAGAGCTTTAGGGATGCCGCCTTAGTATCAGGATTTGCATTTTCTACGCCTATACACGAAGGGCAACCACCAAGGCAGGGGCAGCTGGCGATCCTTTCAAAGGTAGAGCTAATAATCCCACTCATGTTCGAGCAAAGCGCCTCCGCGATTCCTGTTCCACCAGGATACATGTCATAAAAATAAATTACAGGGCTTTCAAAAAAAGGATCTCTTGCACGAGAAGAGACCCCGATATCGTGGACATCGCAAAGGATTCTGGCTGGAGCAAGTTGGCATATCAAATTAGCAATACCATACACTATGGAATTAGCCAGCTCTATCCCAAATTGGCTCAAGAATTTACCACTCTGACTATGAGGATCGATAACCATCATAAGAGAGCGAGTCTGCATTTCCTCTGGCTCCTGCCATATCTCCCCATATCCAATATTTTCATGGGTGTTGAAACGCAATTTCTTATACTTTTCAACCTGGCTTCGCACAAGAATATCTCCAATTATAAGCCGAAACTGGCCATACGATTCGGTGGAATCCTCAGTGAGCAGTTCGATATCACGCTTTACAATTGAATCAGTCCAGTAATCAGCGTCGCTTAGCTCTACAAGACAGATACGCTTCTCGAAATCAAGCGTTTTTACCTGGTACTGTGTACCCAAGTGAATATATATTGCTTTTTCAAAGAGCAGCTCTTTTGCACTTGGCCGGTCCATTTCTCCAATAACATCATGATGTCCATTGCTTATGTCGACTATAACGACATTTTCTGTCGTGGCAGAACGAAGCGATATTTTTTCTCCAGGATAACCTTCTGCAGACCAGAAGTATCTACCTTCAACATGCCGTATTATACCTTCTTCCTCCAAGTATTCGAGCGCTTCACTAGTGAGCTCGGTGGCTTTTAGATTCGAATTATCAGGAGAAAAAGCCTCTCCCCCCAAGAAAGGAAGTTCAAAGGCAGCACACTTGAGATGATCGGTAAATATATAGGGATTGTATGTATCGATGTGAGCTTGTTCTGCTCCTCTTGAAAGGAAATACTCGGGGTGAGATACGAAATACTGATCGAGAGGTGAAGAAGAAGCTACATAAACAGCAAGAGAGAAGCCTGAAGTTCGACCTGCTCTACCCGCCTGTTGCCAAAAGGAAGCGATGCTTCCAGGATATCCTGTTATTACAGCAGCATCAAGCCCACCTATATCAATACCAAGCTCTAAAGCGTTGGTCGAGACAACTCCATGAACAGTTCCATTTCTCAAGCCTCTTTCAATTTCCCTGCGTTCTGATGGAAGCAAACCCGAACGATATGGTTTTACCACAATGCCATAGTTGCGGTTATATGGATTTTCGAGTTTTTGATTTAGATAATGTGCAAGCAACTCTACTTGAAGCCGTGATCTGGAAAAGAGGATTGTCCGTACACCCTTTTGTAATAGCCATAGCATTACAGACTCAGCTTCGAGGGCATTCGAACGCCTTAAGCCCTGTACTTCGTCCACCAGAGGAGGATTTATGCAAACCAGGATTTTTTCTCCGCTTCCCGCTCCATTTTCTTCGATTATCTCAACCTTTCGCTCTATATAATGCTCTGCTAATTCCTGTGGATTTCCAATAGTCGCGGAAGAAAAGATGAAAGTCGGCGAAGATCCATAAAATTTGGCAATTCGGAGTAATCGTCTTATTACTGAAGCGACATGGCTTCCAAAGATACCTCTATAGGCATGAAGCTCATCCACGACGATGAACTTCAGATTCGAGAAGAATTTAGCCCATTTTGTGTGGTTAGGAAGTATGCCAGCATGGAGCATATCTGGGTTTGAAATGATTATGTGCCCATCTGTTCTTGCTTTTGAGCGAATATCCGATGGAGTATCTCCATCGTAAGTGTTAACAGGCAAACCGATACTTCCAGCAAGCATAACCTCATTGAGCCCGCTTTGCTGGTCTTGAGAGAGCGCCTTTGTGGGAAAAAGGTAGAGCGCTCTAGCATTCGGCATCTCAAGGAGAGTTTGAAGGATGGGCAGATTATAGCAGAGTGTCTTTCCAGAGGCTGTCGGTGTTACAACAATTATATCGTGTCCACTACGAACTAAATCATAAGACTTCCGTTGATGTGTGTAGAGAGCATCTATGCCTCTTCTATGGAGCGCTTCAACAAGTATTGGCGATAAATCCTCTGGAAATGGCATGCAATCGGCGCTTTTCGCTGGTATTCTGGATGACCAAGCAATTTCGCTCCTTTCTGCTAGCCACGATACGAATTCACTATAGATTGCATTTGCGGATTCAGAATTCATAAGTTATACTGTAGTCATCAAAATAAAAAAGGTAAATCGGCAACTGACAAGAAAGGAGCATATATGGCAGAAATTCTTTCTATCGTGCTAGGGGGCGGCAAGGGAACTCGTCTATTTCCCCTCACAAAGGAGAGAGCCAAGCCTGCCGTTCCGTTTGGGGGAAAATACCGAATTGTAGACATACCCCTCTCCAACTGCATCAACTCGGGCTTTAGGAAGATCTATATTCTCACTCAATTCAACTCGGCATCCCTTCACCTTCACATTTATCGTTCCTACAATTTTGACCGTTTCTCTAAGGGCTTTGTTGAGATTCTAGCCGCGGAACAGACTCATTCGCATTCTGGATGGTATGAAGGAACTGCGGATGCGGTCAGAAAGAATCTTATTCACTTCCGACCACACAATCCAACTCATTATCTGATTGTCTCAGGTGATCAGCTTTATCGTATGGATCTAGCTGAGATGTTCAAAGAACATATCGAATCTGGCAGTCGCCTTACGGTGGCAGGGACCCTGGTTGATCGAGAAACTGCCAGCTCTCTTGGAATTATTAAGATAACAGCAGATGGCAGTATCGATAGTTTTCTGGAAAAGCCCGGCCTTACTAAGGACATCCATGAATATGAGGTACCAAAAGAGCTAAAACCAGACGCAGCCAGTCCCAGCAAACCATATCTGGCAAGCATGGGTATATATATATTCGATGCGTCCCTAATAGAGGAAACCATGCAACTGGACGCGAATGATTTTGGCAAGGAGATTATTCCATTTGTGGTTTCAAAGGAAAAGGTCAATGCCTATGTCTTCGATGGTTACTGGGAGGATATCGGGACAGTTCGTAGCTTCTATGAAGCCAATATCGAGCTCACAGACATAAACCCGAAATTCAATTTTTATGACGAACAATCGCCAATATATACACATGCGCGCAACCTGCCGGCATCTAAACTCAACTATTGCACATTGAATCAAGCTCTGGCCAGCGATGGTTGCATAATAACTAATGCGTCGATTACTCGATCAATTGTAGGCATTCGCACTGTTATTGAATCAGGGGCTAGCCTTGATGGGGTTGTGTGTATGGGTTCAGACTACTACGAGAGCGCAGCAGAAAAAGAGGAAAATCACAGAAAGAATATTCCCGATATTGGTATCGGAGGCGGCTCTATCATACGCCAAGCAATAATAGATAAGAATGCTCGTATTGGCTCGAACTGCCGCATTGGAATCGATACTCTTGCGCGCAAAGAAGGCGAATATAGCACCCATTATATAGTGGACGGAATTATCGTCATTCCAAAGAACCAGATAGTCCCTGATGGTACAGTAATTTAATTATTGTTAGCTCAATTATCGCTCATTCAACTAGCACTCTTTTTAGCCACAAAACTCATCGGCTCTGCAAGGCTAGGGTCATCTTTGAGATAGTGCTCTGCTATTTCCTGCCGAGTAAGGCCTTCTAGCTCATGGCTCATATAATGAATCCAAAGCTCATCCTCCTTGGATTTCACTTCAATCTTTCTACACCAATAATCTGGAAGGATAGGCAGGCTCTGAGGGACATAATCTTTTACCTTATAGTCGTGAACGGCTATCTTTACATCGCTTCTTGGCAAGCCTCGCTCCATTATAACTCGAGCTAGATAGTTTATGGTTCGACCCGAGTCGAAAACATCGTCGACAAGCAACACTTTATCGCCATGCCGCAAGAAATCGGGATTATAGGTCCATCCGTCGATCTTGATCGATTCTTGCTGATCAAAACCAGTATATGACCTTGCTACAACTGCAGCATAAAACACAGGACGCCCATCATCTTTTACAAACTTGAAATATTCGCTTATCACATTGCCCATGTAAGCTCCACCCCTAAGAGAAACATAGATTATGTCTGGTATAAAGCCATCTCTATAAATCCTATAGGCAAGCTTGATAGCATTATTTCGGACTGTATCGTAAGTTACGAATTCTTTACGCATAGAATCCCTTCTCGAAAAAACAAGTGAAGCCTCCATAAGGAGGCTTCACTTATCGAATGACTTTCTCTAGAAAAGGAATATATACTTACTTCCTTACATAAGCAAGGGTCTCAATTGTTTGCCCATTTCGATTGACAGTGAAAACTAGCTTTTTCTCGGATTCTTTAGCTAGCAGTTCGTAGAAATCTTTAAGATCGCTGATGTTCTTGTTATTGATCTTGGTAATAATATCACCACTCTGCAGGCCCATTGATGCTGCTGGAGATTTTGCAAGAACATCGACAACAAGAGCTCCTCGTACTCCGCTGGGTATTTTTTTCTGATCTACAGAGTCCGATTTGAGTGAAATAACAGTCACACCTGGGAATATGTTGGCATTGTTCGAAGCGATCGTATTGTCCCTAAGCTCGATTTTTGTGCTTGCAGTCATCACAATTCCGCTTCGGATGAACTCCAATTTAGCCGTAGAACCAGGTTTGATGTCTCCAACTACCCTTACCAGCTCATCCGTGCTCTGAATTGTCTTCCCGTTGATGGCTGTAATGAAATCTCCAGGCAAGATTCCAGCCTTATCTGCTGGACCATTAAGGAAAATATGGCTTATAAAAGCACCCTTCTTGCCTTCGAGGCCGAGTTCTTTAGCACTGGCCTTGTCTTGAGAGATATTGGAGAGACTTACACCTAGCCAGCCATATTTAACAGTCCCATTTGTTATAAGGTCATCGATCGCATCTTTTACATTATTGATAGGAATAGAAAAACCGAGGCCCACTGATCCTCCGCTTGGGGATGCAATCCATGTATTTATGCCTATAACTTCCCCGTTAATGTTTACAAGAGCTCCACCGGAATTGCCTTTGTTAATTGCCGCATCGGTTTGAATAAAATCATTGATATTCTCTTCCGGACCTCCGGTTCGCCCTAATGCGCTGATAATACCGGCTGTAACTGAGGCAATATAACCGAAAGGGCTCCCAACTGCGACTGCCAAATCTCCAACCTGTAGTTTCGATGAATCGCCAAGCTTTGCAATCGCGATGTCAGAATCATCTGTCTCGAATTTTACAAGAGCTATGTCTTTGCGTTCATCTGATCCAACGAGCTTACCTTCATATTCGCGGCCATCGCTCAACTTTACCGTAATCTTTGTGGCATTCCCCGCTACATGATGATTGGTCAAGACATAGACTGTCTTCCCTGTCCTCCGCACTATTACGCCGGAACCGAGGCCTTCTTGGGGCTGGAATTGATCTAGATAAGGACTATCAGGTCCAAAGAAAAAATAAAAAGGGAATGATGGCGTTTGTTGCTGAGTTTGCTGACCACCCTCAACCACATCCAGCTCTACGACCGCAGGAAGCACAGTCTTTGCGATGTTTCGCAGCGCATTCTGCACCGATTCTGCAGTCTCTATTGAAGCTTCAATGTCGGGGCTGCTTATCATGGATGGACTCTCGGCTTTGACTATCGGAAGAGAAGAGCCTCCTGATGTTGGCGCCCTAAATAGAAATGCGAGGCTAAATCCTATCACTATTCCTAGGACAACAAGATTCGCGACGAAAAAATTCCGTGAATACAATTTCTTTCTTAAAGACATGGTCGATATCCTCCGTTATTTGGCAGAGTATTTGTAACCTGTATCCAATATAATAAAACTCCACTCTTCCATGAACTCTAAAATAGATAAAAAATTAGAAAAAGAAATGAAAAGATATTACCATTTAGTTAGAACTTCGTGTCCCGAATCAGTTATTAGAACAGTATGCTCAAAGTGAGCTGAAAGCGAACCATCCATCGTTACAACTGTCCAATCGTCGTCGAGCACACGGACATCGCTTGTGCCTATATTGATCATAGGCTCGATTGCTACGACCATTCCTGGCATTAGCCTCGGATTGGGGCCTGGCGAGACATAGTTTGGAATCTGAGGGTCTTCGTGGATCTCTAATCCAACTCCATGACCGCAATATTGTCGCACCACTTTGAATCCATTCTTAGTTGCATGGGAAAAAACAGCCCTAGAGATATCCGAAACTCGCGCATGAGGCTTTACTTGTTCTATTGCAAGCTCAAGACTTTCTCTCGTTACTTTTAGCAATTTTTGCGCTTCCTGAGCTATGCTTCCCACAGGTAATGTGATAGCTGCATCGGAGAAGTAACCATTTAGGTTGATACCACTATCTATGCCAACTATATCGCCTTCATAGAAAGGCTTATCGTTAGGTATGCCGTGTATGACCACCTCATTAACAGAAATACAGAGGGTAGCAGGATAGCCCTCATAACCAAGAAAAGCAGGCTTGCCTCCATGTCTTATTATAAAATCATGGGCAAATCTGTCCAAATCCTTGGGCGTATTACCAGGTTGCACCTGAAGCTTTAGCTTCTCATAGAGCAAAGAAAGCAAATCACAGGATGATCGAATTCCCTCGATTTGCCTTTCATTTTTGATTCGAATCATTGGGTTATCCGAAAAAGTCCTTTCTTATGCCATCTAGCACACCATTAATAAAACGGTAAGATTCTTCACTGCCGTATTCTTTTGCAATTTCAATCGCTTCGTCGATGCTGATCTGTGCTGGAATATCCTGTTGATATATTAGGCTGTATGTTCCAACTCTTAGAATGGCAAGATCAACTTTTCGAAGTCTCTCGAAGGTCCAGTGTTCAAGATGTTTTTTTATTAAATCATCGATAGAATCTATTTGTTCAATAGTCCCGATTATCAGCAATTTGGCAAAATCGAGAATCTCAATTTCATAGCGTGCTTTTTTGTCCTCATCGAGCCACTCGAAAGATAATATATCCTCAAGCTCTTGATGGGACATGTCCCAGGCATATATAGCCTGCACTGCAAGAATTCTTGCCTTTCTTCTCGAAGCCACCTGAATCGTCCCTTACCAATTTAAGTTTTCCGAATAAATCTTTATAGTTGCTTCTTTGCGCAGTACTTCGATGAGATCCGCTTCAGCCTTGTTCAAAAAAGCTTGTTGTTTCTCGGAGGCAAGCTGAATAGCAAGGAACTCCTGCACTGTCAAATTCTGATTTCCTGGAACTGGATCTGAGAGTGTCAGCTGCTTTTGAGGCAAAAATTCGTTGACACGGACAATCCTGTAGCCCACTTGCGTTTCGATAACAGGAGTAATCTCGCCCACGTTTGCTTGAAAGGCCGCGTTGAAGAATTCATCGCCAAATATCGATTTGCTCTGTTGAGTCTTTTCTAGATACATAGATGGAATTGCCTTGTATCCAGCTTGATCGCTAGCGCGAAGCACATATTCATCGAATTTTGCAGGGTTAGATTTAAGAGAAACCGAGATCGAGTTCATAAGCTCTTTTGCCTTTGTTATCTCAGCGCTACTTTTCCCCTTAGTGTCCACATAGATTACGCTGATTCTAATTGTGTCGGGTCTAACAAGCGAAGCTTTCGCTAGATCATAAGCTCTCAAGATTTCATCTGCTGTCGGCGTCTTGAGTGCAACTTTTAGCTCATCTTGTCTCTTGGTCTGAATATAGGTCTCGAAAAGCAATCGTTGACGAACAAAGGTAGCAGGATCTACAAATACGCCTGAAGCGCGAAGTGATTTCTCTAGGTCAGCATCTGTAGCGCTTGTACCTAACTGAGATCTGAGCTGTGATAGCGCAGCATTTACCTGAGCTTCCGATATCGAGATCTTTTCGCGCTCGCAAAACTGCAAGAACAGCATGCTATTTATTCTTGCATCGAGAACATCCTTTCTTTGATCTAATGTCAACTTTACACCTACGGAATTCTCTAGCTTTTCAACATCAGTGCGTAACTGGCGAACTGAAATAACCTCTTGCTTTACAAGTTTTATTGTTGCTGCTGGTTTGTCGATACTGGTCTGTGCAAAGGCTGAGATTGCTGTAAACAGAAAGATAAAAAAACAAGTTGCTATTCTCTTCATATCATTATGCCCACTCTCAATGTTATTTATTCACAAGCACTATACTGTGCTGGTCAGTATACTCTATCTTGCGCAACCTGCTGCTCAAGCGCACGCTGAAGTTTTGCTCGCAATGCATCAAAGCCAGCAAGCTTGGGATAGATCTGAGATATTTGCATCAGAGTTTCTGCAGCTCTGTCTGCCTCTCCTCTATGTATTAAGATTTCGACCTTTTTTCTAAGATATTGCGCAGTCTCCCTTGGAGAAATCCCTAATTCGATCGCTTCATCTAGCCTATCCAAATAATCGTCATCATCTATCTTTCCAGGCAATTTTTGCAAAACAAGCAACCTAAATTGAAGAGCGACAACATCAAAGTAGTACCGAAACCAGGGCTTTTCCAGTTCCATTTGTATAACCTTCTTGTAGATCTGGTAAGCCTTGATATATTTGCCTCTCTTTTCATATTCTTCTGCAATGCAGTACTCGCAATCCATGGCTTCACCGCGCTCGAGCCAACGCTCAAGCCGGAAATCTTGAAAGCTCTTACTTCTTTCATAGATCCATATTGCTTCCTCCTCGAAACCATGCAGAAGGTCAAAAACTATCAGTTTTGCCTGGCTTTGAGGATCGTCTGCTCGCATTCTAAGAAATTCACGATAATCAAATCCTTTATTCTCCTTCTGCTGCCTTTGAAGCTCTCTATCGTAGCTCCTTCTCTTTTCAGCATCGGATAATATCTTATACGCCTCGAGGATAAGCCTCATAGCTGATTCACGGAGCGTTGCAGGTGACTCCTCAGACCTCGCTTTCCCTGTGGAATAATACATATCTGGGTGGAGACGCTTTGCTTGTCTTCGAAATGCGCTTCTTATATCCTTTGGACTTGAATCCGGTTCTACACCAAGAATCTCATAATAATTTTTCATTGCTCATCCGCGTTTCAAAGGAACCTCCGCGATTATATGAATCGCAGTATCGATATTGGAAAAAACTTCGCCTTGTACGATCACCAGGCCCTCGTGCTCTAGTGCTTCCATGAATTTCTTAAGTGTACGATCTGATCTGAATCCTCTTTTTTGCACCATAGCAAGACAGCGTTTCCCCACTAGATCTCCAGATTTTGCAAGATCCTGAGCAACTGAGGACAAGAGACCACCAAACATACCCTTTGGTTCTGTTACAAAAATAAGGAAATCAAAGGAGCCAAGGCTATAGGAATACTCTGATGTCAGAATTGAATCATGACCCTTCTCTTTCAATGAATGCAGCATTGCATTAGAAACTGAATAAAGTCTTCTTGATCCAATAGCATTTATTCCAATTCGCATAATAATTAGAAAACATCCATATGAATTAGCTAGTTACGTATCGAATACGCAATTTCACACTAATTCTTCATAGAATAAAACCATGGAACAACACACTTCCATGCCTTCCTTTGGCTTCCAGCCTTTAGAATTAAGCAGGAAAAGAGCTATTTAGCCGCGGGTGTATTAGGCTCCTCAGGTTGGGCTGTCTGGTCTGGTGGCGCAAGCTGACTTTGGACAGACTTATCCCCATCACCCTGGGAATTCCACCATTCACTGGTCGCTGTTTGGGTAGACTCTTGTTCTACTACTTTTTGGATATTCCCTGTTGAAGACTTATTCAATATTGCAAGGGAAAACGCGATGACAAAGAATAGACCGCCAAGCACATAAGTTATCCGGACCACAATATTCGATGTCCTAGAACCAAAGGCACTCTGAGCACCGCTTGCAAAAATCCCCCCTATTGAATCAGATTCTTCATCTTGAATAATCACAAAAAAGATAAGCAGGAGGCATACAATTACAAAGATAACAAGCAGCAATATGCTGAAGAAACCCATTCTCTCTCTCCAGTTGCAAGTTCATTTGACTGCAGAAAAAAAGCTTTTCAGGGATATTCTCAATCCGAAAAGTCATACTAGCGCAAAGTTTCCATTGAAGCAATACCTCACAGATAATTTAAGAATCAACGGAATTTAGCTATAGGCACAAAGCTTTCGGCCTTGAGGCTTGCACCTCCTACTAATGCGCCATCGATATTCTTCTTTGCCATAAGAGTGGCGGTATTTTCAGGCTTTACGGAACCACCATATTGTATAACTATGTTTTTCGCTACATCGGAGCTATAAAGTTCAGCCATAACTTGACGGCAAAAGGCATGTACAGCATCGGCATCTTCGGGTGTAGCGGTTTTTCCTGTGCCAATAGCCCAGACAGGCTCATAAGCAATGGTAACATTGGCAAGCATAGAGGAATCAACCCCTTTAAGTCCTTCAGTCAACTGCCGTTGTATTACATTCTCTAGAATGCCCTGTTCGCGCTCCTCGAGCGTCTCGCCAACACAGAGAATTACTTCCAGGTCATGCTTTAGTGCAAGCTTCACCTTTGCATTTATAAGCGCATCGCTTTCGCCATAAGTATGTCTGCGCTCTGAGTGCCCTATTATGACCACTCGAACTCCAAGGTCCTTTAGCATAATCACTGAGATCTCGCCAGTGTGAGCTCCACTCTCCTCGGGGCCCATATTCTGTGCTCCAAGCAAGATATTGCTGCCCCTTAAAACCTGAGCAACCGAATACAGCGCCGTAAATGGCGGCGCAATCATGAGTTTCTCTTGGCAATCTGCTAATCTTTCTTTCAGTTCAGATGCCAGTTCAACAGCTTCTGGCACGGTCTTGTGCATTTTCCAGTTGCCTGCAATAAAATAGCGTTTCATTCTTTTATTTCTCCCTCGACATGATGCTGGTATAGAGCTGTCCTCGCTTAACTAGAGAGATGCAGCCTTAGTTCATGAATACTATACTTATCGATTTTTTTGGTAAAGCTATGGCGCTTTATACCCAAGAGAGTCAGGGTGACTCTCCTCACCTCCAGCTCTTTCCTCTATTATTCGCTTTGTCTGAATAGCTGACAGTACTTCTTCAAGAGCGCTGACTCTTTGCATAAGCTCGCCAACGCGCTGTCCAATTACATCTGGAATTCTTTCATGGTGAAGATCTGGCTTGTCTTGGGCAGTATGAGGGATATTTCGCCTAATTGCCTGACCTGGTATCCCAACGACCACTGAATTGGGTGGAGCATTCTTTACCACCACAGCGTTAGCTCCAATTCGCGAATCATCGCCAATGCTTATATCTCCTAGAATCTTTGCTCCTGCTCCAATAGTAACTCTATCTCCAATAGTAGGATGGCGCTTTTTCTTTTCGAGAGAAGTACCTCCAAGAGTGACTCCATGATAAATCGTTACATCTTTGCCTATTATCGCGGTTTCACCTATCACGACTCCCATGCCATGATCGATAAAAAAGCCTGAGCCAATCTTAGCCGCAGGATGAATCTCAATACCCGTAAGAGATCTTGTAATACTCGACAAAATACGAGCAGCGAGTTTAGATCCTCGACTCCACAAAAAATGAGAAAATCTATGGCTCCATAGCGCATGCAAACCTGGATAGGTAAGCAATACCTCTATTCTTGTCCTGGCTGCTGGATCGCGCTGGAGAACGGTTTCAATATCTGCCTTGATTATTCTTAGAAGCGATGGCTTCTTGCCTGAAATATCTATTTTCATTTAAAATCCTTTACAATCTCTGTCCTCTATACTTCTCTTTATTATTAAGCCTTCGAATCCGAAAAGAGCGGTGTAGAAAGATATCGTTCCCCACTGGAAGCAAGGATCCCCACAATCAGTTTTCCTCTGTTTTGAGGTCGAGAAGCAAGCGCGAATGCACCATAGATGACGGCTCCTGAAGAAATCCCGACTAGCAATCCTTCTTCCTTTGCAGCACGTCTAGCCATGAGATAAGCATCTTCATCGCCGACAGCTATTACTTCATTGTAGATCGATGTGTTTAGTATCGATGGTACGAAGCCTGCACCGATTCCCATGATTCCATGAGACCCAGGAGATCCGCCGGAGAGCACTGGAGACCCCGCAGGCTCTACTGCGATAATTTCTAGCTCGGGTTTTATTTCTTTCAATGCTTCACCTATTCCAGTGATCGTCCCTCCCGTTCCTACTCCTGCAATTACCATATCGACCTTTCCATCGGTATCTCGAAGGATCTCTTGTGCTGTGCTAGACCTATGAGCATCAGGATTAGCGGGATTCTCGAATTGCATAGGCATGAAGTATTGATTTGGATAAATCGATAATAGCCGCCTAGCCTCAGCAATGGATCCAGACATCCCCTGCCTCTCCGGCGTTAGAATCAGCTCTGCTCCATAGGCTTTCATAATGGCTCGGCGTTCGAGCGACATTGATTCAGGCATAATAATCAGGCATTTATAACCGCGTACAGCCGCAATCATGGCTAGCGAAATGCCCATATTGCCGCTAGTCGGCTCTAGAATGGTCATTCCAGAATGCAATTGCCCATTTTTCTCGGCTTCTAGCACCATGGAAAGCGCTGCCCTATCTTTTACAGAATGGCCTGGATTCTCGAATTCAAGCTTTGCTGCTATCTTGCACGGCAAGTCCTTGCCAAGCTTATTAAGATAGAGCATCGGAGTATTGCCTATAAGCTCTGTGATATTCTCATATATACGCATTCTTAGACTCCTTTGGTAAATCTATGACAGCCGCCATCATTAATAGTCGATGTTTAACCGCGCCTAACTCGATCATAAACAACACATATAGAAAAACAGCCACCCTTTCGGGCGGCTGCTATATGCTTACTCAACCGAAAGGGTGGCCTATTTCTTTTCGAGACATGCAATGCCAGGAAGTACTTTGCCTTCGAGGTATTCTAGAGATGCTCCGCCGCCGGTCGAAACATGGCTCATTTTGGAAGCAAGTCCAAATTTGTTGACAGCTGCAACCGAATCGCCTCCTCCCACAACCGTAAGAGCTCCCCTCTCTGTTGCTTCCGCAACGAGTTTGGCAACCTCTTCTGTGCCTTTTGCAAAAGCATCGAATTCAAAAACCCCAACAGGTCCATTCCATAGGATGCTATTTGCATCTTCGAGAGTCTCTTTATAGAGGGCTAGTGTTTTTGGACCGATGTCGAGGCCAATGAGATTATCGGGCAAAGCTTGCGAGTCCACGATGATAGGCTTTGCATCGGGTGCAAAATGGTCAGCGGCAATATGATCTACTGGAAGAACTACTTTGACATCTTGCGTTTCAGCTTTCTTGAGAAGCATATTTGCTGTTTCGAGAAAATCGTCTTCCACCAGACTGTTTCCTATAGTCACTCCTATTGACTTGAGAAAGGTGAAGGCCATGCCTCCTCCGATTATCAAGGCAGAAGCATTCTTCAGTAGATTCTCCAGTACGCCTATTTTTGAGGATACCTTTGCTCCTCCGATAATTGCCACCATCGGTTTGGGAGGATTATGGAGCATGGGCTCAAGATTTGCCACCTCTTTTTCCATTAATAAGCCACCAACTGCTGTTGGTACAAACTTAGCAATCGTCGCTGTGCTGGCATGAGCTCTATGAGCCGATCCAAAAGCATCATTTACATATATTTCACCATAGGATGCAAGCTCTTTTGCCAATACTTCTTGCAATGCTGGATCTTTTGCCGTTTCTTCTTTATGGAAGCGTGTATTCTCGAGCATTGCCACTGATCCAGCAGGAAGCGCATCGATTGCGGCTTTTTGACCAAAACAAGATGGTAGAAAGACCACTTCGATACCAAGAAGCTTAGAAAGGTAATCTGCGACAGGTTTCATACGGTGCTTACTGGCGAAGTATTTTTCCAGATCGAAAGGTTTCCCTTCTTTATCGGCTTTTTCTTTGGCTTTAGCTGCATCTTTTTCCGGATCTCCAAGATGAGACATCAGAACCAGACTCTTTGGCTTTTGCTCAAGGATATACCTTATAGTTGGCAGCGCAGCCACAATACGCGTATCATCCTGCACAATCCCATCCTTCATGGGGACATTGAAATCAACACGCATTATTATCCGCTTGTCTGTCAGCGAAACATCTCGGACAGTCTTGATCATTGAGATCTCCTTTAGATGAATCCTAGAAATTGTCTTTCGACGCCATGTAGCGAAGAAGATCTACGATCCTATTCGAATATCCCCATTCATTGTCATACCAAGAAATAACTTTGAAGAATCGTTTCTCTCCAGGTAGATTGTTTTGAAGCGTAGCTAGGCTGTCATAGATCGAAGAACGACTATCATGGATAAAATCAGTGGAAACAAGCTCTTCATCGGTATATCCGAGAATATTTTCTAGATAGGAATTGGAGGCTTTCTTCAATAGCTCATCGATCTCTTCGATGGAGGTCTCCCTTACCGAGCGGAATGTCAAATCGACAACTGAGACAGCTGGCGTTGGAATACGGAAGGACATGCCGGTAAGCTTTCCTTTTATTTCTGGAAGCACTTCTCCAACCGCTTTTGCAGCGCCCGTAGTAGAAGGAATGATATTGATAGCAGCAGCTCTACCGCCGCGCCAATCCTTCTTGGACACTCCATCGACCACCTTCTGTGTTGCAGTATAGGAGTGTATGGTCGTCATAAGACCAGTTTCAATGCCTATGCCTTCTCTTAGAAGCACATAGACGAGAGGAGCAAGGCAGTTTGTCGTGCACGAAGCGTTCGAAACAACATTATGTTTGGCTGGATCATATTTGTCATTGTTGACGCCTATGAGGAATGTGGGAATTTTCTTATCCTCAGCCTTGCTCTTAGCAGGCGCGGTGATGATGACTTTTTTGGCTCCAGCTTCAAGGTGTCCATAGGCCTTTTCATCGGTAAATAAGCCTGTGGATTCAATCACATAGTCAACTCCAAGTTTCCTCCATGGAAGGTTCTTTAGCTCTTTTTCTGCCATGATACAGGAAATCTCATGGCCATTCACCACAAGGATATTATCCTCTGATTGTGCTGGATCGCTCTTCTTCGAGGCTATGTCTGCCTTCATCTTTCCTTGGACAGAATCATATCTCAGCTGATAAGCAAAATATCGGGCATCGGTTACAATATCGACTACCGCCACTACATCGATTTTGTCTTTTCCATGGCCGAGAAGATTCTGATCAACAAGAGACTGGAAAACCAGTCTTCCAATTCTTCCAAAGCCATTTATTGCTACTTTCATCATGTTCCTCCTCAGGAACTAGGTTTAACACGGGGCTCAAAAGGCACCTGTGATTAGCTAATAATAAAAATAAAATAGTATCGATTAGGCAAAAGAGTCAATCGATTCGCATCAATCTACCCAAATTCCCTAAAAACTTCTATACCTTCTTGGTTATGTAAGATTGACCAAAACATCATCATATCTATAATCTAATGCCATGAGATTGCGAAAGCCCAAGGCGATATATGTCTTCATTGGGCTAATGCTGGTTCTGACAGCGGCGTTAGGAGCTGGACTTGGCCTCGCCTTGGCGGAAACTGTAAATACTATGAGGACAGAGAATTTCACTGAGTTCGAAACAGCTCTTCCTACAAAGATCTATGACATCAATGGCAGGCTCATTACAGAATTCTTTGCAGAGGAGCAAAGAATTCCTATTTCAATCAAGGAATTGCCTGACCATCTAATCGAAGCTTTTATTACAAGAGAAGATCAATCATTCTATTCACATCATGGATTCAATCTCAGATCCATTATGCGTGCTGCTATTGGCCAGATTCTAGGCAAGAATCTTGGGGGTGGATCTACAATCACTCAGCAACTGGCGGGTACTCTCTATGCAGATCGCAGAATCGTTAGTCTAGAACGGAAGCTAAAGGAACTCTGGTGGGCTTTCCAGCTCGAGCGCCGTTTCACGAAGGAAGAAATACTTGAAATGTATCTCAACCGCATGATAATGGGACCTGCCGTCTATGGTGTCGAAGCCGCAAGTCGCTACTTTTTTGGTCATCCAGCCAAGGATTGTACCCCTGCAGAAGCGGCCATTCTTGCAATCCAACTCTCAAGCCCATCGCGTTACAACCCTTTCCGAAATCCTATGCTCGCTCGCGAGCGTTCAAAGGAAATACTAGACCAAATGGTGGCTCGCCATGTTATATCGAGAGCTGAAGCCGATGAGTCTTTCGATGCATATTGGGCTTCTTTTGATTATTCAAGGATCGCTGTATCTGCATACTATCGCCGGGAAGATAAGGCTCCATGGTTCAGCGAATATGTCAGACGCCAATTAGAAGACATGTTTTATGGTTCTATCGATATCTACAGCGATGGTCTATCTGTCTATACCACACTGGATCTCGATAAACAATCAGCAGCGGATCTATATATGAAGCGAGGTATTGAGACTGCCAATGCTTCTTTTAAGACAACTATGTCGCAACGTCTCACAGAAGCAGAGAGAACTTATGTACCCATTATCGAGTTATTAGGCCTTACCTTTGATATTCCGATGCTCTATGCACCACAGAGTAGAAGTGAGTCAGCTTCGTTGAATTACTTTCTAGATGTCATTAATCCAATTTTGGATGCCACAAGCCTGATGCTCAATATACCTTCTTTAAAGCCTTATGTTGGAGCAGCTTCCGCCAAAATAGAGACCGAACTCGAAAAGAGCACGGTAGAGGGTGCACTCGTGACGATTGACAACAATACGGGCTATATCCTTGCGCTTGTTGGAGGCTCAGACTATAGTCAGGCAAATCAGCTCATCCGGGCTACCCAGTCGAATATTATGCCTGGATCTACCTTCAAACCCCTATACTATTCTGCAGCCATAGATTCCAGAAAAATAACCGAAGGAACTTACATTCTGGACGAACCAACAACTTTCTACAACGAAGATGGTACCCCCTACTCTCCTCAGAATTTCAAGGGCGAATGGAAGGGATCTGTTCTTGCATGGCAAGCTCTTGCTTATTCTATGAATGTCGCATCGGTCAAAGTACTTCAAACAGTTGGCTTCGATGCTGCCATTTCTCGGGCAGCAGCTCTACTCGACATAACAGATCCAATAGAGATACGCAAGACCTTTCCTCGATATTATCCTCTTGCGCTAGGAGTAATCGGTGTCACACCTCTCAAAATGGCAAGAGCCTATGCAGTATTCGCAAACGGAGGCAAAGCAATAACCCCCATCGCCATACGATATATCGAAGACCGTTATGGCAATATCATTGCTGAACCCGAAAAAGACACAATACAGGCCCTTCGACAGAAATCTCCACAGGTGATTTCGTCGCAGAATGCAGCGATAATGATCGATATGCTAAAGAGAGTCGTCTCTTCGGGAACTCTTGCTGGTACAACACAATCAGGCTCTATCTTTAAGCAAAAAACGGCAGATGGCCATTCATATATCATCCCTGTTGTTGGGAAAACTGGCACAACGGAGAATTGGGCTGATGCCTGGACTATCGGCTCAAGCCCATATTACACCACTGCTGTATGGCTTGGCTTCGATCGTCCAGGTAACTCTCTTGGGGTTTCTCAGACAGGAGCTACTCTTGCAGCTCCTGTCTGGGCAAATTATATGCGCGATATCCATCTTGGTTTGCAATATAAAAACTTCTCTAAGCCTGATTCAGGCCTTGTCTCTGCGACGGTATGCGCCCTTTCTGGACAGCTCCCAACCGAATTCTGCTCTGATGGAACAGTAAATCTTCTTTATCTGGAGGGTACAGAGCCTACACGTTTTTGCGAGCTGCATCGCCCTGTCATTGCTCCAGGGTTTATAGACTCGACAGACCAGATGAATGAAGAACCAATGCTCTCAAGGCCTGAAGAATCACCTATTTTCCAAAATCGATAAGGATTTAAGCTAGATTTAGATCGACTAAACTCAGCGTGTCTCGTATCAGCTCAACTCGGCTTGATTTTCTATTTTGATTCTTTTATCCGACTGCTCTATGGGTTTATAGTAAAAAAGCTGTATAGCTAAAAAGGCAAGTATTCCTGTGATGGCACTCATAATGCGAATCAATGAATCTGGTAGTCCTGTGGACTCTCCAGCCAAAATGGGGGTGCTTACTTCATCATTTTTTGCCTGACTAGCATCTTTCCATGATTCCGGAAGTATGATCAAAACTTCTCCTTGACGGATATATCCTAAAGTTGCAGCTAGCTCTGCAGCAGCATAGGGGTTATTTCTGAGTTCCTCGATGGTACTTACCTTATTGTTATTTTGAGTTTGGAGGGAATCGATTGCTCTTTGAATCTGTTGTTTTTGCAAGGCTAGATCTTTATATGCCAATATTCCTGCTTTGCCTGCGACAACAGATATAAAGCAGTATGCAATAAGAAATGAGAATAGACCATATGAAAGAGAGCCAAGCAGCCTCTTATTTGTCTTAAATGAAAAATGAGGCGAATACATTAACCAAATTTTCGGCACAAATGCTACTTCATATGAGGCATTTTTGCGGTAACTAGTTCCCTGTATGAGTTAAAGGGTGTAGTATTCTTAAAGAGGAAGACCGCGATGGGAAAAAACGCCAGGATACCACCACAGGGCAGAAAGCATGAGGACTTGCTCGAAGGCCTTTTTATAAGCCCTCTTGACGATTCAGAGTCTCTTCGAAAAATGGAAGCCGAAGAAAAGAAAATTCTCTCCCCTTTAGAAGGAATAGCCCCCTTAGAAGGATCTAGCACAAATCCTTTCAATAGTTCTGAAGAAAAGTCTGCCTTCCCTTCAGAGAAAATGCACGAAGGCGATGAGCCTGAAATCAGCACAAGGAAAAAGCCTGGCAGACCAGAAAGCTTGGCTCAGGAACAGCTTCTATTGAGATTTGTCAATGAATTGAAGTCAATCAAACAAGATCTTATATCCATAAAAGAGCATTTCGAGGTTATTAGGGAACCGCAGCCTCAACCTTCAATATCTCCCACATCAATTGAATCTATATCTCCTTCAGATAGAGCATCTGAAGCTCAACAGAAAACTCTGATTGATGAAGTGAAAAAACTGCTTCTCTATCTCGATCGTCTCCTAGAATCCTTGCCTGAAGAAAAAATCGAAGAATTTGCAAATTCTGAATACTTCAATCTCTACAGGCACATATTTGAAGAACTAGGCCTTTCTTAAGCAATCTTGGAAGCCATCATTCTAATAATCCCCAATAAAATCAAAGCATATATAAAGAGCCCAAAAATCAATGTTTATATATAGCGCTGATAACCTCGCCGCCGCTACCTTACTCTAAAAAGCATGCCTTGCTCAAATCCATAAGCATACTCTAGAAAAGAACTTAGTAGTTGTGCACAGGACACGAGCGCATCAAGATGCTGTTCCATATAAGAGCTGATATCATCTGCCAGCTCAGGATGATCTTCGATAAGTATATTCGCTAAGGTTTTCGAGAAATAATTTTTTAAATCTTGAATCGGCTGCTGTACTAAATAGGCTTGCATTTCATTAGCCATTAAATATGATGAATCCACATTATATCGCATCCATTGGAAATAACGATTGAGAAACCATTTTTCATCATTTGTCAATCTCTGATAGAGAGATATAGCAAGGTCGCGATATCTACTATCTGTAAAAAAAAGGGCATGGCTCAGCTCGTGTGTGAGCAAGCGATATTGCAGGTAATTAGGCGATTCTTGTGATATCGATACTATTGCTCCTCTGCCAGGCAGATACTTGCTTCCGCTTCTTAAAATAATTCCATTTTTTATCAAAAGTTCTCTCAATTCAATTTCTTCATCTGATAGAGAGAAATTCTGAACTGCTGCTGTATCGAAAAAGCGCGCCAGGTCCTCCGCTCGATAATCATGAGCATTCCAGCCATGGAGACCAGCAATCTGCCAGTCCTGCGCTATAATCCCGACAAAGCCTATCTTTTCAACAAAAAATGCAAGCCTCTTTAGATAGCGGTCTTGTACAGCATAATCCTTGAATAAGAACAAGAGAACTTCTGGCCGTCGGTCCCAATGCGCAAGGTAATATGGATTCGTAACCAGCGGAGAATGAAAGACAAGCAATCCTGGGTCGATACTAGGGGGCTCTTCAACCGATTTGAATTGATCAAGAAAAAAGGCTGAGGCTTTGATGTCAGCTTTAACTTCCATAGTTATCTTATCAGGGCTATTTTCAAAAAGATTGCAGGGAATGACAAAGGAGCTTTCCTTTCCTTGGTGAAGATAACTAATTTTCTGATTTCCCCAAAAAAGGGTAGCTAGACCCGGACTTCCTTCTAATGTGATTTCAACTTTCATTCTCGAAGAAAGCTCAGAAGAAAGGCCAGAAAAAGGAGCAATAATCTCGTAGTGTTTCTTTTCACCTCTATTTTCGCAGAAGAAATGTGGTGATATATCTGTAATGGTATTCTCTATCCGCATACCGCGGAATGGAGGCACAAAACGTAGCTCCTTTATAGACAAAAGAGGCGAATTGGAGCTTTCACTCATTGCAGCTTTAGAATCATCTTTGGAAGCTGCCTTAAGACTATCAATATTACCTGCGCTCCTATTGGAGCCAAGTTTCAGCACTTTTATCTCGAGCCATCTAATTGCTTCTATCTCTGAAAGAGGAATTACAAAAGCATAGCTCCCGGCCTCCGGAATTGAGCATTGTATTGTCTTTGCCTTCCCCCTTTCATCACCAATATTAAGCTGAAATTCTGTCTCGTCGCTCAAGGAAGAAACTAGTATACGAATGCTATACCCTTCGGAAACCTTGATAGGCCGAATCAGATTGTATTTTTCTTTATCGCCCTGCCTCTCGAAGATTCCAACATTTTTATCGATCAACGAGCAGGTAAATGCTAGCTTTTCCCCATCTTCATCATACCATCCGAAGGCATGGACTTCTTTTGCTTTGCAAGAGTCAATAAGAATGGGGAATAATAAGAAACATAAGAATCCACAAAGAAGTGGTATCTTACGAAATAGACCTTTATTCTCTTGCGCAGGCGGTCGAACTATCTCTTGCGCTATTTGCATTTTGCCCATCTATATTTAAGGCATTTGTCTATCGAAGCTCGAAGATTTCTCGCGCAAGTAATCGAGCGAGCTCGAATTTCTTGAACTCCGAAATATCATTCTTCTCGCCAGCAATTGAATCCCAAAGGTTCACAAAATTCGCCGGGAGTCTTGGCTGAGCCTTTAGCTGTGTTTCGAATTCAGCGTGAGATGGTTCGAAAACATGATTGAACATGAAAATCGAAGCACCTGCATATCGTAGAAAGCCAGAGTGCGACATTAAGCGAAAGAACTGATTCCTCGACACAGATGCCGCTCCAAAATCGGAGAGATAGTGTTCCATTTTCGCAGCAAAGCTATTAAATAGGGTATTCCAAGCTTCTTCTGGGAAATTAGCAAGATTAAATCGCATGCGTTCGATCCAGTCGCTCCTCGAAAACACAAGTGAAAAATGAAGCAGACGATAGAGCGGATAAGTACCTGTATTCTTTAGAAGTTTTATATGATGGAGCGGATGTTCTATCAAATTTTGAATGCTGGGTATATGCTTATATTCTACTCTTATGGGTATCTCATCTAGAAAAAACCTATCCTTCATGCCACCACGAGCTGACTCGAATGCACCTGGATTGTCAAAAAGCATCTGCCTTTTTTCCATAGCAGGAATAGCGCGCCGATAGTATACATCGAGGACTAATGCATAATGTGGATCTAATTCATCTTGTTGTGAGCGTTTGTCCATAGATATGCAATCTACCCCCGACCAGCGAGAAATAGTATCGATAAGGAAGCATGATATCTCTTCAGATTTGCGCTTCATGTACCCTGCCTTCTGAAATTGATTATACCATGGAGGCTGGCTTTCTGCTATGCATCTTAGATATTAACCTTTCATACATGTTCACCAAGAACCTAAGGGATTATATACTCAATCAATATGCAATACTTCGTACTAATTATTAGGCCTCATGGAAATATCAGAAAACAGATATGGATGCTCAAAAGAAAAAGCTATAATTGGACCCTGGAAAATAGCGACGATATTCTGATGGCCTTGCCTGAAGGCATCGTATGCGGCTTATTCGAATGCCGCAATGACCAAAAAATCGACTATGAGAATCGCGATTTCTTGGAGCATGTGCAGCGAGCTCTTGGGCGAAACGCTCAAAAAATCTGCAAGAGCTTCCCTGACATCTTCATTTTTTCTTCGGTGGAAAAAGATGGTGATCATGCGATATTGAAACTTGACAAAGGGATCGATTTTCAAAACCTAGACATTGCTCTTGGGCTTTTTGCTGAAGATGCTGGCTTGGAAATCTCTGACAAAGCTACTATATGGGGCAATAAGATGCGTGAAGGGATCTGGTTTGCCAATGGAAATGGGATTTCTCTCGATGCAGCCATCAGTTTCAAAAAATATGAGCTTGTGCTATATCTAGTAGAGTTACCAGAAGCATTGTTCCGGGGTTTTCACTTCAGGGCTTTTGCTCGTGTTTATTGTAGAGAAAAAATGCATCCTTATTTAAAAGAGGATTGAACGATATATGGAGGATCGATGCCGAAAAGACTTTTGTTGATAATGTTGATGATATCCACTTTGGCACTTGCCCTTAGCGCACAAGAAAAAATCGAAGACCCCTTTGAGGCGACAAGAGTCAAAGGCGACCAATCAATAAACATACAGATCGGAGGCTTCTTGCCTCTTTTTGTGCTAGACAATACTGGAACGCCCATATCACCCTCAAACATGAGCATTGGAACAGCTTTTTCAGTTCAGTATCGCTACATGCTGGGGAAAAATTTCGCCATTGGCGGCTCAGGTGCAGGCTCCTTTGTGACTACTGTAGGCGGAGGCACGCTTTTCATGGCTCCAATTGGAATAACTGGAGCATGGATATGGGGTCGTGAACCAATGGAATATGAGGTTTCTGCCGAGCTTGGAATGAACATCATGCGACTCTATGGTCATGGCCTGATTTCGCCAATTGCCAAATTCGGGGGAGGGATTTCCAGATTCGTAGATTCCTCATGGACTATTGGATTCAAGCTAGACTGGTGGTTCGTTCCAGAAATACACCTGGGAGCTTATAGCAATTTAACTAGCTATGCCAATTTTCTAGAGTTTTCCATTGGTGCCAACTACCATTTCTGAGGAGATGCCCACATGCTTAACATGCTTAATAAGATTAGAAAAAGAGAACCTAAGTTTTTTTTGAATACAGGAACTAGAGAATATCCTAGAAAGCGTATTTGTGCATTGTATAAAAAGCCACAAAACATCTTTGTTGCTATTTTGATTATTTTGACTATATCAAGCTGTGACAATACATTTTCGATTTTCCAAAGCATTGGCCAGGAGAAGAAGCAACTAGGCGCCGAGCTTTTCAAGGCAACAACCGTGCGCGCTATGGGCTCGGATGGAACAAATTACTATGCCCTTATGTCGAAGGTAGTATACAAACCAATAGCGGGCAGCAGTTGGCAAGTCCTCCCCCTGCCTGTAGGGGACGATACAGAAAATAAAGATATAGATTATTTTGCGCCAGGGCTTGCATCCGATGGAAGTACTATATTTGTTGCTAAGGCAGATTCTAATAACAATTTGAAAGATATATATTCGAGCAGCAATGGTGGTGCTAGCTGGACAGCTATGGACGCAAAAAAGGATATCGATGCAGCTATAGGTTCTGATATTAAAGTTGATTGGCTCAAATGTGAGAACAAAACGCTTTTTGTAGCGGTTCATGGCTCAGCAGGCTATTCTCTTTTCTATTATGATGTAGCGTCAACTTCATTCAAGAATGCCTTTGATAGCACCATTTCCAGTCTTTCCGAGCCTTTAGTCGATATTGTCTGGGATGGGCTCTCCTCGCCTGCTACCTATTGGCTCATATCCTCTAGCAAAGTATACAGTGGAGCAGAAGGCTCCATTGCCGAGGACACCAGCGCTACCAACAACCCAGCCCTTTCAAATGGCCTTGTTGGTATTGCATCCGATGGTGCTGGCCGTATCCTTGTTTCAAGGAGCGATGGGATAATCTATAGCTATTTGTCGGGTAGTTGGACAAACTTTACGGCAAAAAGTTCTACGGCCCTAGGGCCGCTTATCCTTTTGAATCAGCCCTCTACCTCTAAGCGTATTCTTGTTGCAAGGGGAGCCTCGACATTAGGCTATATGGAATATGACGAAGCCAGCCCTGCTATCTACGAAAATGGAAAGGATTTTGTTTCCACATCCCAGAGCATCTACAACAGCACTGTGCGTGCAAAGCAGGTCGAAGGTTTCTGGCAACCAGCAAGCGATCCTAATACCCTATTCATTCTCCTTGCCACAGGAACCGAGGGTTCCTACTCGCTCTATCGGAATACCTATTCCGGAGGAACTTGGGGTGGCTGGATTGCAGAATAGTAGATCTTCCCACCCTCTATTTAGTTCCAGCGCTAGCTATAGTGCTTTGGGAACAACAGAACCACTGGCTTTCCGCATGCGCCCACGCATACTTGATGAATTCGTGGGCCAAGAACATATTGTTGGGCAAGGAAGACTTCTGCGCCGCGCCATCCAAAAAGACCAACTTAGCTCAGTTATTTTTGCAGGCCCACCTGGAACTGGCAAAACAACCCTGGCTCGTATCATTGCCAACACAACCAAGAGTCATTTTATAACCCTCAATGCGGTACTCTCGGGGGTAGCCGACCTCCGTGAAGCTATTGATCAGGCCAAAGCCTATCGCGACATGTATAGCCGGAAGACGATCCTCTTTGTCGATGAGGTCCATCGGTGGAATAAAAGCCAACAAGACGCCCTCTTGCCATGGATCGAAAACGGCACCGTAATTCTCATCGGAGCCACGACAGAAAATCCCTTCTTCGAAGTCAATAGAGCACTCCTTTCGCGCTCTCGAGTCTTTGTACTCAAGCAGCTTACGAAAGAAGACCTTTTCAAAATTGCGCGCCAAGCCCTTGAAGACAAAGAGCGAGGATATGGCTTATACAATATCGGATTTGAAGATGGAGCGCTCGAGCATATCATAGAAACGGCAGATGGTGATGCGCGCAGTCTACTCAATGCCTTGGAACTAGCTATCGAAACCAGCAGTTCTCCTTGGCCTCCTCAGGAAGGAGCTAACCTTTTTATCAGCATGAAAGACGCGGAGGAAAGCATTCAACGTCGCGCAGTGCTATACGACAAAGATGGCGATTACCACTTCGATACTATCAGTGCTTTCATAAAAAGCGTGCGGGGCTCCGACCCTGATGCAAGCCTTTACTGGCTTGCGCGTATGATATACGCTGGTGAGGATCCTGATTTTATCTTGAGGCGACTTCTCATCCTTGCCTGTGAAGATATTGGCCTTGCGGATCCTGGCGCAATTACTGTGGTTAATTCCTGTGCCCAAGCCTTCGATCGCGTGGGCTTGCCTGAAGGTCAACTTCATCTAGTACATGCAACTCTCTACTGTGCGCTTGCTCCAAAATCCAACTCCATTCTCTGCTACTTCGATGCCTTAGAAGCTGTGCAATCAGAACAAGCCGAAGTCCCAGACCATTTAAAAGATTCAAACCGCGATAAAGCAGCATTCGGCCACGGAGAAGGCTATCAGTATCCTCATGCGTATCGAGAACATTGGGTAGCCCAACAATATCTACCCCCTTCTCTTATGGGAAGACTTTTCTATATTCCTGGTAGTCTTGGATTTGAAGGTTCTAAGCGTCGCGATGTCTTGATCCGAAGAGAGGCTCAACTAGCAATACAACCTGAAGATCTAAGACAAATCGAAGATGTAAACCTTGTTTGGTCGAGAAAAGGGGAATCTCGGCTTCATTGGAGGATTCGCAGTGAATTTTCGACTACCGAGCGCCTCCTTGCCATACGTACAGCAGCTTTCAATGCTCTTTCGCTTAAGCCAATCGATAATATCGTAGTTATCGATCCGCGATCTGGATTCTATACCATGGAAGCGCTGAGGAGGACTCGCGAAGGTAAGGCCTTTGTTTTGCTAAACAATAAAGAAGCTCAGCTGGAACTTGAAAACCTGAGCAAAACAGAAGAAGAAATAATCCAGCCTGAAGTTGCCATATATGGAGAGCTTACAACATCTAATGCTACAAGTGCTGCACTAAGACGCTTCTTATCAGAGGTTAAGCCATCTTTTGTGATTCTGTGCGAATTCTGCCGAGTCCCCATCGCTGTATGCGAGTTTTTAGCTGGGCTTACAGGATGTAAAGAAAATGAATTCTCCCACTTCATGGCTTTCGATGTAGATGTAGAATCATCTTCGCGCCTTTCTAGCGCACTAATAGCCATGGAAAGTCTCAGCAACAAAGAAAAGGAGTTTTGCAGTCATTTTTTGGCTTTTGAAGATGAACTTGGGCATGGGCCAACCTATCCCCACTCTGGCTCGAAAATATGTTCTACAAAGGAATGGTTCGACAAAATGAAGTCGATCATAAGTGCCGCTTTCGATGTTCAGAAGACTATGCTTAGGACTTCATATTCCAGGCCTATAGATGAAAAAGAATTAGAGAGATGGCTAGATGCTTCGACTTTCTATGGTTCCAACTTTCAGAAAGCCTTCTCCGAGAGCGAGGCAGAAATGCTCAAGAATCTCGTAGAGAAATTCAACAGAAATCCACAATGGCCTTTGAATATTCTATTCTTCGAATTTTGATGCTATTAGATGCAAACGTGCGGCTATAGTCTTTGAAGTCTTAAGGACATTGAATTCTTGGCATATCTGCTCATAGAATGGCTCTGCATTCATATCGACTTTCCATGCTTCACCGCGAAGATAAGCTGGAAACCAATGTTCAGCCAATATCTTCCAGGCATCTTCTTCCAGCCCTGGAGAAATTGGGAAAAAGCGAATGCCAGCAAGCTGAGAAGCGCGAAACATTGTTGCCGATGAACCAATAGCTACCATGCTCGAGCGCTCGAAGCCTGCAGAGAGAGCGGCTCGGAGATACTCACCAGGCTCTCCCCTTTCTCTTCCCGCAATGCGATAGAAACACTCTCCAAGCCCAGCATTTTGCCACATTCTCATGGCCGAAAGCTCAGCAAGATGGCTATAGACAAGCACCGCTGAACGAGGAGCAATGTACTTTGCGCTATGCAAGAATTCTTCTGCTGTGCTGAAATGAGGTACTCTTCCAATCTCCTGAATCAGACCTTCGGCCATAGAAAACCAATCGATGATCATCATCTCTGCAGGATGTTTTTCGTTCAGATTAAAAAGATCTTCAAGGGTTTTTTCTGAGAGACTATATTTTTCTAGAGTCTTTATAATCACTGCCCTCTGCATTGAAGGGAAGAGCGTATTTAGCACCCGCAGAGCCGCAAGAAGAATAACAATCGGATTCTCTCCACGTAAAGATGTCTCAAGAGCGACCGTCCTCCATACTTCACCCACAATCGATGGGTCGACATTGCCACCAAAGCAACCAATAAAAGAAGGCAGATAGGCCATTTCGTGCCAATATCTATGAATATCAAAAACAGCCCCTTCTGACTCGATAATGACGACTACTTGTTTGTCATGGAGGTGCAGGGGTTGGTCTATTCTTGTAGATTCATCAGATTGAGAAAATGTCTTTTGTGGAAATCCCCAACCGCGTCCCCGACGGTGTATCGGGAGTTTTGCAGGCTGCCTTTCTTCTGCTGCATGAATATTTCTCACATCATCCTCATCTAAGCTTATCGGCAAGTTGAAGCTGGCCTTTTATCAAAGCGCAAATCTATTTCGAACAACAAACAAGCTCTCTTGACGAACTTAATTGCATTGCGCATGCTCTATGCGTGAGTAGTAGACATTTTTCATCCATCGACGAGGTTTATGATTTTGTCCTAGGCTATGTCAATGTCGAAAAGGGTCAGGCAACCGAATTCAAGCTGGATCGAATGTACTGGATGGCCTCCCAGCTCGGCAATCCGCATTTGGGAAGATTGACTGTGCATGTGGCAGGTTCGAAGGGCAAGGGCTCTGTCGCAACATTGATTGCAAAAACACTCGAAGCGTCTAAGCTGCGAACCGGACTCTATACTTCCCCCCATATCCTTTCTTGGAAAGAAAGAATTACCGAATCAGGTATCGAGATGCCAGATGATTTTTTGCTGAAAGCTGCTGAAGAAGTCTATTCCATCGTCGAAGGCAGGACTCAAGATGATTTTCCTGGCAATGAGTTGCCAACATATTTCGAGTTGACTACCCTCATAGCCTTTTGCGCCTTCCGTATAGCTGGTTTCGATGCTCAAGTTATCGAGGTAGGATTGGGGGGCCGGCTGGATTCGACAAACATCGTCTCACCCGATGTTTGCATAATAACACCTATAGAACTTGAGCATACTCAATTTCTTGGCTCGACTATACCTCTCATCGCTGCAGAAAAAGCAGGCATAATCAAAAGGGGTGTACCAATCTGTACGATTCAGCCAAAAGAAGAAGCGCTCAAGGTGATCTTCAAGAAAGCCGAAGATATGGGAGCTCCCTGCCTAGTAGTTGGAAAAGATATATCTGTGTCCGATATAAAGGTCAATATCCAAGGCACTTGCTGTAGATTATCCGCAACTGATACTACTTCTCCTAGCCTACTTCGACTCCTGCAAGGTGCTTCGATTGAAATCAGCACGCCTTTGGTGGGCTCGATCTATGCTGGAAATATGGCCGTCTCTGCTCTTGCCCTTTCTCAGCTAAACATCGACCTGAAAACTGAACACATGCTTAAGGGCTTTGCTTCATCATCTATGCTCGCGCGATTTGAGATAGTTTCGCATTCTCCCTTCGTCGTGCTCGATGGAGCTCATACTCCGGAATCGATCCGCAATATTCTTTCTACATTTCTAGGACTTTCAAAGGCTCCGCGCATATTATTATTCGGATGCGCTCATGATAAGAAGCATGAGGAAATTGCGAAAATACTCTCGCCCTATTTCAACGAAATAATCATAACGAGACCTGGTACATTCAAACAGAGTGAACCAGCTATAGTATTTGAAAGTTTTCAAAAACAGATGCCAAATAGCATCCTATCAGATTGCTATCTAATTGAAAATACAAATAGCGCAATAGCCAAAGCTCTAAGCGATGCAAAAGAGAAAAATGCCGGTCTTCTTGTAACGGGCTCATTCTATCTATGCGCAGAGTTCAAAAAGTCGAGATTATGCTCTGAATAAAGCCTATCATCCCTCCTAGAATACCGCCAAGCCATGTAATCCAAGCTAATTCCTTTTTTACCACTTGAAGGACAATGCGCTCGACCTCCTTCATGTCTAGGCTATCGATCCGCTCAGAAACCATCGATGTGATATCGAATGCATCGATTAGAATCGATATTCGAGCTTGGATAAGCTCGAGAAATCCATCTGTGAGCGAAGCGGATAGTCGCTCGATTTCGGAATCTTGAATTTTCAATATATCTGCAAAGGTCTTGCCTTTGGTCGCATCCTTTAATATCTCCACAAAGATTGCCCCTATTGTATTGGAGGCGCTCATATTGGAAATCTGAGTGGCAGGAACGATGATTGAAAAGACAAATCCCGAAATAGCTTCGGTATTTGCCTGTATTCCCAAGATTTCTATAAACTCTAGATCCGAAAGAGATTCATAGACAGCTTCGGCTCTTTGTCGCAACTCTTCGGGGGAATCTTTGAGCGATAAAACAACTTGCTCTAGTATGGCTCTACTTTTAGAGCCGATGGAGTCATTTGCGTGCTGATATATCTCTTCATCGGCCTTTGTGGTTCCGGTTTCGTCTTTTGACCGCCAGCTAAGAACTGCTTTGTAAAGAGCATCAGAAATACTCTTGGGGGTGGAAGGGTCTTTCAAGATGCGTTCTATAGTCTGTATTAGATCCTCAATGGTCTCGGGCATAGCTTGAGCAATCTTCGCATCGTAGCCTGCAATAGAGATAAATAGTCTTTGGATAGGCCCTAGTCTATCTAATGCTCTTTTTACAAATGCTTTAGCTTCGGTTTCCAACCTTGCCCTAAATCCTTTACTATGGAAAAAATCATCTATATAGTCTAGAAACCAGGAATATGCCTGCGGAACAAGTGCATCTGAGAGAGACATAACCGTCGCGTCTGGAGGAAGGTCTATTGCTGCTTTCAAAAGAGGATTGAGATTTGATGACTTATATATCGAAGACTGAAAACTCTGCTCACGGTAGGATTCTGAAAGTATTCTTGTTTCTAAAGTAGAACTAGCTTTGAGCACTGATGCTATGAATTGTTCTTTAGAAACTAGTTCTTTAAAGGTAAGCCTGCCAAGTCGATTCAGGAATTCAGCGAACATTCCTTCTATAGAGCTTTGAATATTTTTGCGTTCCACTAAATGTTGTAGAGCCTCCACTATATTGCGTTGAAAAGCAGAAACTTCGGAGTCAATTGTTATTCGATCTAAAGATTGGGCTTTCCCCTCTAATTCTCGGCTATTCGAATCTAGAAGAAGAACCGAGGGCTCGCCATCTTTTGCCGCTTCCTGGCTTGACTCTCTAATTTGGGAAAAGAGCTGTTCTGCATTCTGGTTCAAAAATGCAGTAAGAGCCGATTTGATTGCCCGCATGATAGTCTGCCTTATTGCTGGAGACCTAATTCTCTGTGTTATTACATCGGGAGTCAGGAGTTCTTTAGAAACTGTCTCTCCCAAACTAATTGCAAGCTTATCTTTTTCGCGAGGCAGCAAGCCTGGAGTAAAGGGCAAAGGGACACCTGCGAATCGAATTGTTTTGTATGGCCTAAAAAGCATTTTTATGGCAAGCCAGTTCGTAAAATACCCGATAATCGCACCGACGAGCGGTGGAAGAATCCATACTTTGAAAAAATCCATGTTTATTCCATCCTGAGAGCAGCATTTCTTGCTTGATTTTCGCTGGAATATGTATTTACTTCCAAGGCTTGAACCCATCCATTTTGTCCAGCTTCTTGTATTCTGAACCAGAGTGTCCCTCGATCGCTTTCAGATGTACTATATTTGCTCTCTATAATACGCAAAACAGTCCCCTTTCGGAGGACAGCAAGATTTTGTGAACTATTTGTAGGGTCGTTTTTCATTTGACAATACTGGGAAGATATTACAAGCCACTGTGCATTCCCGCCCAGGCTATTGTCTTCTGGAAGTCGCAAGCGTGGTTTACAGCTTGAGATAGTGCCAAAGATAAATGAAGAGGCTAGAATAAATAATAAATACGCAAATATTCTCTTCATGCTGATGTCCCACATGATTACTCTTTAAAGAAAACCAAGTAGTATTAAACAATAACTATGGATAAGCTAATCGGCAAGGCAAGAAGCAAAGTATTCTTTTTCCTGTTGCTCGTATTCTGCAATCTTAGCATTGTGCTGACAATTGGAGCACTTCCAGCCCTGGAATTTAGCATGGGGTTCGCTGATGCTTGGACAAATACCCAAAGCACTGCGACAGGATATCACAATGGATGGAATTTTTCAGCAGATGCTAATTGGTTATTCCGTATATCTATCGACAATAAGAATCTCACAAAAGTCGAAGAGAAAATTCCATCGCGTGTCTCTACAATATTATCACCAGGACTGCATGTCCAATATATAAGCATGTCAGCTTCCAACTGGCTATCGGATGGCTCGCGCTATAGGGCCTGGAGTGCTATCGGGCTTGGTCCAGAATTGGAATTCGGCTTGGAATTCCTCGATTCAATAATGATGCATAAGAATAGCTTGCTGTTCTCTATGGCATATCTTGCAAATTTCTCCAATTATACACAGACGACGCTTTATTCGGCATATAACTCGTGGCTTCTAAAAGTATCTTGGAATACCAAAATCGACCGTGGCCCAGCTTTTTTTGCAGCCTTACCTTTGGAATTCGCATTCAGAGCAGATGGTAAGAGCGTCTTATCTGGGCTTGTTATGGGGATAAGATATGAATTTTAGAGCCATACATATATCTAACAAATCTATATATTCTTGCTTAAAGGCGAAAGATATGGCAAAAGAGATTTGCAAATATCGCGACCTAATGAAGAGAATCTACATCGTGCTTCTTATATGGTTGCTTTTAGGAGGATGTGAACTTCTTTTTCCAACCAATGCTACATTTCGAGGCGAGAAATATGCGGTTGTGGTAGGGATAAATGATTATATCCATAATGAAGGAAATAGCATTGGGGATTTAGAGTTCTGTGTCGCCGATGCCAAAGCCATGGAAGCCATGTTGACAGATGCGGGCTGGAATGTGGAGCTTATCAAGGCGGAATCTGGAGAATCCGACAATGATAAAGCAACAAAAGACGATATAGAGCGCGCTTTGCAGGAAGCTCCAACCGATTTAACAACATTTCTTTTCTATTTTTCGGGACACGGCTATGGGGGCATAAATCAAGCCTACATTGTACCAAGCGATGCCGATCTTTCTTCTTATTCCAAAATGATTTCAAGCATGATTTCGGCTACAGAATTTTCTGATTGGCTCAACAATATAAATGCAACCAACAAACTTGTCATCCTCGATTCTTGCTACTCGGGAGGCTTTGCAAATCCAGGGGATTGCATAGATGCTGCACCCGGCAACATTGCATCTGATCAGATATCTACAAATATCGAAATGCTTTTCCGCTTTGGTGAGCTCCTCGCTCAGAACTCCGCTTCCGCGACGAAATATCCCTCTGCGGCTCCTCTTGTAATATCAGCCGCAGGCTGGAATGAAGAGTCCTGGGAATACTCCAGCAATGACGGTGGCTATGGGATATTCACCCGCTATTTTCTCCAAGCCGCTGAAACATCAGAAGATGGCTCAATGAATGGAGACTTCGATAGCGATGGGATTCTCTCTTGTATCGAAGCCTACAATTACGCTGAAAAAGCACTTGAAAAAGAATGGCTAGCTACCCAGTTACCGCATATTACAGGCGGCCTTAGGGATTTCGCTTTGATCGATTCACGATGAGATCTATAAGCAAGAAAGCATTAAAACAATCCGAGTGATATTCAATCTACAAAATCCGTGTCTTCCTTGGAGAATTCCGGAAAGAAATAGACAAGCACACCAGAACTACGAACTCGCACCTGAGCGATGCCTTTTTTTGCAAGATTATCGAGCTGGCGCTGTGCCTCTTCTATAGGGATATTGGCCTCGATTGCAACTTCGCCTGCCGTGACCATGCCATTGTTGGCCTTAGCGAGTCGCAGAATAACCCGCTCGGGAGTCTCGGGCTGTCGCATATTTGGTATAAATCCACCCCCTTGGCTATAGTTTTCATATCCAATAGCTTCTCTCGCAGCATAAGCGAGATTTGCTTCTCGAACCTGGCGAGGCAGAGTAATAAGATCATATAGGCTTCCCAATCCTCCTAGACCACCTGAAAACATCCACAAAAGCCCAGTTCCGGTCTTTCCTAAATAGAAACGATGGAATCCCAGGGCTCCAAACCCCGAAATAAGCCAAAGGAAATAGGCTGTTGTAAGACTATATCTCACGCTCTTCTCCCAAGCTAAAATTGACAACCAAGCCCGATGGTATTTGACCATTATGGCTCTGTCGTGCTAAAAAGGAGTATATGAATTTTAGCGCATGACGAAAAGCCATGCACCACTCTTTCTATGGAGCTTTTCATGATTCTTCTTCCAACAATAAAGCAACTTCTTTCCATGGAAGCTGTAGGTCAGCCTGTAACCGTAAGGGGATGGGTCCGCACAAAGCGCGAGACCAAGCAAGCCGTTTTCATCGAAGTAAACGATGGTTCTTGTCTATCGAATATCCAATGTGTTCTGGATTCTTCTCTCCAAAAGAACCAATCGATAAATGAGAGCATTTTGCGATTATCGACAGGAGCGAGCGTGGAGATAATGGGGGAACTAGTTCCCTCTCCTGCCAAAGGCCAAGAGGTAGAAGTCAAATGCCAACAGATTAAGCTGATAGGCGAAGCACCTTCAGACCGCTATCCGCTTCAGAAAAAAGCACATAGCCTCGAATTTTTGCGTGAAATCGCGCACTTGAGAATCAGAACAAATACTTTTGCTGCCGTAGCCCGCGTTCGAAATCGGATGGCGTTCGCTATCCATCAATTTTTCCAGGAACGCGGCTTCTACTACATACATACACCTATTATAACCACAAGCGATGCAGAGGGAGCTGGCGCAATGTTTCAAGTTACTAGCCTCGATCTTGAAGCGCTCTCAAAATCAGGCACTCCCATCGACTACGACAAGGATTTTTTCGGAAGAAAGGCTTTCTTGACGGTATCAGGGCAGCTGAATGTCGAAACATATTGCCAAGCGCTTTCGCGAGTCTACACCTTCGGTCCTACCTTTCGCGCTGAAAACTCCAATACTACGCGCCATCTTGCCGAATTCTGGATGATAGAACCAGAGATAGCATTCGCTCACCTGGATGACAACATCGCTCTGGCAACCGAGTTCATTCAATATCTTGTTTCCACAGCCCTTCAGGATTGTGCAGAAGATATAGCCTTCTTCGATCAGCGCATACAACCAGGCTTAAGAGACTCCTTAGAAAAAGTTGTACAGACAAGCTTTACTCGAATGAGCTATACCGAGGCGATTCGAGAACTAGAGGCGTCGAATGTAGTTTTCGAATTTAAGCCCTATTGGGGCTGCGATCTTCAGAGTGAGCATGAAAAATTCCTCACGGAGAAAGTCGCTGGCGGACCGGTAGTGGTAACAGACTACCCAAAGGAAATCAAGGCCTTTTATATGAAACAGAATGAAGATGGCAAGACCGTTGCAGCCATGGATGTGCTAGTGCCTCGTTTTGGCGAGATAATCGGGGGTTCCGAGCGAGAATGGAGACTCGATCTTCTCGAAAAGCGAATGCAGGAATTGGGTCTTGCTAAAGAGCCCTACCAATGGTACCTAGATCTGCGGCGCTACGGCTCCACTCCTCACTCTGGCTTTGGGCTTGGATTCGAGCGACTTCTCCTCTATATAACGGGAATGACTAACATTCGCGATGTTATCCCTTTCCCAAGAGCACCACGCCAAGCTGATTTCTAATCGGGAAAACATCGATGAAGCTTATTCGAGCAATAAAAAGACGCAAAATATCCATAAACAAGGCCAGACTTTCAATTATAGGGATTATCGCATGCCTTGTCATTTTTAGCCTTCCAGCCAACACGATCGAAACATTCAATAGATTAGGAATAGAAGTTCCTGATCCACCTTCGCTCAACGCCAGGTCAGCCATACTGATAGATGCTGCAACAGGGACTGTCTTATATGAAAAAGAAGCGGATCAAAGCCTACCGCCTGCCAGCTTAGCAAAGCTTGTTACTCTCCATATCGCTATGAAAGAGATAAAATCAGGGAGACTTTCCCTGGACGAGATTATTGAGATCGATCCGCAAGATTGCTCGCCTTCCATACCCTATGGTTCTTCGCTTATGTACTTACAACCACGGATGAAGGTCAGTGTCCGGGATCTCATGCTGGGAGCGGCTGTAGTATCGGGCAATGATGCGGCCTATGCACTAGCTCGCCGTATCGCAGGATCGAATGAAAAATTTGCTCAGATGATGAACGATGAAGTCAAAGCAATGGGCTTCCAAAACCTCAGCTTTGTTGAGCCAAGTGGCCTTTCGGAGTTCAATCTTGTGACTGCGAGAGATTTTGCTTTTTTCTGTAAAAAATATATTGAATTGCATCCTAAAGCACTCAAAGAGCTTCATTCGATACATTCAATTCAATTCCCTAGACCTGAACATGCAACATCACAATACCGCCCTAATGGTATTGTCCTTCAGTATAATCGCAATCCCCTTATATTCAGCTACGAAGGCGCCGATGGCCTCAAAACAGGCTATATTATCGAAGTGGGTTATAATATGGCTGCAACAGCGATGCGAAATGGTAATCGCTTTATTGCAGTCCTCTTGGGAGGATCATCGACTCCTTACGCAGATGGCGCTACCCAGCGCACAAAAGATACGAAAGCCCTCCTCGATTGGGCATTTGCAAATTTTGCTACTGCAAGACCTGGCTACATAATACCAAAGCCTCTCCGTGTCTGGTTTGGCAAATCGATTTGGGTAGATCCAGAGCCTGAAGGCGAGGCAGCGGTTACTGTTCCTGCTATCCTCAAAGACCGAGCAACTGCTCGAATTGAGACTGTCAAAAACGTAAAAGCTCCTATATATAGAGGCCAAAAGTTAGGCGAAATCGTCTATGAAATAGATGGTACAAAGATAGCTTCGGTCAACCTAATTTCTGGCCAAGATATTTCGAAAGGCAATATATTTAGAACTCTTTTAGATGGCATACAGCGCATCTTTGCTTACATATTCGGAAAGCTTTGATCTGTGCTTGAAAAATATCCTATTTGAGGAAAGCATTGCTATTATGACCAGGCGCTTGAGAAAGATACGGCAATCAATACTCTAACTCTTTCTCCGCTTTATCGATGGCAGCGAAAAACTTGTCCATCCAGATTCTTCCTTCCTCTTTGTACTGCGTAAGCAAAAACTTCTGCGCTGCAGGGACCATAATATCCTGAAACTGCTTTATAACGGCTCTGGATGGGACATAGACCTGCATTTTCTTGGAAAGCGTTGGAAGGCCCCTTTCGGTTGAGTCTATTATTCTCGATAGTCCCCTTCCTGCTAAAATTGCAGTTTTTGCAGCATCATCCACGATTATTCTAAGTTCTTTGGAAAGGCTATTGTAGAACTCTAGGTTGATGACCCATACATAAGGAGAATATATAAGATCTAATAGAGTCACATATCTCTGTACTTCATATAATCTATCCATGACTATGATAGATACCGGATTCATTTGACCATCCACTACTCCAGCTAGAAGGCTTTTATATAGTTCCGACCAGGCAATGGAAATTGGAGTTGCACCTAGCGCCCTAACAATTTCCTGATGGAGTGGGATAGGCATAGTTCTTAGTCTGAGGCCCTTTAAGTCTCCAGGTGATCTAATTGGCCTCTTTGAATTCGTGATGGCAAAAAATCCTCCTGATTCTCCAAAACCAAGGACATGAAAACCAGCCTTTTCTTCTATGTCAGCGGCGAGTTCTTTTCCAAACTGCCCATCGTATACATTGTAAGCTACGTTGTAACTCGAAAATGCAAAAGGGATGTTAGTAACATCTATGAGAGGATAGAATTGAGCAATGGCACCAGAGGTAGAGATAAAAGATTGTACCTTGCCCGACTTAACCTGGATCAACGTTTCAACTTCTTTCCCTATC
Organism: Spirochaetota bacterium; assembly: GCA_022704665.1. Taxonomy (GTDB): domain Bacteria; phylum Spirochaetota; class Spirochaetia; order Treponematales; family Rectinemataceae; genus Rectinema. The sequence goes on along the minus strand of JAKJFY010000001.1, from coordinate 90,838 downwards.
TCACCATCAGGGTAAATCTCAACTTTTATCTGGCCATCCGACTTGCTCTCTACTTCGCTTTTGAAAACTGCCGACATGGCGGCTGATACTACCTCATAAGGCGCTTGAGGATTTAGGTGCGCTAGTTTTAGAGTGATTTCTCCAGACGCGGAGGCTGGAAATGATAGGAACAATAAGATAAACCAGGCAACCACCACTTTTTTCATGGATGCCTCCTTAAGTCGATGATATTTCAGGTTCCGCAATTTCCGCTAGAGTCACAGATTCGAGATATAGATCGACTGTACTTTTAAGTCCCAGCCAAAAACGCCTAGGCAGACAGCCCTCGCCTAATATGCAACTCGCTGCATTGTCGACACATTCGACAAGCCTTATCTCGCCTTCGGTTGCCTTTACCACCTCACTCATTGGGATAAGCGCTGGATCTTTTGCAAGCCTGTATCCTCCACTCCGGCCACGCTTAGCGATCAAAAGTCCAGCATTTTTCAATTTACCTAGAATTGCTTCAAGGTATTTAGAGGGAATATGCTCTGCTTGTGCGATGCTTGCAACGCTTGCGGACTTTGCATGCACTATATGCACAAGGGCTCGAATAGCATACTGTGTCTTTGTTGGAACCTGAAACATTATAATTCCTACTAAATAAGTCTGAATATTAAATATCGCTTTTTATGATGGCTTTGTCAATCAGCTCAGAAGCTCAGCATGGTCGAAGCTGCGATTGATCGAAAGTTCTTCAAACAAAAAACCATAATCAGTGAAACCCTCGGGCCTTTCATGGCAACCATTTGCAGCAATTGACCGCGCAATGATGCTGCCTAGACCAGGCCCCATCATAAAGCCTTGTCCGCACATCCCAACAAGCTGCAAGAAATTCACAGCCATATCGGGGTAGCCAATAATCGGAAGACCATCAGGAGTCATCGGATACATGCCGCGCCATGTCCTCCGCACACGCAAATTGCGAAGCCTAGGATACAGCTCAAGCATTCGACGAACGACAAGCGGAAGAAAAGTGGATGTAGAATCCTTGTCTCGACCCCATATTTGTGGGCGAGGAGTAATACAGAACACAATCTGCCCTGTAGCAGCCTGATAGAAATAATAATTGCCGGATTCGGCATCTGAGCGGATATCGACGATCATTGGTTCCATAAAACGCTCGACCGGTTCTGTCACACCTGCCTCGTGGCAATCTGGAAATACAGGCAGATCGAAGCCGGCTATTTTTGCAATGTCAGCAGCCTTTGCGCCCGCTGCATTGACAAAGATGTCTGCAGAAAAACTCTCACCGCCCGCTTCAATCGAAGAGATTCTTTCGCCTTCTCTATGAATTGCTTTTACCTTAGTATTGAAGAAAAAAGATACACCAGCTTCTAGCGCAAGGTAATGAAAAGCACTTGCAGCCATAAGAGGCGAAGCATAGCCATCCTGAGGGCTAAAGGTGCCTCCTCTTAGATCATCGGTTCTAAGCCCAGGCGCGAGACGATAAACTGTATCTGGGCATACCCAGTCAATATCCAGACCAGCGACTTTCTGCTTTTCTAGAAGTGCGCAAAACTGTTGTTCTGTCGCTTCATCAAACGCGAGATAAAGGTAACCTCCCTGCCTCCATTCCACATCCAATCCATACTTCTCCTGCATCGAAGAAAAAAGCCTTATCGACTCAAGACAGATATGAATCTTTGCAGGATCTGAGTGAGTAGCTCTTATTCCGCCTATAGCAGCCCGATTCTGACCTCTTCCCCAGGAAGCTTCCTCATCTAGCAATGCAACCTTGAGACCTTTTTCTGCAAGCTGCCAGGATAGCGGCAGGCCCACCGATCCAGCTCCTATTATTACAATATCATAATTTTTCATGGTGCTCCTCTGGTGCCTGCGTCTTTACCACCTAGTTTGTGCAAACCTTCATTCACAAGAGAACCCATAGGCACTTCCATAAAAAGCGGTCTCTGAGTAAAAGGCTCGATTTCAGCTGGATTCACTCCTGCAATGATGAATGCCTTTGCGATAAGCTGTGAGCAAGTTTTCCCTCCACATGCACCCATTCCTACTCTGAGAGATTTGAGCTGATTTGCATCTTTGACATCATGTTTCTTGATGAAATCGACTATTTCTCGCAAGGTAATTCGTTCGCAGCGACATACAACAGTATCTAGGTCTTCAAGCGAATTCTTTTCAACAGATATAGTGCTAGATGCCTTTTTGAATTCCATTGCATCTTCTTGCGGTTGAGGTACTTCCTGCGTCTTGAGATGTCGGACACCTGCAATCCTTGCTGCATGTGCTACATCTACCTCGAAGGTCAAAAGCCAGGTATTCCTTTTCTGCACTTTTCGCTTCGATATTACAGGAGCTATTTCCAATACCTCGCCTTTTTGATCTACAAGTTCCATATCTTCCTCGAGTCCAAAATCGACATTAAACTCCCATGGAAGAACTACCTGTGCCTTATCATCTGCAACCCTTCGCACCAGAGTAATGGCGAGACCCGGGCAGATCGCCACACAGGCTCCACATCCTGTACAGCGATCTCCTGCAAAGTAAGGAAGATCCATAATGTTGCCTTGCATTGACCTGAGCTCTATTGACCCCAGTGGGCAAACCGTTGCGCATGGATTGCATGGAATCTCCTCTGAGCAAAAGAATACTGGCCGCCATTCTTTGCCAGGAACTATTGGAGAGCGTTCATAACAATCTCCCGGTCGTGAAGCAAGTACTTTTCTGGTTTTTTCCCACCCTGGATCAATAGCTCCTTTTTTCCCTAGTCCTAGCATGAGCGCAAGATTTGCCGCCGCAGTCTTGCCGCCATAGATAGCACTCGAAGCTTCTGCTATCTCTGATGCATCTCCGGCAGCCACCGCCATGATGCCATAGCGTCTGGCTTGTTCCAAAAATTCATTGCAGGGCGCAAGGCCTACTGCAATAAGAACAGAATCTACTTCGTAGCCTCTTGCTGTTCCTGGGATAGGCTGAAATCTCTCATCTACTGCAGCGACATAGGCTCTCTCGACCTTTTTATTGCCCTCTGCCCTCGTTATTGTCGTATTTAGATGTATTGGCACTCCTAAGCGCCGTATTTTATCGGCATGTACCTGATAGCCATTAACCCTGCCAGCGGCTTCGAAAATACCAGTGACCTCGATGTCTGCCTGAAGGGCATGATATGCAGCAATCAAGCCAACATTACCTGAACCTACAATGAGTATATTGCTATATGCCTTGATAAGATCTCGATTTACAAGTGTCTGGAAAGCTCCTGCGGCTATTACTCCAGGAAGATCCCAGCCAGCAAAATGCAGTGCTTTCTCTCTTGCTCCGGCAGCAACAACGAGAGCGGTAAACTCGACAAGCAAATAGGATTCGTAATTGAGATAGACCCCAGCCTTTCGGTCTTTATAGATGCCTACCACAGGAGCATTCGTCAGTATCGTAACGGAAGGGTATTGCAGGGCTTGCTCTTGCAGAATCTTAGCAATATCGATGCCGCGTGTTCCTGCATAGCAATCGGCTTCTGATCCGAAAAATTTATGAGTCTGGAGGACTAATTTGCCTCCTGCCTGTGGCTTGTCATCAGCTACGAGAACCTGAAAGCCCATACTGCCTAGCTCGGCAGCTGCAGCGAGTCCAGCAGGTCCAGCGCCTATGATTAGAATATCAGTGCGAATCGATCTGCGTTCTGCTTGAACAAGCGGGCTATCCTGAGGAGGCAATTTGGGTAGTCCATGAATTGTACGGACATCCATTCCTTGGACCAAAGGAGTTACGCATGACTTCTTTGGAATGCCATCTATCAACATCGTGCACTGTGCACATTGACCATTTGCGCAGAAAAGACCCTGAGGAAAGCCATCTCGAAAGTGATAAGAAAACACATGTCGGCTATCGGATATTAGGGCAGAAGCCACTGGTTCTCCTTCATAACCGGACATTTCCTCTCCATCGAACGAAAAATTCACGAGAGTCAGATTATTTTTTACAGAAAGTATCGGATGATGTTCTATGCGGTTCATAATTCATTCAAGCCTATGATTGAATTCCAAATCTGTCAAGAAAAATCATGATTTAGCACAATCTGACACAATATACAATAATATTCGAATTCTATGCATTTAATTGCATCCCCTCTCCTTCTTAGGATAGAACAGGCTATCGATGATATTCTGGTTATGCTATATTTTAAAAAAGTCAAATGCTAGCAACACCATAAAATAAATTAGACAAAGGAGAATTATCGGAAAAATGGATGAATTTAGCGGCAAACATATTACCATAATGGGACTTGGTCTTCATGGTGGCGGGATTGCGAGCGCCCGATTCTTTGCAAAAGCTGGGGCAGAGGTCACAGTAACAGACCTACGCGGCGCTGAGATTCTTTCACCAGCCATATATGAACTCCAAGGCCTGCCGATCCGCTATGTTCTAGGTCGCCATGAAAAAAAAGATTTCATCGATGCAGATATAGTCATAAAAAACCCTGCTGTTCGCCGCGATTCGCCTTATCTCGTTTTTGCAAAAAGAATAGAGACCGATATTTCAATATTTCTGCGCTATTCCAAATCGCCTCTTATCGCGGTAACTGGATCAAAAGGAAAATCGACCATTGCATCCGCCATCTGGCATGTCTTCTTGAAAAACAATAAAAAAGCCCTGCTGGGAGGAAATATCACAGTTTCTCCTCTTGATTTCTTAAATGAGACAGATGCAGAAGTCCCTGTAGTTCTTGAGCTTTCAAGCTGGCAACTTGGAGACTTGCGAGGTACAGGTCTATTGAGACCACTTGTAGCGGTGCTGAGCGATATTCTGCCCGATCATCTGAATTATTATGATTCCATGGAGGCTTACGTCTCCGACAAACGCGTAATATATGAATCACAAGATGAGAATTGCTGGACAGTATGTAATGCTGATCAGAAATGGGGGCATTCTTTTGCAGAGGAAACCCGAGCGCGTGTTCTTTGGTACGGCGAAAGGCCCCTCGAGGAGTCAATTGGGAAAAGTGCTTTGGGTGGTTGGCTTATGAAAAGCGAAATAAGTCTGTGTAATCACGATAATTTTGGGGCTTTTCCTTCGTCTGTAGATCTTCTCGAAGGCCATGGAAAATTCAACATCGATGGGCCAGAAGAACTACTCGTGCCAAGTCATGTTTTGGTTCCTGGGCACCATCAAAAAAAGAATCTCTTGGCCGCCGCGGTCGCGGCCCGGGCCTTTGGTCTGCGCCCAGAAGATATTATGTCTGGACTCGCAAGCTTTCCCGGAGTGCCCCATCGGCTCGAATTCATAGGCTCTACAAGGGACATAAGATGGTACAATGATAGCACTGCAACTATCCCAGATGCGGCAATTGCAGCCATTGAGAGCTTTTCTAATCCTATAGTTCTAATAGCCGGCGGAAGCGATAAGATGAGCGACTTCTCCACCTTTGCTCAAAAAGCAAGGAGCCTAAAAGCGCTAATTCTTCTCGCTGGAAGTGGAACAGATCGTCTCATTCCAATCCTCGATGCGAACAAAGTGCCTTACAAAGGGCCTCTCTTTTCGATGCATGAAGCAGTTCAGACTGCAGACAAGCAGGCGGATCCTGGTGATATTGTAATTCTTTCTCCAGGCTGTGCAAGCTTTGGTATGTTTATACATGAGTTTGAACGAGGTGATGCTTTTAAAAAAGAAGCCCTCATGCTTTTCGACCAATATGCTAAGCAGGACTCTATGGCACAAAAGCGATAGCTGCATATCCAACAAATGAACGATCAGGATGGATGTCGAAGCTGAGCTTGTGCCCAATCAGAAGGCTACGTTTGGCTCCTGCATTGAGAGCAAAAGATATAGCCGCAGCAACAGCTCCTGGAGAACAGGCAGAGAAATTATTCCTGGCATGTTTTAATACCTTGTCGGCATCCATCTCAAGCGCTGCGCTTATAAAACCTCTGTCGTTTTCATTTCTAACCCATTGGATAGCTGGCTCTCCCAAGCCTCGTGGCATAAAACCATAATTAGGGCCATAGTGGGTTAAATCGCTGGAAGAAATGGCAACAAGTTGCTTTTTGCATGAAGATGCCGCCCTGAAGAGGGCAGATCCGAGCTCTCTGGCTTTATAATCTGGCGGAACGCGAAGCCATAGAATACGAGCCTCTGGGAAACGAAGCCCAGCAAGAGGCAACATTATTTCAACAGAGTTATCTATGTCTCGATCTGGAGCGATTTCTTGGATCCCAACATTCTTCAATTCGACCTTTAGGGCATTAAGAATCTCCGTATCGTTCTCTGCATCTCTAACAGTACAGTCGAAATTATCTTCATCTCCATATAGGATGGGATCTCCATTACTCAAATGACCCCCGAGAATTGCCACTGTATCGCAATCTCTCAAGGCCCAGACCGACTTAGCAGCCAAATCCCCAGAAAAATACCATCCTGCATGGGGCGCGACTACAGCATATGCCGATAGATTCTTCTGAGATTCTGTCCAATCTGCGACAAGCGAACTGATTTCTGCTGAATCTTCAGGATACCAACCCGAAGACATGAACCTTTCTCTAATTCTGCGACTTGTAGCCATGGCTTTTATCCTCCTAGCGGCAATCCCATGCATTTTGTGCATTTGAATCAATAAACAATACTCTCCGACTGGGCAGGTATTTGCCGATAATGATATTATATACTGCAGGGATGGAAAAAATGAAACGAACATTGCGTATAATCTTGTTCATTGGCACTTTTGTGCTTTTAGCTCTCATTGTCGGATATGTCGCATGGAAGATCGGTGAGATACGCCTTCTGGGAGAACAGAGCGCATCTGCTGAGTATTCCATCCTTCGAAACGCAGCATCTCTCATAACAAGCGAAGAGGATCTTGGTGATCAATTTGTAAGAGATAGGCTTAAATCCCTATATAACGCAAGCACACATTTGCTCGCCGTTCAAGTCCTTGATCGCAACGGACTTGTCCTCTGGAAAATGCCCGATGAATCGCCCTACTTCGCTTCGCCAGCTACAAATCCTGGCAGCGTATTTCGCGCTCCAGGTATGTCGACGGTCATCTACATGACACCCCTTCCCGACGGCATGAAGCTAATGGCACTTTATTCGATCTTATCTCAAAGAGATATTTCGAACATTCTCCTTGTTCCGGCTATAATACTTGTTGCATGGATTGTGCTTCTTGTGGTATTGCAACTTGTATTAAAGGAGAAGCCTAAAGAGCCTAAAGAGGAAATTGGCACAGAAGAATTACCTGAAGCGCTTGAAAAGAAAGAGTATCCTGAGAAGCCATTAGAGACTGCCTTCTATTCTGAAGAAGCTCTTTCTGCAGCCCAAGAAAACATAGAAAACCCCGCTATTCAAGAGAATATAGAAAACATAGAAGAAGAACAGCCAGAAGAAATTGCCCAGAAAGAAGTAAAAACTTCAGAAATCACGCAAGCTGCCCAACCAGAATCCGAAGCGATCCCAATGTCTCTCTCATCTTCTGATGATTTTCTGCCGGGAGAATTCGTTGCTCCTGCGCCACAGGCCGAAGAGGAAACCGAAGAGGTATCACCGTCCGAGGTTTTCCCCTCCACCCTTTCACTCGGTGAACTAGAACGCAGCCTTGATATTGAGCTTCGACGCGATCAAGAGACATCTCTACTCCTAATTCACTGTCTACTTTCCGGTGAGTCAGACCCAAGTGCCCTAGCTCTGGGAGTTACTATTCGCGATTATTTTGCATCGGAATCGCTTGTCTTCGAGCTTGGGAAAGGCTGTTATGCGGCGGTTCTGCCTGGAACAGATGCTGGTTCGGCACTCAAGGTTGCAGTGGATCTCGATGATGTGCTCACAACTACTGCAAGCCTCTATAAAGATCTATCGGAAGAAGCACCCTTCTATTTTGGGATAAGCGCCCGATACAATCGTATGATCTCCCCTGATCGCCTATATAGAGAGGCTTTTGCAGCACTTGAAGAAGCGCATGGAAGAAGCGGTTCAAGAATCCTGGCATTTAAGCCAGCTAGCGCTATAGCATAAAACAGTGAAATGCCCTAATCGACAAACTCAATGGGAAAGCGCATTCTGTCCTTTGTAAGCACGGTATCAGGAAATATTTCTCGGGCTTCGTCGAGCAATATCTTGAGCTCTCGATCGGCATATCGCGGGCTATAGTGAATTAAGCCTAGCTTTTTTATGTTGCCAGCATCTCGAGCAATTAGAGCAGCTTGATGTGCAGTCATATGCCGCTTGTCGACAGCGCTCTCGAGCAGCGCATGCTCGAACATTCCTTCGCATATAAGAAGATCCGAATTTGACACCTCTTGAGCAATTTCTGGGAAATAAAGCGTATCTGTAACGAAACTGAATTTTCTTCCACTGCGAGGCTCACCCATAACTTCTGAAGGTTCTATAGAGCTTCCTTCTGTAAGTCGAACTGTCTTGCCGGATTGAAGCTCAGACCAAAGAGGACCACGAGGGACACCTAGAGCAAGGGCCTTTTCGGGGTAAAAAACGCCAGGACGCTTAGATTCTTCCAATGCGTAACCAAAGCACATCTTGGTATGCTTTAGAGGAAATGCTCGTATCGAATAATCATCACCCTGCCATATAGTTCCAGCTTCATATATCTCTCTTACGATGATGTCGTAATTGATGTACATATCCAAGAGATGCCGATTCTGATCGACAAATTCGGCAATCCTTGGAGGGCCAAAAATATAGAGAGGTTCTTCCCTATCTACCTGGCTGGAGAGCATTAGAATGCCAGGCAGACCAGTAACATGATCAGCATGCATATGAGAGATAAAAATAGCAGTGATCTTTTTCCAGCGCAGATTTAGCCTTCGAATTGAAACCTGGGTTCCTTCTCCAGCGTCAAAGAGAAACAGCTCGCCCTCTCTACGTATAAGCATGCTGGTGAGCTGTCGATAAGGGAGGGGCATCATGCCGCCACATCCGAGGACAAATGCTTCTAGATTCATAGCGAGTTGACTATAGCGGAAATGCTATAGAATGTCATCATAATTGTTCCGAATCTCTTGCATATTGCTTTCTCGGCATATCAAATGGATCAAGGGCTCTAATAGCTTGTCTCATCTCAAAGTGAGTATTTTCCATGTATACATCCTTAGCTTGGAAGATAACTGTGTAAGAATGTATAAATTCCCATCATCGCCAACAACCATAGCCACAAGCGAAGCATCAGCGTTAGGGACTTGAAAATCCAATTTTCCATTTATCCTTCCCTGTTTATTAAAGCAGAAAACCTCTCCTGCTAATCCTATATCTCTCCAACGAATACAGAAAATGCCATTCAATTGTGCGGCGATCATCTGCTGATCGATACCCAAGTCCTCAATACTGCTCTGCAATGGAAAAGAATCCAGAAACGCACCGCTTGATGCATCTGTCTCCATAATCCAACCGCCAATAGGCTCGATTGAAATTGTCACTCCCGATGAAGGATCGTACTTTTCGGAATAATAGTTGATCTTGAGCATCACCACTCTTTTCCCATCCAAAAAACACGGTAGAAATGACTCAAGCGAGGCAATGATGCGAGAGCCGCTCGTATTTGGATAATTCTCCGCAATTGAAACAGGAACGGGCATATGCTGCCCATCCCATTTTAGCACTTGTAAAAACATACCATTTCGATCATAGAAATAGACTGCTTTCTCCGACTCCGATGAGCAAGAAACTGCAATATCATCGTTGCTGAGAACATCGAGTGCAGTAATTACAGGGAATCTAATTCCTCCAATACCTTCTTGCCCAAGGAAAGGCAATTCTCTACCATCGGAATCAAACCTCCTTACAATTTGAGCATCAGCAACATAGAGCATTTGCTTAGAATCAGTAGCAATATGGACAGGATCATCGAATGAAACTTGGATTGCAAAACGGCCTAGATCTTTCGCTGAAGAAAAGTCACTCATCTGGACATCCCTAAGGACAAGAGGTGCGCTTCCTTTTCTAGGGTCATACCACATTGCAAGGGTCTGGCCATAAGAGGAAATGCGAAGGATTTTTGCCTCTCCTCGACTCAGCAGATGAAATATACCTTTCCTAAGGCAAATATCAACTGAATTCTTATTTTGGACAGATATATCGATCGAGGAATCAGATCTGCCATAACCAAGGTCAAAAAGCGCTTGTATCTTTCCTTCTTCCATGGAGGAGTGGCAGCTCATAAGCATATTGGCTATGACTAGTAAGCATAGAAGACCTACAAATCTCTTCATTTTCGAAATTATACCATTCCTTGACCCTTTTTGAGAACAAAAGTATTCTTAATGCATGGCTAGAAACACAATCCTATCCGCTCTCTTGGGCTCAAAAGAAGAAAAAGATATCAAGGCTGTTTTGCCACTTCTCCATAAGATCAACGAACTCGAGCCTTGGGCTCTGTCTCTTGATGATAGCGACTTCCCTGCAATGACAATAAAATTCAAGGATCGCCTTACCGAAGGAGAGACTCTCGATGATCTTTTGCCAGAAGCTTTTGCTCTTGTGCGGGAAGCAGCTCGAAGAAAACTAGGTGAGCGCCCATTCGATGTTCAGATAATTGGAGGAATTGCGCTGCATCAAGGAAAAATCGTAGAGATGAAGACAGGAGAAGGAAAGACTCTATCTTCGGTAACCGCTGCTTACCTAAATGCATTAGCAGGACAGGGCGTCCACATCATCACCGTAAACGACTATCTAGCAGAACGCGATAGTCAATGGATGGGGCAAATCTATAAGTTTCTTGGGCTAAAAGTTGGATGCATCCTTTCCTCGGATAATATAGCTAGAAAAGCCGCCTATTCCTGCGATATCACCTATGGAACCAACAACGAATTCGGTTTCGATTATCTGCGCGATAATATGGTTTGGTCTTTGGACCAAAAAGTACAGCGAGGTCATGCTTACTGCATCATCGACGAAATCGACTCCATCCTAATCGACGAGGCAAGGACACCGCTTATTATCTCAGGCCCTGCAGATGATGACACTTACAGGGTAAATGAGGTCAATCGACTTGCTTCGTCCCTTCTCGAAGTCAAGAAGAGCCCTGAGACTGGCGAATATCCCGACGAAGCCAAAGGCGAACTATTGGAAGGGGATTTCAAAATAGACGAAAAATCCAAGCGAGTTATGTTCACTAGCGAAGGATTAAACCATATCGAGCTATTGCTGCAAAAGAGAGGATTGATAAAGGGAAGTCTTTTTGACCCTGAAAATTTTCAATTCGTCCATTATTTTACGCAAGCGGTCCGTGCTCAGCATCTCTTCTCTAAAGACGTCGATTATGTTGTACAGGACAATCAAGTTCAGATAGTCGATGAATTTACAGGCCGAATTCTTCATGGTAGACGCTACTCAGACGGCCTTCATGAAGCTATCGAGGCAAAGGAACGAATCAAGATTGCTAGACGCAATCGCACACTTGCTACGATAACCTTCCAGAATTACTTTAGGTTATATAAAAAACTAGCCGGAATGACCGGTACTGCCGAAACAGAGGCTGAAGAGTTTAATAAAATATACAATCTTGATGTAATGGTCATCCCCACAAATAGGCCTGTCGTTCGAAAAGATGAGAACGATCTTGTATATCTCAATGAAGCTGAAAAGTATGATGCCATCATTGAGGCAATAGGAGAAATACACACAAAGGGACAGCCTATTCTAGTAGGCACGGTATCCATCGAAAAATCAGAAAAGCTTTCTTCCTTGCTTATAAGAAATGGTATAAAGCACGAAGTCTTGAATGCCAAAAACCATGCACGTGAAGCCCTAATCATTGCAGAAGCAGGTTCAAAAGGAGCAGTTACTATAGCAACAAATATGGCAGGACGTGGAACAGACATCAAGCTTGGAGGAAATCCGGAGTTCCGTGCAAGGCGAAAAGCTGGTACCGAAGCACCTGAAGAAAAATATAGAGAGATCTTATCTCGAGAATACGAGACATGGACTAAAGATTATGAAGAAGTCAAGAGCCTTGGAGGACTTTGCGTTATAGGCACCGAGCGTCATGAGGCAAGGCGCATTGATAATCAGCTACGAGGCCGAAGCGGGCGTCAAGGAGATCCTGGACGCTCGGTGTTCTTTATTTCGCTAGATGATGATCTAATGCGCCTATTTGGAGGAGATAATTTCAAACAACTGATGGGCAGAGCTGGCATGAAGCCAGGAGAACCAATCTATCATCCTTTACTCAGCAAATCCATCGAAAGCGCACAAAAAAAGGTTGAAGAGAGGAACTTCGAAATACGAAAACATCTCCTTGAATACGACGATGTTCTAAATAAGCAACGCAACTTTATTTATGAGCAGAGGAATTCAATCCTAGCTGATGACAATCTTTTAGAGAGAGTTCGCGATGCAGCCTACGAAATGCTAGAGGATCAGAATGCTATTCTCACCCAAGCATTCAAGGATAATCCAAACAAAGCAATCCAAGAATTTAGCTCATGGCTCTTTGATAGCTTTGGCATAGAAATGACAGCAAAAGAATTGATTGTACTCTACAAGTCAGGCGAGCTTATTTCTGATATTAGGAATAAGCTTGATCTTGATCTCGATTCAAAAATACAAGCAGCAGGTACTGAAAGCCTCAATTTTTTCATTAGATTTTCATATTTGCAGGAAATTGATGAAAAATGGCTCAATCACCTAGAATCGATGGAAGCTCTTAGGGAAGCCGTATACTTGCGAAGTTATGCTCAAAAAAATCCTCTGCTCGAATATAAGATCGAAGGATCAGATATTTTCGAATCCTTAATTTTTTCGATTAGGCACAATATCGCCTCAAAGGTCTTTAGAGTAAGAATCAAGGAAAGCACTCCAACAGTTGAAGCGGCATCTCCTCGATCAGCATCGAAGATAGAAGCATCACAGACAATCCATGAAGCAGTCAGTTCTTTTGTTAGTGAAAGTCAATCAGTGCGCAAAGAGTCCGCTATAGCTGCTGCATCCGCACCAGCTACTGCTACAGTTGTAAGACAAGGAAAGAAAATTGGCCGTAATGATCCATGCCCATGCGGTTCGGGCAAGAAATATAAATATTGCCATGGCCGATAGAACCGCTTGATAACGGAAATAATATCGGCTGCTATCTAGAATGGCTGGAGTGTCTCTATGTCACTAAACTGTGAAGAAATAGATCTCATTCTAAGCGAAGCTCCACTTGTTGGAACGAAAATTCAAAATGTCTATCAACCAACTTTTGATTCTCTAATATTGGAACTTTTTGGCAAAGGGATATTGACTAATTATTTTTTTAGCATCGCCCACAATGCATGCAGACTCCATCCATTAAGCACTCCAGCTCCCAAAAACGAGCGCCCCTTGCGCTTTATGGAATGTCTTCGCTCAAGAATTAGAGGAGGCACTATAGTACATGCAGCACAGATTGGCAAGGATCGCATTGTAAAAATCGATATTATCAGAGTAAATGAAGAAGGAGTTCCAGAAGAATCCTATCTATATGCAAGGTTATGGAGCGGAGCAGGAAATATCCTCTTAGTCTCTTCTGAAGGTATTATCATCGATGCCCTAAGACGCCTTCCAGCTCGGAATGAAGTATCTCGAGCTACATTTGTATTGCCTCAGCAACTAGATTACAATAAGCAATCTTCTAAGCATTATGCAGTTCGCAACCTCGAAGGCGATGGTACATTCTGGAAGCGCGTAGAACAATTTTATGCCCAAAATGCTGACAATCTTTCTCGCTCTATCTTGCTCGCTCAAGCGCAAGACAAATACGAAAGAAAAAAGCTATCGATCGAGACGACATTGAATCACCTTGTTTTTAGACAAAAGGAGTATGAGCAAGCCGAGCGATTCCGCCAATTGGGAGATATTTTGTTAGCTGGATATTACACTGAGATACAAGGAAGAAAAGCATTTGCACATGCTTATGATTACTATGAGAATAAAGAGATTCTTATCGAGATAAATCAAAATCTCAATCCTGCTAAGAATGCTGGCATTTATTACGAAAAATACCGAAAGGCTAAATCTAGCCTCGAAGAAATCCGTTCCGAAATTCAACATTGGGAGAAAAGTCTTAATCAATTGGACACTTGGCTTCATAAGCTTGAGAATGAGTCTAATCCATTGATCATAGCTAGAATACTGCGAAAAGGAGGAGCTGCTCGCTCAAAAGAGAAGCCTGCTTTCCCCTGTCAATACCTCGATTTTAAAGGCTGGAGGATTTTGATCGGTCGCTCAGGCAAAGAAAACGAGGATATTCTGCGCCATATTGTGCGAGGTTCGGATCTATGGCTGCATGCAAGGGATTATGGCGGCTCCTATGTATTCATCAAAGCTAAGAAAAACAAATCGATTCCCCCAGAAGTACTCCAAGCTGCAGCAAAGCTTGCAATATATTACTCAAAAGCTCGAAAAAATTGTGGTGGCGATGTTCATACGACTTTTGTCAAAAATTTGCGAAAAGTAAAAGATGGACCAATAGGCCTGGTTATTCCCTATTTCGAGAAAAATTTATATATTACTTTTACAGAGGCTGAAGTAAAGGAGATTTTTCAAGAATATCAATCTAAAGAGGAGAACTCTATATGAAGCGATCTATGATTTTTCTGGTTGCCTTATTCTTGCTGCTGGCTAGTATTTCTAGTCTATATGCATTGCCTAAAGATAAGATTGCAGTATCGGTTATTAGAGGCCCTTCTGGGTTGAGTAGTGTATGGATGATATCTGAACTTTCCAGAACAAGCCCCAATGAATTTGAATTCATATCGGTTGCAAGCGCTGACATGGTAGTCGCAAAACTTCTAAATGGAGAAATAGACGCTGGCGTTTTGCCTGTAAATGTAGCGGCTAAGCTCTACAATGCCGGAGCGCCCATTAGAGCTTTAGCAGTAGTGGGCAATGGTATGGTCAAATTTTTAACAACGGACACCAAAGTACAGAGCCTAGCTGATTGCAAAGGCAAGACGATCTACATTGCAGGACAAAAAGCCACCCCTGATTATATTTTCCAATTCCTATGCGCCCAAAAGGGCTTGCAAATAGAAAGAGATTACTCAGCAATTTATAGCCTTGCCTATCCTGAGATAGCAGCAGGGCTTGCAAGCGGAAAGATATCTTATGCTGTATTACCAGAACCTTTTGCAACTCAAGCGATTCTCAAGAATCCTGCAATAATAGCACCTATAGACATCACAAAGGAATGGCAGATTGCGACAAATCAGGCTGATTATCCAATGTCTCTCTTTGTCGCCAGAAAAGAACTAATTGAATCATATCCAGATAAAGCAAGAATCTTGCTTGATTCGTATCGCGCTTCTGTCCATAAGGCCATCGAGGATCCACAAATGATAGCAAAGCTTGCGGAGAATTTAGATCTAGGCGTTAGCGCTCAAGTGGCAATTATTGCTATCCCAAACTCCAATTTTGTCTTTATCGAAGCTTCTCAATCAATCCAAAGCATTGAGTCTTTGCTATCAATATTCTTGAAATTCGATCCTACAAGCGTTGGCGGTGTGTTGCCGAGCCGATCATTCTATGCGCAAATCAAGTGAACGCCGATTTATGCTGCTTAGATGGCAGCTATTGGGGATTATTTCGTTTCTCTTACTATGGGAGATAGGAGCTCTTTTTGTAAAAAGTGATATCATTCTGCCAGGCCCTGCTCAAGTTGCTAGAGCTCTTTATCAGCTTTTCGGAAACAATAAATTTTGGCTTTCCATAGGAGGCTCTTTCCTTAGGGTGCTCGAGGCGTTCATTCTTAGCGATCTTTTAGGGCTTGCCACTGGCATAATAAGTGGCATAAAGCCACAAGCGCAGGCTTTCTTAAACCCATTTATTGTAGGAATGCGAGCAACACCGGTTATGGCGTTGATATTAGTCGCTATGTTTTGGTTTCCGGCTTGGCAGGTGCCTGTTTTTAGCGCAATTCTTATGGCATTTCCTGTAATGCATACTTCGACAGAGGCAGGTGTGCATGCGGTAGACCAAAAGCTTCTTCAAATGTCGAACTTTTTCCATGTTCCTTCATCATTGGTCTTTTGGCGCCTTCGTTTGCCATCTGCGCTTCCATATATCCTATCTGGAGCGAAAAATGCTTTGGGGCTCTCGTGGAAAGTAGTCGTTGCTGGAGAAGTCTTGAGTCAACCGCGCATGGCATTGGGCACTGGTATGCAGGAGGCAAGACTTTCGATTGAAACAGCTGCGGTTTTTGCTTGGGCAATAATTACAATACTCCTTTGCGGTCTGAGCGAGTATTTATTCGGACTTCTAACAGATGGATTAAGTGCACGATTTCAACAGTCTTCTCAAGAAGAAAACCAGGATCTAGGCTGACAATGAATATCAAGATAGAAAATCTAAGAAAAAGCTATGGATCTCTCAAAGTGCTCGAAGATGTAACCTTTTCTCTCGAAGAATCTTGTATAGCCTCAATTATAGGGCCTAGTGGCTGCGGAAAGACGACTATCCTCAATATAATGTCTGGAATTTCCCAGGCCGATAGCGGTTCCATAATTGGCATTGAAGGCCGCAAATTTTCCTATTGCTTTCAGGAGCCTAGGCTTCTCGGTTGGCTAAGCGCGGAAGATAACTTGCGATTCGCCTTGGGCTCTCTGTTCCAATCCTCTTCTAGAATAGGCTATATAGAATTGAGAATCGAGCGCTTTTTACAAGAAGCCGGACTTTGGGAATTTAGGAAATTCAAGCCTAGCCAATTATCGGGGGGAATGCAAAAAAGGCTTGCTTTGGCAAGGGCTTTTGCTTTTCCAGCTGATATGCTTCTTTTGGACGAGGCCTTCTCAGAGGTTGATCTAAGAAAAAAAATCGAGCTTATGGAGGATTTTCTCCATTTATGGAAAGATGAAAAGCCGACTGTTATCATTGTAACACACGACATTCACGATGCACTATATCTAGCTGATAAAGTGATCGTCTTAAGCCAGCGCCCTGCCCGGGTGGAGGGGATGATACAGATCGATATACCACATGAAAAAAGGACTTTTACTTCTTCAGAACTCTATAGATATGAAATAGAGCTATATCGTCTCTTGGGATTCGATAGAAATATTTAAAACATTATTACAACATTCAAGAAGAGTACGAGCATCGAATGGCTTGTGCAGTAAAGTAACGCCTTTGAATTGCTCAGTTTGATAGGACTCATATCCAGTCATGAAAATGCATGCTTTCGCTTGACTATTTTTTTTCATCCTTTCCCATAATTCAGTTCCATATACGCCTGGCAGTACTATATCTGTGAGCAGAAGATCGAATTTGGTCCTTTCAGCTTGAAGAATAGCTTCTCCAGCGTTGATACAAGCATCAACAATAGCTCCTGCACTCTCTAGGATTCTTGTGCAGGCCTCCAATATTGATTCATCATCGTCAACAATAATAATATGCCTTCCTTTCAATATACTATTAGGCGGATTGATCATAGAGAGCAGAGAGTATTCTTTTTGGGCCATGGGGTTGGTAGTAGTATTGGTTCCCTTAAGGATAGGAAACCAGATCTTGATCGTGGTCCCCCTTCCCTTTTTGCTCTCAAGCGTAATATAGCCGCCATTCATTTCGACGAGAGATTTAACGATATATAATCCTAAGCCTGTTCCTTGATTTTGCGCTTTAGTTGTAAAAAAAGGCTCAAATACCCTCTTTATATTCTGATTATCTATACCAGCTCCATTATCTTTAACTGCGATTAGAGCATAATCGCCTGGCTGTATCATGGCTTCTTTAGGATAACGCGCATCGTTTCCAAATTGGCTAAGCTGGATCGATATATGAGGATTCTCAGTCTTTTCTAGTGCATCTCTGGCATTCACAACAAGATTCAAAAGTATCTGTTCGAGATGCGATATGTCCATGTTGACAACTAAGGACTCTTCGGGAAGGCTTAGGGTAAGACTTATGTTCTCAGGGATAAGCCTCTTTAGTATTTTATAGGTGTCGCCCATGACTTCTCTCAGATCGATTGGAGCGGGCGAATAGGGCTTGTGCCTGGAAAAGCCCAATAGTTGTCGCGTAAGTCCAGAAGTCCTCTTAACAACTCTATCTATTCCTCGAATATCTTCATGCGCGGGCGAATCATTGGGAATTTCGAGCTTTATCATTTCCAGAAAGCCCATTATAGAAGTCAAAAAATTATTTAGATCATGAGCAACACCACTTGTGAGCCGTCCTATCTCCTCTCTCTTCTGTGACTGAAACAATTCCTCCCTCAGCCTCCTAGATTCGGTGACATCCAAGAACTCACATAGAATTTGTACACTGCTTCCCCCCTCCTGAAACCTAGAAAAGCTGCATATGAAATCGCGCGATCTTTGTTTGAGGCTATCCACAATTCTATCTGTTTGAATCTCTCTCTGTAGAATATTATTTTCTTCAAGGCTTTCGATTATCTCTCTCCAGATCATATCATTGGGTAAGATATCCTTTACATTTTCAGCTCTTATTGGATTGGAAAAGCTAGATTCAAATACTTTATTTCTCTCTAGGATTCTTCCTTCGATGTCGGTTATGCATCTCGCTGATAGACTATAAGCAAAGAGATTTCTATATCGGTGTTCGCTATCTCTCAGTTTTTTTTCCATCGATGAATGGTAGAGCGCAGTTTCGACATTGGCGATAAGCTCTCGTTTAGAAAATGGCTTTACAAGAATGCCAAGAGGCTGCGCTTCCCGCAGTTTTGCTGAAATACTTGTAACGCCATGATCACTGACAACAAGGCAGTATAGGCCAGTCTGTCTATGTATCCGTATTGCAGCGTCAATTATTTCAGGTTGATTGTCTCCAATATCAATGATAAAAAGCTCATACTCGAGCCCATTAAGGTCCTTATATGCCTGCTCAATTTTTTCATAGATATTTACTTCTGCTAGCCCTTCTTGTTCTATACTCTTTGCGATATCTAACGCTATTAGAATGTCGGATTCAAGAATGGCAATTCTTGGCATCTTGCAGGCCTCCCTGCCTCCCTCTTGCTTTAGATCGATTGTCCATGGAAGAAGCTTTTCAAATAATTGTAGCACTATCGCTTGCAAACTCCAAATGGATAGTGCGTTCGAAATATCCGCTAAGCCTAGACTTGGCGGAAAATTCAAGGATAAATATCTTATTTTTTTGATCGAGTCGAAATTTGTTAACAGTGATAACATCGTTTTCACTAAGGCCTATTTCATCGGCTGCCTCTGCAGGGCATACCCATTGTACAGAATAGAGGCCCCCTACTTTTTCCGAGTCCTTAAGCTGAATAAGCCTAGCTCCGAAAAGTCCCTCAAGTATTGAATTCTTGTGAATTCTGTCCCATGCAGGTATCAAGGAGGCACCATCGGTAGAGCTTATCTGCCTCAATCTCCTGACAGGTTGAAATTCGCGCTGCGCTTCCAAAAAACATAATGCGCCTTTCGGAACAGAAGCGAGTTGAAATTGAATCAAAGCTATGTCCTTTGATACCTTTCCATTTATAGATTTAAGAGTATCACCTGCTCTGAATGCAGAAAGAGACGGATCGAGGTCAGCAAGAACTAGCGGACTCTGACCACTGCCTTTCCCCATAATAAGTCCAAGTCTTGCATGGACAACTTCCTTTCCCTCGAATAGGGCAGGAAGAGATAAGGAAATCCATTGAACAGGCAATGCGAAGTTTATGTTCTGAAATGATGGCAATCCGGCAAAGACCATTCCTACTAGCACACCATTTTCAGAAAAGAGCGGGCTGCCTGAATTACCTTGGTTGACTGGAACATCGATCTGAGCAGCTTCGCCAAAGGATATGATTTTTCTGCTCAATGAACTGACAACACCAGCTGTAATGCTGTTTTCAAGACCTATTGGCGAGCCGACAGCAAAGACACGATCTCCTGCATGGAATCTCATTCCTGGAGGAGGCAGCAAAATACTACCGCGAGCATGTTCTGTGGACTTAATCAGCGCCAAATCCAATTCTTCATCCCAGCTAAGGACTTTTGCAGGTACCCTTATCTGAGGACTATCGGAAGGCCGAATACTGATTCGGGAATATCCTTTGTATGTAGGATCAATCTCGCTCTGAACAACATGATAATTTGTCAGGTATAATCCTTCAGAAATTTGAAAAGCCGTGCCAAGCACGCGATCTGGAACGCTGTATCCGCCTTGGACCTTGAACCCGCGGTCCACATATACTGTGACCACGCTCGACACTGCATCGGCCAACCAATCTTGACTGGAAGTCTGGATAGCTGGAGAGTAACTGATCCGACCAGACGAGAGCGATTCAAACCAAGCTTCTGCATTGAGATCATTATTCTCTTTGGCCCTGGCAGCCCATGTAGCAAAATATTCTTTTGGATCTCTTGCGTCGATAAGAGCTTTTTTCAAGTCTTCTATAGAAAAAGCCATATCTTTATTGAAAGAATTTTCTCCTTGCTCTCCCAGGTAAGCCATAGATAGCACTGCCTTGCCTGTAACATAACCATATTCTTTGAATTTGTTCTCTGCTTCCCAGAGAGCAAGCTGTAGTCTCATTGCCGGCGATGCTATAATCGATAGCTCTTCTGATACCATTTCACTAAGAGAATCATAAAAAGATACATACTGAATCAAAGAAGCAGCAGAAAAAGAGAGTCGACGAGCCGAGAGAATGTCCTGGTCTGCAATGGCTTTTCTAAAGAGGACATTGATATTATCTATAGCTTTATTAAAAAGCACAAATCCTTTCTCGCCGATGATGCTAGTTTCAAAAGATTGGTTTTTTTCTCGTTGCTGTTCGAATAAATTTGAGATCACAACGATGCACTGTTCAGGATCAGTATCTACAAGCATACCCAGACGGGCAATAATTGCATCTTCAGAGGAATTAGTTGTTGACTCATTCTTAGGCAGGGATGAACAGTTGTTTAGAATTACTGCTATACTTAAGGATAAAAAAAGAGCAAGAATAGCAGATTGCCGTGTTTTCATTCAATTCCTCAACATGGCGCAATCCCCTCTTCCAAGAGAACTTTACCCTCAGGAAGCCCAAGAAGCTCTCTTACTGCTTTATCCTCCAGAGTTTCAACTTGCATAAGCTCATCTGCAAGTTTAACTAGTCGATCTTTCTCCCGCTTTAGAATATTGGTTGCCTTTTCCAATGCAGAATCAAGAATGCCTTGAATGGCCGCATCTATCCTTTGCGCCGTCGCTTCTGAATAATCCTTGTGTTGCGCTATTTCTCGTCCGAGAAAAATAGGCTCTTCATCCTCTCCAAGAGAGATTGGACCGATATCCTCCGCCATTCCCCACTCGCGCACCATCTTTTGGGCAATTTCTGTGGCCTGCTTGATATCCTGTGCAGCTCCTGTAGTGGTTTCGCCATATACAATTTTCTCTGCTGCATATCCGCCATAAGAAATCACGATACGATCGTAAAGCCATCCATAAGTTCTCGAGTATGTATCCTTATCTGGCAAGGATAAAGCCAAGCCCAGAGCTCTTCCCCTAGGAACGATAGTCACCTTATGAAGTGAATCCGCGTGTGCAAGAAAATAATGCAAAAGCGCATGCCCCGATTCATGGATTGCAGTGGCTCGTTTTTCTTCATCCGCAACCACCAAGCTCTTGCGCGCTACACCCATTAGTATCTTGTCTCGTGCATCTTCGAAATCGTCCATCTCAACCACTTCTTTATTTTTGCGGATAGCAAAGAGAGCGGCTTCGTTAACCAGGTTAGCAAGATCGGCTCCAGAAGTTCCAGGGGTAGCACGAGAGAGTTTCTCTACATCTACATCACCAGAAATTGGAATCTGGCGCATGTGTATCTTAAGAATCTCGCTTCTCTCATTTACATCAGGCATTGCAACGACAACTTGTCTATCGAAGCGGCCTGGTCTCAACAATGCAGGGTCTAGAACATCGGGCCTATTGGTGGCTGCCAAAACAATGACTCCATCCTTTGTATCAAATCCGTCCATTTCAACAAGCATTTGATTCAAAGTCTGTTCTCTTTCGTCATGTCCTCCCCCAAGTCCAGAACCTCGAGTTCTGCCTACCGCGTCGAGCTCATCTATGAAGATTATACAA
>JAKJFY010000001.1:67296-68037 GCA_022704665.1 Spirochaetota bacterium | reverse complement strand
ATCGATAGCAAAATATACATTATTTTTCTCTTTTCGCACAGCAACTGTGGAGGATAGTATGATTTTATATTTAATTTGCCATCAAAAGTCATTAAAAGAATCGCCGCAATCCCATATTCATCTTCTAGAATAGTAATAATATGCTTTGATTCAGAAGAAATCTTCTGCTTTTTAAAAATTGCATCCAAGTCTTTCGAGAAAGTTCCATGGCTTATAGTTTCACCTTCCTTTCGATTTCGAAATACAAATGGAAAGGAAAGCGGAATCGATAGGTATATAAAATCCTCTTTGTCTATTGCAGCAATATTTGAAGAAGGATCGTACTTGCTTTGAGATACGACGATTCTGAATGGCCCACATTCGTATTGACCCGGCTCTCTTACTTTTAGAAAGAATTCATCTAGCTTCCATAAATCCTTTAGATGCGAAATACTTCGATCTAAAAATGCAGAAGAAGAATCCGCTTTTCCGATATACTTGACAACTCCACAAGAGAGATCGAATTGACATCTTCCTGCTTCGATTCTAGGTGCCCTTTTTAGAATTGCATGCTCAAGGGATCGCAACACGCCTTGATTGACAATATCTTCTAACCCTAGCTGCATGAGAAAGAGCCTTAGGATCTCCCTGCGCACCAAAGCTTCTTCCTTTTTAAATAAGGTTTGATCCAGTATGGCATCCTTGCCGCGACCTCTCACCATTGTTGGCATACGCTGGCGAGCGATTGAAGTAACAAGAGAT
>JAKJFY010000001.1:0-66771 GCA_022704665.1 Spirochaetota bacterium | reverse complement strand
CTCTTCCTTTGGACGAATATTGTGACATACATGGATGGCTCTTATATTCTCATGCCCAATAATACGAACGAGAATGCTGAGAAGAACACTTGAGTCGAGTCCTCCTGAAAAGGCAATTGCCAATGGCTTATAAAAATCCACACGCATATCCAGGAGGACTTTCTTGACTTTGTATTCGAGGGTTTTCATTCTCTTTGCCTTGCTTGGGTTTGCCTCTGGGTACCCTAGCATCTTGTCTTATGAATATACAAGCCTAGCAATAAAAAGCCCAGCTTTCCAGCCTCTTAAGCTGGAACGCTGGACTATTAAGACAAAATTGAGATATTGAAAAGTTATTTATGCACTGCTTCACTTGTCGTTTCTGCAGATTCTTGCTCTGTAGGCGCAACAGCTTCTTCGACTGCTTCAGCTTCGACCTCGGATGGCTTTTCAGGCTCTCCGTGTGCAAACTTTATGATCGCAAAGACGGTATCGGGGTTAGTGATTAGCTTTACTCCTTCAGGTAAAGCAATTTCTCTCAGGTGAAGGGCATGATTCGCTTCAAGATCTGTAATATCTACTTCGATCTTTTCTGGAAGATTATCGGAATCGCACTCAACTTCAATCTCATGAATCGAATGTTCCAAAATTCCTCCATCTTTGACACCTTTGGCTGTTCCATTCAGGTGAAGAGGCACTCTGACACGAATCTTTCTATCATACCTCAATAGATTAAAATCGATGTGGAGGATATCACCAGAAATTGTTTCTTTTTGGATCTCCTTCAATAAAGCAGCAAATCTTTTGCCTTCCAAATCTAGATCGATGATCATACTCTCGGTGATACGTTTTGCAACATTGGTAAATTCCTTGCCTTCGAGAAAAACCGAGATTGGCTCAATCCCTTTGCCATATATCTGAGCGGGCAATCTACCTTTTTTGCGTTCTTGCCTGAGCTCTCCTTTAGTAAGTTTTCCTCTCGGGGAGACTCTCAATGCAATATGTTCCATATTTTTCTACTCCTTGACCTATATGCCTTTTCCTGGGACGGCAGGATTCGAACCTGCGCATGCCGGAACCAAAATCCGGAGGCTTACCGCTTGCCTACGTCCCAATAAAAAGAATTCATTGCAATATACGAGGAAATTGAAAAAATGTGAAGGTGTCAGTCAAATTCAGGCACTGAAGTATCGCTTGGCGCATTAGAATTATATGCAGCGAGAATTTTTTCCTGTAATTTCGATCGGAAATCAGGACAAATAGGATGTGCTATATCCTTGTATTCTCCTGTTTTTGTCCGCCTACTAGGCATAGCAATGAACATGCCGCTTTTACCTTCGATTATTTTTACATTGTGAACAACAAAGCATTCATCGAAGGTCACTGTTACATAGGCTTTGAGTTTTCCTTCAGCACTTACCTTCCGGATACGGATGTCAGTCACTTCCATGGCAGGAACGCTCCTTGTCTGACCTTGTATCTACGTTGCAAGCTTGAATATAACTTACAATCATGCTTCGCGCAAGCGGTGCTACTGAAAAAATACTAGCAATAGCGCACAATCCTGATTTTTCTGCTCCTTTGAGCAAAGTCCTACATTCTTCAGCAGCTGCATCGGCTTCTTTCATAGACTCGAATACTCCATACATTGCCGATCCAGAACCAGTAAGGCTTGTACAGATTGCGCCTTTTTTCATAAGAAACTGTGACCATTCTTCATATTCTCTATGCTGTCTTTCCATTACTGGCTGAAAATCATTCTCTAGATGCCAATTGACAATAGGACCATGATACCATTGTTTAAACTCCTCATCCGAAGAGCAAACGCAATGGACTGATTCGCCCTCGCGAATTTCCCTTGCGCAAGAAATCCAAGAAAGATCATTGCAGCGCAAAGCATCCAAAAGCTTATAAGCATCTTGAGTAGAAGAAGCCCATGAAGGCAGTAGAATGACTATTCCAAAATCGGTTCTGGGCTCTATTTGACTTATACACTCGCCTCGTCCCCTAACGATAGCTGCTCCACCATACAAAAAGAAAGGAACATCGCTACCTATCCTTATTGAAATGCTAGTGAGTTCTTTTTTTGAGAGCCGCATGCCAAAAAGCTCATTTAAGCCGCAGAGTATGGCTGCAGCATCAGTGCTGGCTGAGCCCAAGCCTGCTTGTACAGGAATTTCTTTTTTAACCTGGATATATACACCATTCTGGCTTATTATTCCATCGGAAGCTCTATCGAATTCGATCGCCGCTCTATATACACTTGATAAGTTTATAGGGCATCCAAAGTTGCCTTCTATGGTCACTTTCTCTTCATTATTCTCATTGTGGGTGGATATCCAAATGGTATCGGCTAGACTGACATTCTGAAATATGCCTTCTATGTCATGGTATCCTGATATTCTGCTCTGAAAAACCTTGAGTCCAATATTGAGTTTTGCAAAGGCTTTAATTTCAAGTGAAGACATTTTCTAAACTATTATATATGATAACTTTTTTGGTTAAAAGCTCTCCAAAAAGCAATGTTTTTTGCAATTTTTCCTTGACATATTTCCATTTGACCTATAAATTTTGCCATGCCTCTGTATTGACGCGCTGGCTGTTTCTCGTAATAGTACATCTGCTTCAATGCAAAGAGAATATTTATGGGAGGAGCGCACTATGAACCATAAAATTACAATGACCGCCGATACGCAGGAAGAATTCGAATTGATCACACTTACCAACGGCAATTCTGCCGATGCCATATATTCGCTTCGACCTACTGTGCGATTCGATGGCGCCTACGACGATGAATTCGACTATGATAGCGATGATGACGAGATTGAAGATGAAGAAGATCTAGAAGATGAAGATGACTTCGAAGAGGATGATGAATTCGAGGACGAGGAAGATATCGATGAGGATTTCGACGAAGATGAGGACATAGATGAGGATGAGGAATTCGAGGACGAGGATTTCGAAGATGAAGATTTTGATTATGACGATGACACGGATGAATAAGAGGACGGCCTTATAGATTGAAAGGCGCGGCTAAAACCGCGCCTTTTCAATAGCTTGCCCATACCTAAAGATTATTGAGACCATTCCAGAATTAGATTCCATTTCCACGGAAAGTGACTGCAAAGCGAGGTGCATTGAACCAAAGCGATTCTAGATCATAGAACTCCCTGGCTTCAGCGCTCATTATATGAATAATCACATCCTGGGCATCCATTAGCAGCCAGCACTGATCGTCGGTAACTTCAGGCCTATTGAGAAGGTCTATTTTTTCGGAATCCAGAAATTCCTCAATATGCTTTTGAAGCCCCCGCATATGAGTAGAACTTGTGCTTGTCGCCAGCACAAAATAATCAGCCCACCCAGCTATCTCATGAACATCCATGACGAGAACATTGAGCGCTTTATGCTGCGCTAGAATCTCAGCACTTTGATATGCAAACGCCTTACTGTCCAATACAATACCTCCCATTGAAATCTTTTCCCAATATTATAGTGATATTTGCCTTTTGAAGCCCCGGCATAACTGAAGCATCACCAAAATTCCTACAGTTTATAATATTTGCAACCTGCTGAAGCGCTGCCTTATCCCCATCATTGTCGTACATAATGGTCTTTGCATAATCAAAACTCGGTGCATTACCTACCGATACGACTTTGTAACCATAGCTCTCAAAGAGAATCGAGGCTGTATTTGCAAGCCCTTTTTCTCCACAGCCATTCAGTATGTCTATAGTGACAACTGTCTTCTGAGAAGCTCCATTTTCTTCAACGCCAAGCGCCTTTGCCGTCTGACTCACCACATCCCGAGCAAGCTCCCCATCATAATATGGAAAGAGAAGGCGACGCCCTTCGAAGCTTCTAAAAGATCCAGAAATGAATTGTGTGATTATCATATCATAATCAATCTGGGCTAAGTGCTTAAAAATACTCACACGAGTTGCAAGGCTGAAATTGCTTTTTGGTTTTGAGGCGATCAAACGAAGATTATTATTCTTATTTAAGGTTGTCGACTCATCTGCCAGTTTCCCCAGCATGTTAATAAGCAACCTTTGTTTACGGCTTATCTCCTCGGAATAGGAGTCTGTAGCTAAGGCATAAAGAAGGTATTGGTTTGACTTGTCCCCATCTAGCACTACAGCGCCTCCAGGAAGAGACACCCCTTTCAATGATTCACTCTCTATCACCGTCTCGGGGATAAACATCTGAATTCCTTCCAGTAGATCTATTGTCTGGCAAAGGCTCGCCTCATCGTATATAAACCAGCCATCAATTGGGTACTTAAGATAATCACTTATTTCTTTGACGAATTTACTGGGATTTCGAGAGTCATAGACAGTGTCGATGCTGCTCATTTTATTTGCACTTTTTAGGATGATGCCCATAGTGCTTGGAATATCCATAATGGCAGCCTTGCGCCTCGAAGGATACCAGATTAAAAGTTGATTAGAAACAGGTTTTTTATCACTCTCAAAAATAAAGAGTATAGCCATAGGCTGATCTTTCTTGATAATGCTCTCGACAGTTCCCTTCTGGGTAAGCTTGATAACAAAGAAAAGCCCTATTGCTACAACGATCAGAATCATTAGAAGTGGCAGCGTGCTTCGCTTTAGAATTTTTAATTTCGAGTCGCTCATAATTTTGGCATCCTGCTATATATCTCAGCAGTGTATGGGCAAAGTGGTCTCCCAGATTCAGAGAACCATTTTACAACTGAACTAAGTGTATATGCAAAAAGCGAATCTAGGTCTAGAGTCTGCATTTTTTCATCAGCATCCGCCGCCCGATTGCGAAGCGGTTCGAGCTTATCTGCAATGTATACAATCTTAGCAAGAGGAGACATTGCATCATCTGCAATGCTATGCAATGCCACAGCTTCCAATATCGATTCTTGCCTGACCTGAAACCTATGACAGAGCAAACAAGCTGCAGCCGGGCCATGAATCATTTTTTCCCTATATTCCTTATCCGATAAGATTGCTGCCAGAGATGCGCGCTTACTAAGAAAAGCGATGCAAGCTTTATGTTGATTCACCAGATTATCTTGCTCTTCAAAACTCAATCCCCTGCACATATCATGCGACAATCCTGCTAGATGGGCAGCCCATTGGTCTTCACCAAAACGCTTGGCGAGTTTTACCGCCGTCTCTGCAGTTGATCGAGAGTGAGCATATCTTTTTGGAGACAAAGTACATGCAATCTCTTTTTCTATTACCATGGCAATTTCAGGTATTTCGATATAGTCCATAGTTCTCTATGATTGTGCGGACAGAAGGCATAACGAGCGAACGCCATGCACCACCATCATGAATCCTACCTCTTACAAGCGTGGAAGAGATTGGAATAATAAGATTGTCGATATAGTCGTGAGGATAAGGCAATGGGATATTATTAACATTGAAACGATGGGCAACGATAATATCCGCTAATTCCAGAATCTTCTCTGCTCGTTTCCATGTCGCCAAGAAATCAGTAGCTAGATCATCGCCTATCACAAGCCCAGGCCTTTCATCGAACAGCTTTCTATCCCATAGTTCTTCCAAGGTATCTGAAGTATAGGATAGACCAGCTCGCCTCAATTCGCAATCTTCGATCGCCACATTGGGCCATCCTTCAATGCTTGCTTCCAAAAGAGCAAGTCGCATTTCCGGACCCGGGTCCATCTGTGGAATTTTATGTGGGGCAGCTTTAGCTGGAATAAGCAATACTCTCTGATAACGTTCAGTGGCAAGAATCTCTTCAATCAAAATCATGTGTCCTATATGGGGCGGATTGAAGGATCCTCCAATTATCGCAATTCTCATCAAATAAAGCCCTCATCCAAAAAATCTATTTCATCGAATAGGCGCTCTGGGCTATTTTCTTTTTGAGCTTCATAAGCCTCGGCAGCTTCATAGGCCATAACCTTTTCAAAGAATTGCTGTTTGACCTCATCCAGACCTTGCCCAGTAAAAACAGATATTCCATAGATACTTTCTTCTGGGAAAGATGCTCTGAAATCCATAAAATTCGCTTGGGATTCCGGTAAATCCATCTTTGTTCCTAGCAAGATACGCGGCTTCTGAACTAGGGTTGGAGAAAATAGCCCCAATTCGCGCAACAGAGTTGGAAAGGCCGCTCGCCAATGCTCGTCGGAAAGATCCACCAAAAAAGCAAGACAAGCTGTCCTAGCAATATGTTTTAGGAAACGAATCCCCAATCCCGCCCCCTCATGTGCTCCCTCTATTATGCCCGGAATATCAGCTAAAATAATATCCCTCTCATTCACCGTAAGAACGCCTAGATTAGGTATCTTTGTGGTGAAAGGATATGGCGCGATTTTGGGACGTGCATTTGTAAAATACTCTAACAGACTCGATTTCCCGGCATTTGGAAACCCAACGAGACCGATATCGGCAATCAGGCTGAGTTCTACTTTGAGCTTTCTCTCCTGTCCTGCCTGACCAGGTTGAGCGTAACGGGGAGCCTGATTTACTGAGCTCTTAAAATGAGTATTTCCCCACCCTCCCTTGCCGCCTTTTAAGAAAACCCATGGCTTTTCATCCTCTAGCGGTCCAGCTCTTTTGCCACCAGCCCGATGGCCAAAATCCCTTATAATCTCATTAGTCTGAGCATCACGAACAATCGTCCCTGGTGGGACTTCGATTATGACATCCTTTCCATCTCTGCCATGCATGTTCTTTCCCATGCCTGGCTGACCGTTTTCGGCTTTAAAAACCTGACGATATCGGAGATATGCAAGCGTCCGAAGGTTCCGCTTGACAACAAACACCACATCTCCCCCGCGCCCCCCATCACCGCCTGCAGGGCCACCAAAGGGAATGAACCTTTCTCGCCTAAAGGCAACGCAACCATCACCCCCCTTACCGCTTGCGACGCTTATTATCGCTTCATCAGCGAATTTGATCACAAAAATTCTCCCATATATCATGAGCATAACAAAAAAACCGCCCTCTGTGCTACAGGAGCGGTTAGAATTATACTCTGCTTTTTGTGCTCATGCTTGAATGGCTGGCTCCACATCTACAAATTTCTTTCCTTTATATTCACGGAAGCGCACCGTACCATCGATAAGCGCAAATAGTGTGTCATCCTTACCCTTAGCAACATTCTTGCCTGGATTTATTCTCGAACCCCTCTGGCGTACAATAATCGAGCCCGCGTTTACCCTCTCGCTTGCATAGGCCTTTACACCAAGATACTGTGGATTTGAATCTCGGCCATTAACACCTTTATGTGGCATGGTATATTCCTCCAGTTAAGATGGACGCCTCAGGCGCCTACAATTTCATCCACCGTGAGCACAGTATAAGGCTGACGATGCCCGCGGGTTTTGTGATATCCCTTTTTTGGCTTATACTTAAATACAATTATCTTATCACTTTTTATCTCTTCTTTTACGGTAGCCTTGACAGCAGCATCATTGACATATGGATTTCCAACTCTGGTCTCATCTCCACTAAGCAATAACACTTTTTCCAAAACAATCGACTGACCTGGCATTGCATCAAAGCGATCTACTACAAGATCCTTCCCCTGCTCTGCATGATATTGTTTTCCGTTGATTTCTACGATTGCATACATATTACTTATCCTCATCAATGCTCAAATACTCATAACAGGCTGAAATTTATACACTTTATAACCCCACTTTGTCAACAGCTCCCAGAACTTCAAAAAAAGCGACTTCTTCTCCAGGCCTTCTTACATGGAATCGAGAAATGGTATGCATAGCAAATTGCTTGCTCTTTGAAGTGTTTCTCTTATCATGACCACAAACGCTAAGCGGCTGGCTGAGATATCTGGATTGTCGTTATTGAGTACTGGATTGTCTCTATACCAGACGGAAAACTCACTCGCAAGCTGATGGGTATATGCAGCGAGAATGGAAGGATCTTTGTTTTTTGCTGATTGTTCGATAGTATATGGAAATTCCATCAATAGCCTCATAAGAGGCCAATCTGATTCTGATACTATAAGAGAAACATCGATCTTCCCTTGATCTGCATTACCCTCACCATTCTTGTGTTTTCGGAGAATAGAACTAGCTCGAGCTCCCATATATTGAATGTACGGCCCTGTATCTCCAGCGAAACAGATAGATTGCTCGGGATTGTAAAGCATGTCTTTAGCCGGCGAAACTTGCAGAAGAAAATAATGTAATGCTCCAAGAGCTACCTGCTCTGCAACATCTTTGATATCGCCTACTGCTTCCTCTCTTCCCTTATCTGCTATTTCATTTGCCGCCAATCTTGTAAGCTCGTCGATAAGATCATCAGCATCTACTACCGTTCCTTCTCTGGTTTTCATCCTGCCAGAAGGCAGATTGACGAGCCCATATGAAAGATGGTAGAGATTCTCTGCCCAATTATAGCCAAGCCTCCTTAGAACTTCAAAAAGCACTTTGAAATGGTACTGCTGCTCAGAGGCCACAACATACACGAGCTCATGGAAAGGCCATCTGTTGTAGCGCATAATTGCTGTCCCTATATCCTGTGTGATGTAGATACTTGTACCATCTTTTCTGAGGAGCACTTTTTTCCCTAGACCGATGTCTTCTAGATCCACCTGAATTGCGCCATCTTCTGCGCGATAGAATATTCCCCGAGCAAGGCCTTCCAACACTTCCTCTTTGCCTAGCTTATAGGTCTCATGTTCGAAATGGAATTCATCGAAACTAACCTTCTGGCGTCTATAGGTAGCCATGATACCTTCAACAGCCCAATTGTTCATCTTTTGCCACAGGGCAATTACGTCTGGGTCTCCAGCTTCCCATTTCTGCAAAAGCTCTTGAGCTTTCTCTTCTGCAAATGGATCTTCTTCTTTTAGTCTATTGAATAAGACGTAGTACTTACCTACAAAGTGATCGCTCTTCAATCCCTCATCTTCTGGTGTACGCCCTTCTCCATAAGCAAGATATGCAAGCATCGACTTGCATATATGAATTCCCCGGTCGTTTATCAGATTGACCTTTTTGACTTCTGCCCCTGCTGCTTTCATTATTCTCGAAAGAGACTCTCCAAGCACATTATTCCTAAGGTGTCCAAGGTGAAGAGGTTTGTTTGTATTTGGGCAAGAAAACTCAATCATAATCCTTCGACCATTGAAGACTGGGCTAGACCCCCAGGATTCTTTCTCTGCGTTTTCAAGGACGTAGCTTGCTACATATTTCTTGTCTAGATATATGTTTAAATATGGCCCTGCTGTTTTTATGGTACCAGGCCATATAGGCTCCTCAGTATCAGTTGTCATATTGCAGAGATTCGCTATCTCTATTGCTATTCTGGCTGGCGGCATTCGAAATTGCTTTGCATATGAGAACATTGGAAAACCTATGTCTCCAAACTCTGGCCTAGGTGGCTTCTCAGCAATTATATCCTGAGAGGAAAAAGAGGCATCCTTGAGTCCTTTTTTGAAAGCGAACTCATTTAAGCGGTTCGCAATTATCGATTTCCATTGATCCACATAATATTCCATGAGGAGCTCCATTTTAGCGATTTTATCTGAAGCTTTGCAATAAGATAGACTTGCGTCTAGAGCTATGGCCTCGCAATATACGAAGATTTGAGGGCGCTGTATCCAAATAATTCGCAATCAGGTCCAATACAGCCTTGTTTGCCCTACCTTTTTCTGGCACTGCCTTTACTCTCAGAAATAAGCGCCCATCGCGGAGTTCCTCCACACTATCGCAAGGCGCACGAGGGATTACATAGACTTCGAGCACTATCCCTTCTTTCTCTTCATGGAGAGCTGGCTTGAGAAAATCGAGATGTGCTGGAAGCCTTGCTGAAGGTGCTCTCATCTAAGATCCATTATTTAAGGCCGGCCATTTCAAGGAATTCTTCTTCGTCGATGATCTTAATCGAGAGCTCTTGAGCCTTCCTGTTTTTTTCGGATCCTGAGCTGGGATCATTCGTGACTAGATAATCGAGATCCTTCGTTACGCTAGATTTGGCTATGCCGCCCTTTTCTCGAACTAGTTTTTCAGCTTCCGAGCGCTTCATCGACCTCAACTCTCCCGTGAAACAAAAGCTTTTGCTGGCAATTGGATTTGTACTCATTTGAATTCTGGGGAGCGGAGGCCTAATTCGTACATATCCTCTATCGACGAGCTCGCGCATATCTTTCTCGACCAGGTGCAGCCCTTCGTAAAGAGCCTTTGCGGTGATCTCTGCAAAACCTTCAATTTTTTCAAAATCAGCTGGTGAAGCAGCTAGGATCTTATCGAGAGTATCATAGCCAGCTTCGACGAGCTTGTCCGCCATAAGCAAACCGATTCCTTCTATATCAAAGCCTGCAATAAACTGAGAAAGACTGACTTCATTTCGTCCTTTTATATTACGCAATATTTTTTGAGCGCTCTTCTCCCCCATTCGCTCAAAGGAGATAAGCTCATCCATCGTAAGCGTATATAGATCTGGAATGCGCATCACTCTCTTAGCTTCGAAAAGTCTCCTTAACAAGGTCGATCCTATATCTTTTATACCAATTACGGATAGCCATTTCTCAAGGCGATGATAGGCTTTTCCTGGGCATTCAGGATTCGGACAATATAGACGCGTATCCTCATCTACGAGCCCTGCGCCGCATAGTGAGCAATTCGAAGGAATAGAAATCGGAATAGCATCTTTGGGGTTTTCAACTAGTGATTCAATCTTAGGAATGATCTCTCCGCGCTTAGTTACTACAACCTTCGAGCCGATTTTTAGGTTCATAGAGCGAATCATGCCTGGGTTAGCTAGATTGGCTCGCTGAACAGTAGTACCTGCAAGCCGGACAGGTTCAACTATACCGATGGGGGTCACAGTAGTTCCAGATTCACTCCATTCCACTGCTAAAAGTGTTGTGATAGCTTCTTCTGGGCTGAATTTAAAGGCTATCTGCAGTTCTGGACGCAGCTTGTTCATATCCTCGGGATCGATTCGATCACCCTTTATGACTAGCCCATCTATGTCATACTCCAGAGTAGGCCGTAGTTCCATGATCTTAGCGCGATATACAATGATCTCCTCAGGACTCTTGCACTCTACAGTTGGAACAACATTGAAGCCCATTCTTTTCAGCCAAGTAATCTTTTCGCGTTCGGTGGAAAAGGCTTCGCCTGCAGGCAATCTACCCACTGCATCATAACAGACGATGTCGAGATCCTCGACTCCCTGACCATCTTTGCGCTTCATGAGACCATTTGCAGCGTTGCGGCAATTGGCTTTGTCTGAATACTTGGTTGCATGCACTCTTTTTGACATTAACACTTCACCGCGCACTGATCCTGTAAATGGCTCTAGAAGCTGTTTGGGCACTCCATTCATACGCATTACATTGGGAGTGATATCGTCACCTATCACCCCATCTCCGCGAGTAACTCCCCTTGCAAAGGCACCTTCATCATATTGAAGCTCTATGCTAGCGCCATCGAGCTTGTATTGTACAAGGTAAAATGGATACCTGACTTTGGCCGCCCAAGCTAAAAATGATTCGGGATCTGTAGCCTTGGAGAGACTTCCCATTGTCATCCTATGCTGATATTTAGGCCATCGATCTGATCTGTCTGCTCCTATAGAAGCTATAAGAGGATTCTCTGGATCTATTGAAGCGAGCTCATCCCATAGCGCGTCGAATTCCTCATCTGAGATCTCGGGTTCGCCATTATAGTAGAGTTCCTGGTGATGCTTAATCAGAGACTCCAGTTCTCTGATTCTCTTCTGTAGAACCTGGGGGTCTTCATTGACTTTCAAATCATCTGGCATGCTCTTATACTAACCATCCAAAGAAAGCCTGTCAAATTACAGTGAGATAAAATCATATTCCATGTCTCTTACTGACTCGATATTCAAGATATGCTATTCTATTGGCATGCGTTTTTATGCTATCCAGGTGACAACACGCAAGGAAGACGAATGGCTTGAGCGAATTCAGCACCAGGTAACAAATCTAAAATTCCATAAGATAATAAAAAAAATGTACATAAGAAAACGAGGAAAGACCAAACTCGAGAATTCACCAGTTTTTCCTGGCTATATATTTTTCGAGTATGATGGAGAATCTCTGCCACTAGAAACGGTATACAGATTAAGACATTCTCAGTTTTTCATACGATTTCTACCAAACAATGAGTCTCCGCAACCACTCAATAATCGCGATAGCGAAATTATTCGCCATTTTATCAATTTTGGAAGCTTGATCCCGCCATCGCTTGTAAGATTCGACGAAAATCAGAAAATAAAGGTAATCGAGGGGCCTTTACAAGGCATTGAAGGCTTTATCATAAAGGTCAACAGAAGAAAACACCGCGCAAAAGTAAGGCTTGATATAGCAGAATCTGTAATACTACTCGATTTGGCGTTTGAAGTCATGGAAGCGGAAACAGCTGAAACAGCGCCATTAGGCATATATCATGACAATAGGTGAGTCTATCCCATTTGAACAACTCTCGTTGCCAGGCATGCTATATGCCTTTAACATAAGAGCGCTTTCGAATATTGGACAAATTCAAAACATCGATGTCCCTCCTTTGCCAGAAGGCTATATTCTTATCACCGCCGATCAGTTGCCATTTAGAAACGAACTAAGAATCAAAGGTATAAGCCTGCCATTGTTAGCCGCCAAAACAGTTTCCTATATAGGAGAGGCTGTCGGTCTCATTGTTGGTCCGGATCCACTGCTTGCGGAAGATCTTGCATTGAAGACAATAGTTGATTGCAAAGGGCAACAACCCAAATTAGACCAGCAGATATTTTCATCTTCAGATATATCGGCCCGAATTGATCATTCTAATCAAAATGTAATGGTATCTTTCGAATCCCGGGAAGCTTCAGGAGCCGAAGATAGTTTTGAATTGGCTTCCTATTTGCGTTTAGAGCCCCATGAATTTAGCTTTCATAGTGGCTTAGGTGCCTTGGCGGAATGGGAAGATGATAGACTGAGACTTGCATGCCCCACACTATGGCCTGAGCTTGTGCATTCATGTGTTGCAGAGTTAATTGGTTCCTCGATTGAGAATATCGAAATCCTGCAATCTAAGATGTATGACAATTCTGGATTATATTTCTGGTACCCTTCTTTGCTTGCAGCCAGAAGCGCGGTTGCTGCTTGGGCCTTGAAAAGGCCTGTAAAGCTAATTATATCAATTCAACGAGAAAAACGATTCCTTCCTTGTATACATGGTATATCTCTTCATATGAGAACAAGGTGGTCGCCACAGAAACATAGCCTTCTGAATGTTGCATGCCGCTTTGCGATTCCTATTGGAGCCTATTCTGTTTTAGATGAGCTTATATTAGAAAAGACTGTGCGTCTTGTTGCCGATGCTATACCTAACATTCCTTTGACAATTATCGGCTTTGCGGTAAGAACCAACACAATTCCTATGGGAGCTATCGACTGTATTTCTTCATCAGCTATATTTAGCATGCTCGAGGCACATATTGCTCGTGCTGCAAGAAAAATGGATATAGGGTTTCTAGAATTATTGTATATGACCTTAGGCAAAAGAGATTTGTCTTCAATTATAGACAAGATGCCTGCCAAAAAGGAATCTTCTACGGAAAAAATTGTAAAACCATTATTGGAACATACGGATTTTTATAGAAAATACGCAGCATACGAGCAAATTCATAAAAGAACCCGTGGCGCAAGAGAGGCTAGAATACGAGCTATTTCTTTCTCTATCGCTGATCAGAGCAATATCGACTCGTCTTCCATTTCGATGATTAGCGATCTGGCGCAAGGAGCTGCAATTCTCGAGGTCGATTATGATAGCCTCAGATCCATCTTCGGCAATATTCGGCTAGATATATCGATTTATGCTGGTAAAATCCTCTGTCCGTCCAGGGTAAAAGGCGCAATTCGCTCTGCAAGTATCGAGGCTCTCCTTTCATGCATTACCCGAAGCTTTTATCCTTATAAAGATATAAATGATATATATAGATGGATAATTTCCGAAAGCAGAATCAATATAGAACTTGTGAAAGATGAAAAAGCCAATTTTGCGCGCCCTATCGAAGATCTCGCATATACTCTTGTACTATCATGCTTTCTCGAGGTGATGCAGCAATTGAATAGCTCGGAAAGGTTTATATTGCCTCTCAGACCTACTCCTACTGCTATATCCTCTACAGAGTTTTTGGAGAAAGATGATGAACATTGAATTTACTTTGAATGGCAATTTGCAGAGAATCACAATATTGAGCGTCGAGAGAGCTTTCGATGTGCTTATTAATCAATGCGGCATAAAAAGTCTCTCTGAGATCAGTCCTGATAGCGAATGCAGCAATTGCCTTATTCTATATGATGGCAAACCTGTATGCAGCAATATTTTGCCTGCATTCCTTCTGCGGGAACAGCATGTAGAAACAATAGAAAATTTTGTGAAGAGCAAGGAATATAGCTTTCTATCTGCAGAGCTCGAGAAGGAAGATCTATTGTCCTGCACTTACTGCAACAATTCGCTGATGCTTGTGGCAATGGAGTTGGTCCATAGATCCTTGACTCCTTCATTGTATGAAATATCAGACATCCTGGCCAGCTTGCATTGCCTATGCATTGATCCTGGAGCCTTTGCTAATACCCTTTACAAATTAATACAACAATTGGCCATAGCGAGAAAAGCGCCATGAACCTTAGCGAAATATACTACCCACATAGTGTTCAAGAACTCATAGTCATAATGGAGCGACAAAAGAATATACAGATAGTAGCTGGCGCAACAAGCTTCGGATATATCCAAGACCCACGCTACCTATCTTTCGAGCCTTCCATCGCCTGCATCAGAAATATTCCTGAATTAAAAACCATCCATAAGACTGAGCGGATGATATCTTTCGGGGCCACATGCCCTCTAAACGAGCTCAAATCCGTATATCCCTTCGAAAAGAACCCTGCCAGAGAAGTTCTGCGAGCCACTGCAAACTCCGCAGTGCGCAACATTGCAACTATAGGGGGGCATCTTATGTATCAAAAGAGATTCCTTGCTCTATGGCCCCTATTGGCATGCCTAGATACGGAACTGGAGTTCAAAGGGCCCTCAGGAACAAGCATCAAGAATATTTGGTACCTGACGAATGAAGAGGGCTTGCCATCTTTGGAACCTAGAAGAGTGCTTACAAGAATTCGAATCCCGCTTCAATCTATCGATCACCTTTTTATTAGGAGGACTGGAGGAGGGATTTTCCCAGATGGAGATGGCGCATACTTAATTTCCGTCTGTACAGTTGAACGAAACTTGATTTCTAACTTTAAGTTAGTTATAGCTGGACAGCGTGCATACCGAGATTATGATGCCGAGCAGAGAATTGTCTCTTCGCCTTATCCCTTGACAGACCGCGTTTTTCAGTCTGTCCTTAGAATGTATAGTGAAAGTCTTCATTGTACTAACTTTTGGAATACAGAGCTTTTTGTTCCACTAATATCGCAAGCACTCGAAAACTTGCAGCGATCAAATGTATTATAGTTTAAAGTTAAATGAGAGATACCATGTCAGAGACCGAAAAAAGCAGCGGTACCCTTTATCTTATACCATCCCCTTTATGGCCCTATTCACCTGAAAATTGGATGCCTTGCCAGCTCATGAATATGATAGCTCCCAATGTTATTGCTTTAATGAGAAATGTTTCATATTTTGTGGTAGAATCACAGAAAACAGCCAATCGACTGCTTTCTAGATTGCTTTCGCCAGAGCAATTCTCTAGAGTTCATTTTTTTATTCTCAACGAACACTCGGAAGCTCAGGATCTTAAAGCTCCCCTTAATGCACTGAAAAGCGGCTATGACTGTGCCATCCTTTCCGAGGCAGGGCTTCCTTGCATAGCTGACCCGGGTGCTGCGCTTGTGTCTCTAGCACATGAGGAACAGCTGCCAGTAGTCCCAATTGGAGGCGATAGCTCTTTGCTGCTAGCGCTTGCTGCTTCTGGTCTCAACGGTCAACGCTTCTTTTTTCTTGGTTACATGCCAATCCGAGGCGAAGAGCTTCAAAAAGAGCTGGCTCATGAAGGCCAAGCGGCTATGCGCGATGGAGCAGCAAGAATCTTAATCGAGACTCCATACCGTAATTCAAGAACATTAAGAGCTTGTATTGAAGCGCTACCTGAGAATATCTATTTCTGCGTCGCATGCGATCTTGGAACCGATCAGCCCCTAATAAGGTCGAAATCCGTTGCTTCTTGGCGGAAGGAAGCCTTAATCCTGCCAGAAAAGCCAGCCGTGTTCTGCTTTGGCCTACCCATGAAGCTTGGCAAGAAACAGCTTCAACTTGCTAGGAGGGATAGACGCTCCCTGAGATAGGCACTTTTCTCCTTTAGGCCAATTGCTCTTGTCTGAATCTGAATAGCATTTGGTTTCTCTGGCGATAGGCGGATTGTGCCTGCAGACTCTCGTATAAGTCTCAGAATCTTCTCAACAGAAATCTTCGAGACCTTTGAAAACTCTACGGTAACGATTCCTGCCCGCTCCTGCAGCCTCCCTATTGAGAGTCTTCTGCATAGCACTCTCATTTCCGCAAGCGAAAGCAGAGAGAGTGCCTCGTCCGGAAGCAGACCAAAGCGTTCTTCAAGTTCCTCGTGGAGAGAATCTATCTCCTCCTGTGTTCTAACAGAGGCGATACGCTTATATATTTCCATTTTGATCATTGGAGCTGAGATATAGCTGTCTGGTATAAAGCCAGAATACTCGAGTTCGAGATAGGGCTCTTCTTCCTCCTTCTCAATGCCAGAAAGCCTAGATACCGCATCATCTAGCAATTTCAAATATAGATCAAAACCAACCGCATAGATATTTCCCGATTGTTCACGTCCTAGAAGATTCCCTGCACCACGCACTTCGAGGTCCTTCATAGCAATCTTGAAGCCAGAACCGAGTTCAGTAAAATCGGATATTATCTGAAGTCGTTTCATTGCAATTTCGCTGAGAGCCCTCTTATCTGGGTAGAGAAGATAAGCATAGGCTTGTCTATCAGATCTTCCTACCCTGCCCTTCAGCTGATAAAGCTGAGAAATGCCATAACTATCTGATCTGTCAATAATTATAGTATTTACATTTGGGATATCTATGCCATTCTCTATGATAGTAGTAGAAACAAGGACATGAAAGGCTCCATGGATAAAGCGATGCATTATAGACTCTAGATCTTGGCCATCTAGCTTTCCATGGGCACTCTCCACTAGAGCTTCGGGAACAAGCTGTCTAATAAAGTATTCTACCTCAGGTAACGTTTCAATGCGATTGTGGAGGTAGAATATCTGACCGCCCCTTGCTATCTCATTTCTTATTGCACGAGCGACGAGTTCGGGAGAGAATTCCTCTACAAAAGTCTGAATTGGCTGTCTCTCCAGCGGAGGAGTCTGCAGAACCGACATATCTCGAATCTTGAGGAGCGACATATGAAGGGTACGTGGAATTGGGGTAGCCGTCAAAGTGAGGCAGTCTATTCCGACTTTCATCTCTTTTAGCCGTTCTTTATCTTTCACTCCAAAGCGCTGTTCTTCATCGACAACGAGGAGTCCTAGATCCTTGAAACGGACATCCTTTTGAAGAATCCTATGAGTGCCAATTACCATGTCTATGCTTCCATCTGCCAATCCCTTGATAATAGCATTCTGCGTCTTTCTATCGACTAATCGTGAGAGTAGCGCTACTTTTATTGGAAAGTCTCCAATTCGCTCAAGAAGGTTTTCGAAATGTTGTTCTGCCAGAATCGTGGTAGGAGCAAGGAACGCAACCTGTTTACCTGCCGTGATGGCCTTGAAACATGCCCGCATGGCGATCTCTGTCTTCCCAAAGCCCACATCACCGCATACTAATCTATCCATGGGCTTAGGGTTCTCCATATCGCGCTTTACCTCTTCTATACATTTTAGCTGATCTTCGGTTTCTTCGTATGGGAATGTTGCCTCAAATTGGATCTGCCATTCGTTATCGCAAGGAAACGCAAAGCCCTGTGCCGCTTTTCTACGAGCGTAAATCCTAATGAGTCGTTCTGCAAGTTCCTCAACCGATTTGCTGACTCTTTTTTTTCTATTTTCCCAGACTTTTGATCCAACCGAGTCGAGATGTGGAGCTTCTCCTTCATTGCCGATATATCGTTGCACGAGATTAGCTTGCTCGATAGGTACGAAGATTTTTTCATCGCCTGCATATTCGATACAGATATAATCTCTCTCAAGACCAAGCACTATCAGGCGCTCTATCCCTACAAACTTACCTATGCCGTAGTTAGTATGAACCACATAATCGCCTGGGGTCAGCTCTATAAAGCTCTCGATTACAGCACTCTTCGTCTTGGCGATAGAGCGAGGTACATGTTTCCGCCTGCCAAAGAGCTCATGCTCGGCGAGCACTCGCAATTTGAGTGATGGCAAAGTAAAGCCAGCAGAAATAGGCCCTGTAGAGATAATGATAGAATCATCCTGAATGAGTGAGTTGATCCGTTCTGCCTGTGGCTCGGTAGAAGCAATTATCCATGTCTCATAGTTTTCTTTTTCAAAACCCGACAGTTCTTCTTTGAAGAGCTTTATATTTCCAAAATAAGAATGTGGTGGTTCAGCTTCTAAAGATATTCGCTCTGTGGAACCATCGATTCCTTTCAATGCATGGCAGAACAGCACAGACGAGGAAGTAGCAGATAGTCCATCCAGGTTTATGCGAATCTTATGCGGCGGTGGCACAAGCATTTCTCGAAGCGCAATCCGATACATTGAGGCATATTCTTTCCTTAATGTCTCAGAAATTGCATCGATGCGTTCGCTGGCTACCAGCACAAGCATTGCCCTATTGTCGAGATAATCCATTAGTTTGTTTATCCTATCAAATGCAAGCGGAAACCAAAGTTCTTCGCCTAGCATCTCTTTTCCACTGCCAAGAATCTCTATGATCTGGCTAATACGAGGATCATTCCGCACAAATTCCGAAGTATTCTTCTGTAACTGATCAATCTCAGCCTTACCCCATAGGAGTTCTTTGAGAGGTCTCACGTTGATTTGGGTAATCTTCTCACGCCCTGTTTGTGTCTCAGGATCGAAGCGGACTATTCTTTCGATACGATCATACTCAAAATGGATACGGACTGCGTATTCATAGCCAGGCATATAGATATCGAGCACTTCACCTCGTACGGCATATTCGCCTGGCAGACTCACAGAAGGTACCCTCAAGTATCCAAGTTCCGCCAATTTGCTCGATATGACGGTGGGTTCGAAATCTGCTCCAACTTTTAACGGCAGGATATGATTTCTAATGTATTCTGATGGTGGAACTGGAATCGCAAGAGTGCGCGCCGATACAGTAGCAATTTCAAAATCCCCTTCTGCAAGCCTTGCAAGTGCAGAGGCCCTTTCTGTAAACATACGAGAACGTGGAGGAAGAGCCCTATAAGGGGCTCCAAACCATAAAGGAAAAGTCAAGAGGTCAATGCCTGTAAGCGCGAGATCCTGAGAAAACTCTTCTGTTTCATGATCTGAGGGAAGAACGACAAGACATTTTCTTTTGGTCCGCCTTACTAGGGAAGCAAGCGATAGAGCGAGCAAGGAATTCTCCGAATTCTGAATATGGAGAGGAAAGGAATTCTGCTCTACTAGCCTTTGGATTCTTCCCAACGCTGGATTTCTGGATATCTTTTCGAATAGCGCTTGCAGATTGTCTTTTTTCATCGTATGCTGTGTCATTGAAGATAGCTCGGAGTATAGCCCTTTTGGCGGGTTTTATCTATGGGTGCTGAAATTACGATACCATGCTAGTACTAGTTCTTATCGAAGAAACATCGATTGCCGACGTTGTCCTTAGGCAATTGCATCAAAAGGGCATTGCCTCAATAGCTTATCGCGATCCTCTGAGAGCATTGGACCATCTCACCGATCTTAATCCTGAGGCAGTCATCATTCGAGGAAAAGATTTCCCCTTGCATCAACAATTGCTTGCAGCTCTAGTCCGATTTTATGTACCACTAAACCGTTGCAAAATGATTGTCCTTGGGAGAGGCATTCCTGATTTTCCCCCATGTACCTGTATCGCCGAAGAACAATTTCTAAGAGAGCCTTCTCTGATTACTAATGAAATACTAAAACCTCATCATATCGATTCCAAGACCGGCAGCAGGCTAGTTGCAAAAGCACAGCGTACGATGAAATTTTGAATAAAAGTTGTAGCATATTGGAATTTATCTAGCTGCCCTGCATGTTATGCATTATGGGCTTTTCAACTTGAGTTTTTATAATAATTGCTATATAATATATTTATTATGGACTATACCTCAAAATCATGCTATGAAGAAAAACTTGCGCCTTATGCACAGAAATTCAAGGCAATCGGGCATCCTATCCGTTTGAAGATTCTTTGCCTCATTGCGGATCAAGAAGTACCCTGTGTCGGCGACATCTGGCGCTGTCTTGATCAGCCGCAGCCGGTAGTATCTCAGCACCTCGCGATTCTAAAGCATTATGGAATCGTAACTTCCGAAGTAAAGAAAACGCGTCGCATCTATACCATCTGCGATCCATTTATCAAAAATCTGATCGATGCGATGATCTGTCAAATCAATGCAGAATCGAATTCTTCCTCTGAGAAAATGACAGAAAATAGCGTATGACTCGAAGAAAAAAGCGCATACAACACATCTTTGGCCAACAACATCATTAGCTCTTAGTTGGATTCGATCTCGTCTTTCAACAGTGCTTCGAGTTCTTCTTCGAATGCGATATCAGCTTGTTCTCTTTCAACTCGCCTTATGATTTGACCGTGCTTGAAAATCAGCACCGAATTGCCTGCTCCTGTAATACCTAGATCCGCTTGGCGTGCTTCGCCTGGGCCATTTACTACGCAGCCCATAACGGCAACCGATATATCTGCGTTTAGCAAATATAAGCGATTCATCCATCTAGAAACAAAGGCAGAAGTATCGAAAGATGCTCTTCCACAGCGCGGGCAGGATACAATCCTAACTCCATGCTTGCCTTTTCCTGCGCAAGCAAGAATTTCTTTACCAGCAATTATCTCCTGCTCCATGCTGTCTGATAGAGATACGCGGATCGTAGCCCCTATGCCCTTTTTCAGAAGCGGTACGAGCGCCGCGGTATTGCGGACTATTCCTGCCACAAGGGGACCAGCCTCAGTGACGCCTAGATGCAATGGGTAAGGATAGCGTAGGGAAAACTCTTCATTGGCTCGCACGACTTCGTCTGGGTGATTCATCTTGAGCGATACAACGATATCATCGAAGCTCATAGAATCGAGCAACTCTATTTCACGCTCTGCCGCTTTTATTGCGGCTCTTGCGACATCTTGTTCCTGAGCAAGATCTCTAGGCAAAGAACCGGC
Source organism: Spirochaetota bacterium (assembly GCA_022704665.1). GTDB lineage: Bacteria > Spirochaetota > Spirochaetia > Treponematales > Rectinemataceae > Rectinema. Next base: position 45,492 of record JAKJFY010000001.1, on the reverse strand, counting down.
ATTGATACCTATACGAATAGGGATCCCCTTGTCTTTGGCCTTTGTCGCGACTTCGCGAACCTTCCATTCAGCGCCAATGTTGCCAGGATTTATGCGGATCTTGGCTATTGGGAAGTCCATGCATCTGAGGGCTATACGCCAATCGAAATGAATATCAGCGACTATGGGCATCGGAGAAAGGTCTGCAAGTATGCCGAGCGATTCCGCTGCCTCTATGTCGGGAACCGCAAACCGGATGATGCTGCAGCCGAGGTTTTTAAGGGAAGAAAGTCGTGTAAGTATGGGCGAAAGTTGAGGGTCCTCGGCCGATAAAAATCTAGGGAGCGGATCCTTCCACATGGTCTGGATGTGCACCGGCCATTCGCCACCCAAGAGCACATCCCCCACTTTTACTGTCAGGATTTCCTTCATATATTAAAGCCGCTTCTCAATACCTTGATAATGTTATCGAGAAATCAGATTGCGCTGAAACTGAAAGCCAATACGAAAAGGGCCACGGTTTCGCACAATCCTACCACAATAATGTAGTTTGCAAAACCTTTGCCAGTCTCTCCAAATGCATCGCAGCCTGCAGCTGCTGCCTTTCCTTGTGCGACCGCTGAGATGCCTTCCGCGATTCCAGCCATGATTCCTGAAGCAAGCAAAAGCAGAGGGTCCTTTGTGGAGTTGATGATTCTGCTCATCAAGATGAAGCTATAAATTGTCTGAGTCAGAGGAGCCCCAGCAAAGGCGACGAGCAAGAACGATGCTGCCTTATTATTTAAATAAGAACGTTTCCAGGATCCAATCGCTGCCATGCCAGCAATTCCTGCCCCAATGCCAGAACCAATGGCACCAAAGCCGAGCACACATGCGGCTCCAATCAATGCAATATTCATACACCACTCTCCTAAAGGGTAGATTGCTAAGACGCAGAAAGATTCTCATCCTCTTTCAGCGGATCGTATTTGTAACCGGACCACTCCATGCCGAGATGCCCGGAGAACTCCAACATATTGAGCCGTATTCCATGCACTATCACCGAGAGAATTGTAAGCATGAAATTGAGCGCATGAGCGGCCACCAGAATCACCGCTGCAACAATCAACTTCAATATAAAACCAATAAAAATCCCCGAAGGTCCACCTAGCATTCCCGAGGCCATTCCGTTTACTGTCTGAGAAAAAGCGAGCCCAGCAAGTCCGACAGCCCAAAGTCTTATATAAGAGACAATATCGGCAAAAACGCTTACGGTTCCCAAAAAAGTTGGAATAATATTCTTCAGACTTTCCAGAAGACTCGAACCAAGCTTGCCATCCCAGTTGCCAAATATGAATACAAGGAAGAAGCCTATGGCGATACAGATAATCGCCCAATTCCCAATTGGAAATCTAGTTGCATCGATGACCAAATTCAATGCAGCATTGAACATGCCAAGAAGCAACAAAAGTGATCCAGCCTGCGAGAGAAACTTGAGGTCAGGGAAATCACGCTTAAGATTCTTTAAGTGAGCAATCGAAAGCTGAATAAGGCCAATCGAAAAGCAAAGAACCTTTATGTTATTCTCGGAATCTGGAGACTGACCATTTATAAGAGGAAGAGATATATCCTGAAGCAATTTGGGAAGATTGTCGAAGCTTATACCGAACCATGTGGCAGTTAGTGCACCCCAGATGATAGTTATACTCCCCAAGAGAAGAAATAGCTTCTGTGCATCGCCAATCGGCTTCCTTTTTCTTTTTCCTGCAATGATCGTAGCGATAGTGGCCAGAACGATGATCGTCCCATAACTAGCGTCTCCAAATATCATTGCAAAGAAAATAGAAAAAAATATTAAAAACCAGCTCGATATGTCATACTCCCAATAATTCGGCACGGTTCCAAGAAACTCGAACACGGGCTGGATTATTCGCACTGCTGGCGGGTTTTCCACAAGAGTTGGAGGCTGGTCTTCCTCGACTGGATCATCGAAGCCAATAGCCCAGCCATATTTCGCAGCAGTCTTCTTGAATTTTTCGCAGTCGCGAGCAGGAACATATCCCTTCATATAGGCAAGACTCTCTTGCTGCGGCATGCCCGATCGCAACCGTTCCAAGGTTATGCTGGAATTAAGCTTATGCAAATATTTCTTTATAAGAGTAAGATTTGCTGATTTTTCCCGAAATTCTCTCAGAATCTGCTGTTTTTGGCTTTCGATAGAGGCAATCTCTTTTCGCATCTGCGAAAGAGGAATCTCTGGTGGCAAAAACTCTAAGAAGGATGGTGGCAATTCTGGTGTTTCTTCCCCTTCGTGTAGAATGAGGCCTATCCTGCATCTACCTTTTGGAGCAGAAATCCTTATATACTCAGTTTCTTCTGGCAGTGCAGTGAGCTCTTTCATCGGTGCATCGAAAAATCGAAGAGAAAAATTTGCATTCTCGATAACTCGCTCAAGCATTATCATCGAGACTTCTCCCCAACTCGCTACTCTATCTATTTCTCTTTTTAGATCAATAGAGCGATCTTCCAATAAATCCAGCCTTTGTTTAGCCGCGGAAATTTCACGGATGATATCTCTGACATCTTTGTATTCTTCAGATTTCAGGGATATAGAAGCATCTGCTTTACTTGGCTTGGATTTTTTGTCGATATAATTCTGAAGAAGAAAATATGCCGATTCAGCCTCTGCCTTTTCTCTCTCTAAATCTTGGTATTTTCCTCCTATACCCTGAAGCTCCTCTACATGAGCAACACCGAGTTTTCTAAGTCGCTCGGGGAGGTTTTCTCTATCTATCTGGAGCACGATGAGGTAGAATTTTTTCATAGGTACGATCATCGTTCGGCTCCTTCTACCTTTCTTTTTGCGATCTTGCCTCTAACCACCTGGGCAGTTTCTTGATCGCCTAAATAAATACGAATCTTTCTTATGTTAGCGATTGTCTCAGGAATTTTCACTTTTTCGAAGAGGTTTACCCGCTGAGTTGTAATTCGCAATTCTTGTGAAAGCAGCTCTTTCTGCCTTGAGACTATATCGAGTTCTATTTTTGTACGAACAAGCCGCTCTAGAAGCTTTAATGCAGCATCAACCCAGAGAGGAGTCACATATAAATCATAATCCTTATGGTCGAATTCTGCACCAAGGAATACGGGAATAGCGACTCCCGCGATGTTGCCAGTATCGGTACTAATGGATCTAACCTTCAAAAGAGGCTCACCTTCCTGGGCCCGTGCAGCGCTTTGTTCTGTAAACACTGCCATCCATGAGGATGCATCTTGCTCGAGCGTTGTTTTCTGTGCTTGAAGCTCCTCCATGCGAGTTTGGACGCTGCGCACTTCGACTTGTAGCTGCTGTTTTTTGAGTTGAAGCGTTGGGAGATAGCGCTCATACATCTTGAGCTCATCTCTCTTCTTTTTCAACTCATTTTTTGTCAGCTTGATCTTCCCCATGTTTCTATTGCCTTCTCTTCTTGCTAGCTCTAATTATTTCTTTCCCATCCAAAACTTCTGGATAAGATCTGAGCGAAGACCTGTTTCGCGTGGCTCAAAGCATTCAGTCAACGTTTCCCAGCATAGATCAAGGGCCTTCTCTAGAGGAATATTCACAGACAAATCCATAATCCGCTGCTCAAAGAGCTCTCCATATTTGAGGAGTTTGCGATCCCAAGCACTCATCTGGAAACCCATCGATTTCTTCTCTAGGGTGTCCCTATATGCGGCGAAAAGTTTTATCATCGCATCCATGATAGAGCGATGATCTTCCCTGGTTTTGGCGTTGACCAATTGTTTCAGTCGCGACAGAGAGCCAAAAGGCTCGATGTGCCCACCTCGAAGATAGAACTGGCCTTCGGTTATATAGCCTGTATTGTCTGGAATAGGATGTGTAATATCATCTCCGGGCATTGTGGTGACCGCTAGAATAGTGATAGACCCAGCGTCTGAAAAATCGACGGCTTTTTCATAGCGCGCAGCGAGCTGTGAATATAAATCACCCGGATAACCGCGATTCGAAGGCACCTGTTCTTGGGTTATGGCGATTTCCTTAAGAGCATCGGCAAAGTTGGTCATATCGCTCAGCAAAACTAGAACATTCTTGCCTTTGAGAGCAAAACGCTCGGCAATTGCCAGCGAAATATCCGGCACCATTAGACACTCTACGATGGGATCGGCAGCGGTATGCACGAACATTATCGTTTTCGACAAAGAACCTCCCTGCTCAAGGGTATCCTTGAAGAAAAGATAGTCGTCATATTTGAGCCCCATGCCTCCCAGGATGATAAGGTCTACTTCAGCTTGCATCGCAATGCGAGCAAGAAGAGGATTGTATGGTTCTCCTGAGACTGAAAAAATAGGAAGTTTCTGGCTTTTGACAAGTGTGTTGAACACATCTATCATTGGAATACCAGTTCTTATCATCTCGCGCGGAATAATGCGCTGGTAGGGGTTTACTGCTGGTCCGGCTATAGTTATAAGGTTTTCAGTCAGAGCTGGACCTCTATCGCGCGGCTCTCCAGCTCCATCGAAAATTCTGCCCATAAGGTCGTCGGAAAAGCTCACTTGCATTGGGTGCCCCAAGAAGCGCACCTCGTCGCTTGTTGAAATACCGCGGCTGCCCGAAAAGACTTGAAGATATACCATCTCGCTATCTAGACGGATCGTCTCTGCAAGAGAAACACCATATCTAGTATCTACTTGCGCCAGCTCACCATAAGCAATATCCTGCGCTTTTACCGCAATGACATTACCTACGATTGATTCGATTCTCGAGTATATCTTATTCATGCCTTACTCCAGCGTGCTCATCAATCTAAGCCCCCGGTTATCAAACTCAGGCTCTCTATCGACCAGAGCCTGATCTACTCTATTGTACAGAGCGCCGAACATATCGCTATCTTGCGGTGTACCATTCAAATCGAGCATCGTTTGACGAAGCTCGTAGAAAAAATTGCGCGCCTCTTCTTTGTCGCAAAATCTTATATCGGCTGCAAGTATCTTAAGTACCAGTTTGAACACATGCTTTTGTCTTGCCGGAGATACCGCCGCATCGACAGGATCGAAGGAATTCTGTTGCAAATAGACCGCATCCAAAAACTCGCTCTTTAGATAAATTACATAATCCTCGAGGCTGGTTCCCTCTTCGCCTACAACTTTCATCATAGCGCTTATTTCGGCTCCGCGCTCCAAAAAAGAATGAGCATACTGAACAGCTGATCTGGGCATAATACCGTCATATTTTGACCAGGAATCAAGAGGATGGATCGAAGGATATTTTCGCGCGTCCGACCGCTCGCGCGAGAGACCATGAAAGGCTCCAACGACTTTGAGTGTCGCTTGCGTCACAGGTTCTTCGAAGTTGCCGCCTGCTGGCGACACAGTTCCTCCGATAGTAAGAGATCCCAGTTTTCCGTTATAGAGCCTTACGATACCAGCACGCTCATAGAATGCAGCTATAACAGACTCGAGATATGCTGGAAAAGCCTCTTCTCCAGGAATCTCTTCAAGGCGCCCGGACATCTCACGCATCGCCTGCGCCCAGCGGCTTGTAGAATCAGCGAGCAGAAGCACATCGAGGCCCATTTGCCGGTAATATTCTGCAATAGTCACAGCCGTATAGACCGATGCTTCACGAGCTGCAACAGGCATAGACGAAGTGTTGCAGATAATGACAGTCCGTTCCATCAAAGAGCGCCCAGTCTTTGGATCGATGATCTGGGGAAACTCTTTGAGCGTTTCTACTACCTCGCCCGCGCGCTCGCCGCATGCTGCTATGAGCACAATGTCGACTTCGGCATGGCGACTTGTTACCTGCTGTAGGACTGTCTTCCCTGCTCCGAAAGGACCAGGGATACAGTAAGTTCCACCCTTTGCTACCGGGAAAAACGTATCTATGATTCGAGTTTTCGTAACAAGCGGCTCTGAAGGCTTAAGACGCTCGGAATAGCAATCTACAGCCCTCTTCACAGGCCAGGAAAAACTCATTCGGATATTTCTCTTGTTTCCTTTCGAATCGGCAACTTCCGCTATCGCCTCATCGATCGTGTAATCACCTTCGGGCGCGATCTCTACAACTTTCCATTCTCCATATAAATCAAAAGGCATCATTATTATATGCCGAAAATATCGTTCAGGAACCCAGCCTATGCCCATTCCGCGCTTTAAGACATCGCCCTTTTTTGAGAGTGGAGTAAAATGCCACTTTATATCTCGAGGGAGTGCCCTGAGATAGAAGCCTGGCTCCAGAAAATATCCTACCTTATTGGCAATCTCTGGCAGAGGGTTTTGAAGCCCATCATATATCTGCCCAAGAAGGCCTGGTCCAAGCTCAACAGACAATAGCTCATCGCTGAACTCTACCCTATTCCCGACCTTTATGCCTTTGGTAATCTCGTAGACTTGGGCCTGAACAGAAGTGCCACGGATACGAATGACCTCGCTTTTTAACCTTCTTTCTCCTACCAGGATATAAGCGACTTCATTCATGGTTACAGTCCCTTCGGTTTGGATGGAAACCATGTTGCCATTTACTGCGGTGACAAATCCTTCTGTCATGTTGCTACTCCGGTATCAAAAGCACTCGCTGCTCCTACTGCAGCATTTATGATATCTTGGTATAGGATATTGAATCCTTGAATCCCGCGATTTCTATCAAAGGAGGCATATCGAGATGCAATAAGCAATTTCATTTTATATGCAAGAATAGAGTCAAGCTCAAATGCAGAAAGTGCGGATAGCCTCTCTGTTGCATTCCACCTTTCGCGCTCTATTGCAAGCTCAGCTTGGAGAGGGTCCGAAGCAGCCTGTGCTGCCTGCGCTGCTTTTAGCGAATCTGGGTTTATATCGCCAGGCCTCGTCCATTGGCTAGCATCTTGCTTCGAAGCTCTTGTCCGAAATACTACAAGCGCATTGCGAAGCCCTCTTTCAAATTCAAAATATGACATCAAGAATGCAGATTTCTCCATGAATGCTGAAAATCTGCCATTTCTTGCTTCTTCTACGCAGGGAAGAATTTCCAAATCGCTCTTATCCATCATCCTAGAACAGAGTTCGTCAAAAGCCTGCATAGAAATGGGAGGGGGTGAGCCGAATGGAAAAGATGTAAGTGTTGAAGCAAAGTACCAATAATGCTTCATTTCAATCGAGGCTCCCCGCAGATTCTTTTAGATATTGGGAGAGGAGCTTATTTACACGAACCGAGAGCATCTGTGCAATGCTCTCTGCAGAAAAGTCATATTGAACCGAGGAACCAGACAGAGCTACTCGGAATCCCGCATCGATAGCATCGTAAGGCTTAAATGTGACACCTCTTGAGAGTTCTTTGGCAAGCCTTGCAGAAAGAGAACTGTCTATTTTTTCGAGTTGATCTGGAGGGAGAAGCACTTCGAAGTCGCCCGACTGACCAGACGAGAGAATCTTTAGAACTTCAGGGATTACCTTTGCGGCCATTTCCTCATCGAAAGCTTTCTTGACATCAGCCCTGATGGCTGATTCGAGAAAGCGTTGAACACTTTGACGCAAGGCAATCATTGTATCCCTAGAAGCCTGGAGAAGGCTTTCGCGCGAAGCCGCTTCCATTGCATCTATGCGCCTCAAGGCCTCAGACTGCATCTCCTCTGCATCTCTTTTGGCACGCGCTACAATTTCTTCCGCTTCCAAATGAGCTTTTTGGATAATCTGTTCCGCCTGCTGCTTAGCATTTTCGATACCTTCGCTTTGAATTCTCTCAAGAAGCTCTTGTAATTGGATCTCCATCTTAATTCCCTCTGCATAGAATCGACGCTTGGAAAACAGGATCGCTTTTCATTAATGCATGGCTATCTAATATCTAATAAAATAAACTAAGGAAAACAGCAAAAACAAGTCATCCTCTTTCCAATATCGAAAAAATATAAAATATAATGGCAATATGCTTACAAATTAGACATAATTTTATACTGAAAGACAGATTGGGGCAAGAGTCAATTTAGGTATGATCAATTTTCAAGGACTCTTCTAAGGCACGCTAGTGAATGGGCTCCTCAAGCCTACTTGACAAGCAAGGCATCGTGCGCTTAAATCGCCCAAGTCGAGAAGCCACGAGCAGGCAGAACCATAGAGCACTAAGGAAGCTTTGCCTTTACTCGTGAAAAGAGACGCAAATTGATTGCGACCGTCGTATAACGGCTATTACCCCAGCCTTCCAAGCTGGAGACGTGGGTTCGACTCCCATCGGTCGCTTATCTAATTAACAATGAACACTCCTATATTTTAATACTCAAAGAGAATAATAAATACAATACAAAAACTTCATCGTGCAGGATGTTACAGTATAGTTTCCTCTTCGAGTATAATGAATCCAGGGAGAAAGATCATGAAACCGCGAGTAAAGACGCCTATTGTGGAGCTCGATGGCGATGAGATGACAAGGGTTATATGGTCGATGATCAAAGAAAAGCTCATTTTCCCCTATATTGATGTCGATCTTGAATACTACGACCTCGGTATTGCGAACCGAGATAAGACAAATGATCAAGTTACGATTGATGCAGCTCGGGCCATTGCTCAGTATGGGGTAGGAGTCAAATGCGCAACCATCACGCCTGATTCTGAAAGAGTCAAGGAATATCACCTTAAGAAAGCATGGCCTTCACCTAATGCGACTATTCGAGCATACCTCGATGGTACGGTTTTCCGCAAACCCATCATTGCAAAGAATATTGCTCCCGCTGTCCGCAGCTGGCAGAAGCCTATCATCATTGGAAGGCATGCGTATGGCGATATCTATAAAGCAGTAGATTTTGTAGTACCAGGCCCAGGCACCGTAAGCCTTGTATACCAGCCAGCACAAGCTGGAATACCCCTTACTTTCAAGGTCCACGAATTCGAAGGCCCTGGGGTAGCTATGGGCATGCATAATAACGACACATCGATCCGTTCTTTTGCACGTGCATGTATAGAATATGCTCTTTCGGAAAAAACAGATATCTGGTTTGGAGCCAAAGATACCATTAGCAAGAATTACCATGGACACTTTAAGGAACTCTTTGCTGAGGAGATATTGGCCCGTACTGCTGACCTGGAAGCCGCTGGAATTCACTATCGCTATATGCTCATTGATGATGCAGTCGCTCAGCTCATGAAGAGCGAAGGAGGAATCCTCTGGGCCTGTATGAACTACGATGGCGATGTCTTTTCTGATATGGTAGCCTCAGGATTTGGCAGCCTTGGCATGATGAGCTCAGTCCTTGTATCGCCCTCAGGAGCTTTCGAATATGAGGCGGCGCATGGCACAGTTCGTAGGCACTATTACGAATACCTCAAGGGCAACCCTACGAGTACCAATTCTGTTGCGTCTATATTTGCGTGGACAGGTGCGCTTAGAAAACGTAGTGAGCTCGATAAAACACCCGAGATAAGCATCTTTGCGCAACAACTCGAAGAAGCAGCGATTGAACTCATAGAATCGGGTGTGGTCACAAAGGACCTCATGAACCTTATAAGCCCGCCGGCAAAGAGCTTCGAAACAACTGAATCCTTCTTAGATAAAATCGACGCAAGCCTCGCCAAGAAATGGACCACACTGCAAACTCAATGGAGGAACTAAAGCACTCAATCCACAAGAAAGAGAGCTTGTATTTGATATCATAGAAGGAATTGATAGGAGTGCAAGGCAGAATAAAAATAGCCGGGCTCTTTTTGCAGATGAGTACGATACCCTGGGATTTGCGAATATATCGCAAGGTGTTTTAGGTTATTCATCGGCCCTATATGTGCTGGGAGCAAAATCGCAAGAAGAAAGACCGATAGCTGTTGCCTGGAATGGCGAAGAACCAAAGGGATATGCAAGGATAGAGAATGCAATAGATGCGCCAAATCTAACTGAGATTGAGGCTCTAAGAAACTATGGAATAAGAAAACTTGGAGCTTTTCCTAAGACCTTCTTTCTTGAAGCGGAAATACCATTCAATGCTCCAATTGAGCTACAAAGAGATTATGCACTAGGAGACCTCTGCAGTGTAAAAGCCTATGGAGAGTGGTATAGCATACCTATCTATTCAATAGAGGAAAAATGGACAAGGGATAAGCCTGGGATAAGACTTGGTTTTGGAAGACCGGCTCAAGGAGCATTCAGCATGACTAAGGGAGCAGCGAATGAACTGATGGAAGCGCTGCGGGCAGGATAAGAAGGAGCCAAAACTATATATGAGAGAGATAGTTAATTCGATAGTGAATGCTTTGGCAGGGATAGCAGCAGCCGCTATTGCAGGCAGCGAGAGCGGAGAGAAAAAGAAGTGAGAGAAGGCATACAGAGCTTATTAGCAGAGCTTGGAGAAGGATCCTGCCTTGCACTCTCAATATGTGAGATAGGTAAACCAGGACTTTCGGAAGAAGAAGCATTAGGATTTATAATCAAAGGAATCAAAAAAGGCTACATATACTACGATGAAAACAACAGAAACAACCCAAAGAACTGCTTTGTAGAGAACCGCGATGGATTCATGGATATAGTAACTGGACAAAAAGGATGGAAGAGTACGACAGAAAAACCTGACTATAGACCAAGAAAAGATGAAAGGATAATAGAATGCTGGAGATGGAATGAAAAAATAAACGCAAAAGTAATCAATCATACACATTTCAAACTTTCAAACTGGGACCCTTACAAGAATTCAAATACCTTAAAATATGGCTACTTAGAGAGCTTAAGAGTATTTAGAAGAAAAGCCTCATGAAAAAACCCGGAATTCTAAACGAAGAAGACGGCTCCTGGTCTATGAGAAGGACTCTCGCGCTCCTATATAGCATCTGCTCTGTGAGCTGCCTTTGGCTATCCGCCATGAATGGCATGATGGCAGGAGTCTGGGCTGGAATAGCAGCAATATTGGCCGTGCTTGTTCTACTAGGATACACAACCATAGAAAGCCTTAAGAGCATAGCGATGTCGATTAAGGAAAAAGGATGTGGAAAAGAAGAATAGCCTTTGGATATTTGCTCTTGCTATTATCCTTGCGATGGTTATCGGCGCAGCCCTTGCAATTTCAGGACCTGGACAGCCCTACCCTCTTAAAGGAAGCGGCATCGAAGATACAAGAATTGATGATATTGAACGAGAAATTGAAAGAGGAAACAAAGCAGTCGGTGGAGGTATCGAAGAATCTGGAAACGCAGCTGGAAATATTGAACAGCGAGAGAGACTCTATTGAAAGATATAGAGAGCTTGAAGTCACGGCTCGAGAACTTAGGGATAAAATGGGAAGAATCGGAGAGACTCAGGATAGAGCTATCGGATGCATTGAGGATCTCAGAGGCATCTTGGAAGAGCTGCAGAGAAGAGCTGGAAGCGAGAATCATTAAAGAAAAGATAAAAGGAATAATTATTGGGCTTGGAGCGGGAATGATGATTGGAGTGGTAGTAGGGATAGCGGGAAGATAGAACAGCTAGTAAAAAAGAAATCAATGCTTTGTGAATGGCGAAATGACCGCCATTGCAGCTTCAATCCTTTCTAGATACCAAGATTATATCTATTCTAGTAATAATTGGGAAAAGATAAACATAAGAATACTCTTGATATTCTTGCATGATAAAGAAGATCTGCTTAATTGGTACTTATTCTGCTGATATCAAATATCGCGCAAGGAAAATTATTCGCTCTTCAAACCTGTCTAACAATTCTTATTAGGAGGCTTATATTGCTCTTCTCTGATTTAATTTTGCAGCTATTTTATTATAGAGTTTTCTAAAGTAAAATATGTTAGATTGACGCTTCGCGCCAATAAGAGAGGTTATAGCATGATCAAACTTAAGCAATTCAAGAATAGGTTTGATGCTGAATTCTTTGCTACTATCCTGGATAAAGAAAACATTCCCTACATCATTCAGTCAGATGATAGCGGAGGCCAAAGACCAGCATCATATAGTATAGCTGCAACAATACTTGTCAGTGAAAAAGATTATGAACTGGCTAAATCTTTTCTATTAGAACAATGAAAACTAAAGATATTGCTCCTTGTGGAATAAATTGTAGTCTCTGTTTAGCATATCAAAGAGATAAGAATCATTGTAATGGATGTAACGGACCAGATGATCATAAGGCATACCATTGTGTTGAATGTAGAATAAGGAACTGTGAAGAGAAAAATGGAAATAAAGAGCTATTATGTAGTAAATGTAAGAAGTATCCATGTAGAAGGATAAAGGATTTAGAGAAAAGATATACAAATAGATATAATGTAAGTATATATAAGAACTTTGAGGATATAAAAACATTAGGGATTAGAGAGTTAATAAAGAAAGAAAAAGTAAAATGGCACTGTGATAAATGTGGTAAGTATTTATGTATGCATAGAGAAAAATGTCTATTTTGTGGGAATCAAAATCTATTATATATAGAGAAGAGAAATAACCTAACAAAAGCTTCAACCTGATAAAAACTTTGTCACGGTTTGTGCAGCTCATTTCATTCGCTATGCACAAACCGCGCCAAGCGCGAGTACGCGCCCGTTTTTACAAGTTAAGCTAATGTTAGCTTGACGCTTCGCGCAGAATCTCTTATTACCGTTTCCAACGCGCCGGGCCTCCAGCCGTCGGCGCGGCTAAGCTTTATTAAGAAAGAATTGGCTATTATTAGGGAGGAAAAATGATACGCAAGGCAGAAATAGATGATTCAAGTAGAATAGCTGATATACAAATATTCGGATGGCGAAATGCTTATAGAGGAATAATTAATGATGAAGTGCTATTCAAGAAGCTCAATATAGAAAAGAAAAGCCAAATGATTAGGAATGTACTTGAGGAAGGGGATGAAGAATGGCTTGTATATGAAGATAATGGAATAATAAAGGGAATGATGATACAAGGGAAATCAAGAGATGAAGATAAAAAAGAATCATTTGAGCTTTGGGCAATATATGTGGATCCATTAATGATGAGGAATGGTATAGGACAAAAAATGATAGAGTACTGTGAAGAGACAGCACGAAAAAGGGGGTATAAAGAAAATACAGTATGGGTATTGGAAAAGAATAAGATAGGAAGAAGTTTCTATGAAAAGAATGGATATAAAGAAGATGGGAAAAAGCAGAATATTGAAGAATACAATGCCGTAGAAGTAAGATATTGTAAGGAGATATGAAGTATGTATTGCGTCTTGGCCTCCGGTCATTAGGCGCGATAAGAAATAACTTGCTTTAACATAACAAAGGCTTTAACTAGACTCGCCTGTTGTCACGGAGTTTGCGACTCGCTACACTCGTTATAGCAAACTCCGCGCCAATGGACGCGTTACCGGTTAAGCGAATGTTAGCTTGACGCTTTGCGCGTCAATTAATATTTACAAAAATTGTTGGAGAAACTAATGATAACTGAAGAACAAGCAATCAAAATTGTTTCTGATAAATTAAATATAGATATTAATTTGCTTGAAATTAATGAAAACCCACAAAGGAAATGGATTATATATAATGAACCGAAAGAAGATTGTTGGCATATTTATATCCATAGTAAAGAATTATGCGAGCTTAAAAGTAGTACAATAGTTTTTGTTTCAAAGAATACAGGAGAAGTATTATATAATGGATCAGCAAATGATGAAGGCTAATAAATGAGATCAAAATATTAACACTTCATAGCGCGATTGGCCGCATATGCGGCTTTGAGCTTTCAAGTGCACGGATTTTGAACCTTTTCTCTCGTTTTTCGTGCACTTTATGGGATTATTTTAGCAAATATTCTATTGTTATAAAAGACTTTAACGATTGTTCAGGAACCCCTAAGTAACAATGGCCATCTTAACGCAATGATATGTTGTAATTCCTTATGGGACCAGCGCGACTCGAACGCGCGACCTACTGCTTAGAAGGCAGTTGCTCTATCCAGTTGAGCTATGATCCCATTGAGAAGTGCAAAACAAAAAGCAAAAAAAGCACAATGGCTAAAAGAGGCTGCTTTTTCGCCGCATCCAAAAGCCATATTCGGGACGAGAGGATTTGAACCTCCGATCTTCTGCTCCCAAAGCAGACGCCTTAGCCCCTAGGCTACGTCCCGATTTCAGCGTTGTAGGCTAATTGAAAAACGGGCTAACTGTCAAGATATCTGGATTCTCCAAATGGGCGCTTATAAAGAGCACACCAAAGATCAAGGGCTGCAAATCCTCATCTAGGGCTTGACTATAGCCATATTATGATGCATATTAAAGTGAATTCCAATTTTATTAAATCCCAGCAGAAAGGAGGATGTGTCATGAACGACTCGGATGGCAGTCATAGTCACTGCATCTTTACCGAGCCCGAAGATCCATTCCCGCGACCATCTCACCTGGCAGCTGGTATCGAAAAAGCATAGAGCTACATTTTGTCCTATGCCATTCACCTCCTTCTGTCAGGAGAGATTGACAGCAATGTGAGGTGAACTATGGCTAAATTCCCACTGATTTTACCTTCCATAAAGAAAAAGAATAAGACGAAGAATGGTAGTGTCTCTAGCGAAAATGAGAGCAGGCTGATTTCCATCTGCTTGGCTCCGCTTCAGAGTGTATTTGAGACGCTCGAATCGAGTCCGCAGGGTCTTTCCGAAAAGGAAGCTGACAAAAGGCTTTCGGAGTTTGGCAAAAATGAAATTGCACAACTGAAAAAGCTCAATTTCTGGGAAGATATGCTAGACCGTTTCAAAAATCCTCTTGTCATTCAGCTTCTCGTTATAGCACTGATTTCTGCTCTCATTGGAGAAATGCAATCCGCTATTGTTGTGGGGGCAATGATCCTATTGAGTGTAGGACTCTCTTATATCTTAGACAGTAGATCCAATAGAGAGGTCGAGTCCCTGGGCAAGCGTGTGCAGTCCCGTACCTATGCACTTAGGAACGAAGTAGAAACAGAAATCAGAATGTCTGAAGTCGTGCCTGGGGATATCGTGCTTCTCCAGACTGGCGCAATAGTACCAGCAGATGTGCGAATAATTTGGGCAAAAGACTTTTTTGTAAGCGAATCAGCCTTGACAGGAGAATCGATGCCTGTAGAAAAATCTGCTGCTCTGCCAACAGGTACAATAAAATCGGCGATCGAATTGCCTAATGCCTGCTTTATGGGTACAAGCGTTACTAGTGGAACAGCCCGGGCTATAGTCGTTTCCACAGGTACAAACACGCTTTTCGGTGCTATTTCGAAAAAGCTCATAGAGCGCCGTGAGGAAAGCAGTTTCGATAAAGGCATACGTTCCTTCACGTGGCTCATGATTCGCCTCATGCTCGTTATGGTCAGCGTCGTATTCTTGATCGTTGGAATAACCAAAGGGAATTGGCTCGAAGCGCTGCTCTTCGCTTTATCTGTAGCAGTGGGGCTTACTCCTGAAATGCTCCCCATGATCGTCACTGTGAACCTTGCCAAGGGAGCTCTGGCGATGGCGAAAAAGAAGGTCATAGTAAAGAAACTGCCATCTATCCAGAATCTTGGCGCTATAAATATCCTATGCACTGACAAAACAGGTACTCTGACACAGGATCGAGTAGTACTCGAACATCATGTGGATATCATTGGGAACAAGAGCGATGAGGTCCTTAACTACGCCTATCTAAATAGCTACTTTCAGACAGGCCTTAAAAACCTCCTAGATAGAGCCGTCCTAGAGCATGTTGATCTCAATGTCGACGAATGTCGACTTGTGGATGAGCTTCCATTCGATTTTCAGCGTCGCCGAATGTCGGTAGTCGTAGAATACGAAGGGGATAACGTCCTCATCTGCAAGGGAGCAGTCGAAGAGATATACAGTTGTTGTTCTTATTACCAGATAGATGAGGAAATCTATCCTCTGATAGATATGATCCGCGCGGACCTCTTCGAGGATGTAGAAAAGTTAAATACCGAAGGGTTCAGGGTTCTGGGCATAGCCTATCGTGAATTTCCTCGTGAAAAGACAACCTTTACCGTTCAAGACGAAAACCAACTGATCCTGCTGGGGTATATTGCGTTTATCGATCCTCCGAAGGAATCAGCAACCAAAGCCATTGAACTCCTTTCCAAGACTGGTGTGGAAGTAAAGGTTCTAACTGGCGACAACGGCCTTGTGACTAAGAAAGTATGCAGGGATGTTGGTATTCCTTTTACCTCCTCTATAGCCGGACCTGAGCTGGCCGCGCTCGAGAAAGAAGCTTTCTCCGAAAAAGTCAGGAAATGTGAGGTTTTTGTCAAGCTAACTCCAAACCAGAAAGAAGAGATAGTAAGAGAATTGCGCCACCAGGGTAATGTAGTCGGGTATTTAGGAGACGGGATAAACGATGCGACTGCTCTAAAAGCAGCCGATGTGGGAATATCGGTTGATTCGGCGGTAGATGTTGCTAAGGAAGCAGCGGATATAGTATTGCTGGAAAAGAGTCTTCTAGTGCTGGAAGAAGGTATCATGGAAGGCAGACGTATATTCTCCAATATAATCAAATACATCCGAATGGGAGCAAGCTCGAATTTTGGCAATATGTTCAGCGTGCTGGGAGCAAGCTTTCTTCTGCCCTTCCTTCCTATGAGGCCTCTTCAAATACTCGCCAACAATCTACTTTATGATATCTCACAGACTGGCATACCTATGGACAATGTCGATCCAGAATTGGTCGCAAAACCAGTAAGATGGGATATCGACAATATAAAGCGATTTATGATGTGTATTGGACCAATTAGCTCGATCTTCGATTATGCGACTTTCGCGCTTATGTGGTTTTTATTCAATGCAAAAGACTATCTGAACCCTGCCCTTTCATTTGCACAACGGAATGCTACAGCCAGTCTTTTTCAGACGGGCTGGTTTGTAGAGTCACTGCTGACACAGACTCTCATTGTCCACATAATTCGGACTAAGCGCATCCCTTTCTTTCAGAGCAGGGCTTCGGCTCCGATGATTCTTGCAACACTGGTGGTGATGGGAATTGGAATCTGGCTACCATACTCTCCCATAGCAAGCATTCTCGGCCTTGTTCCTCTCCCGGGTATCTATTGGGTTTGGATAGTGGCATTTCTTCTGGCCTATTCGATTATCACGCATAAAGTGAAATGCTGGTTTTTTAAACATTTTGAAGGAGCATGACCATGGACTCGATACTCGATGCCCTCCAGGAAGGTAGGCTTTTTGAGCTTCCCGAAAATGATAAGGATCATGCGCTCCAGTTTCTCGCTCACATAATCGAAGCCTTTCCGCAAATTCCCACTGGAACCGATATTGTGGGCAATGTGATGGCAAGGGAAAAATCGATGAACACCGCTCTCGGCAAAAGGTGGGCTTGTCCTCATGCGCGTGTGGAATTCGAAGAAGACTTGATGTGCGTAGTGGGATGGAGCCCATCAGGCATCGATTATGGAGCTCCGGATGGCATGCCTGTCTCGATAATAGTTATGTACTTAGTTCCTTCTAATCAGCGAAACCACTATCTTCGAGAAATATCAACTTTGGCCAAGGTCCTCAAATCCTCCCCAGAAATAGATAAATTGTCCACAATAAAAGAATTGAATGATGTTCGTAATTATTTGCTGGATCTAATATCAGTAAGCAAAGAGACAGCCGGACCCGATGCTAGAGCTAGAATGATTCGCCTTCAAGCAAAAGCGGCTATGGCAACTCAGCCCGTACCAGAGCTGTCAAATCTTATAATCGAACCGGTTTCGATCATAGCCGGGGTAGGCATGAGACCACTTGCGCTTACGCAAAATCTCGAACTCATGAATTTTATCGAGACAACTCCGGGCTTGGCCGAAAGGATTGAAACTGAGGGTAAATATCAGAATGGGCTTTGGCGGATTATCCGGCGAAGTGCTACTGCTTTTCAGGGAGGACGGACTATATTCGACTGTATTGCCCTCATGCCCGCAAGCACCGGTCATAGATAAATCCTAAGTATATTTGCCAGGCTGCTGTTGACACCTGCGGCTTTTGAATTATAATAGCTCGTCTTCCTTAAATAAAAGAGGAAATTTTAAAACCATCCCACCCTGTGAGGAGTTATTATGTCCTATACCACGGAACAGATTCGTAACATAGCTATCATTGGACATGGTAGCACAGGAAAAACGACGCTGCTTGAGCACATTCTCTTTCAGGGCGGAATGATATCTAAACCGGAAACGGTAGATTCGGGCAAAACCGTCAGCGATTATAGCGAAGACGAGATTGCGCGCAAGATATCAGTTCGCTCGAGTCTTACGCATGTCAACACCGATGACTGCAAAATCAACTTCATAGATGCTCCCGGTGCTGGCGATTTTGTCGGAGAAGCAATTCTGGCTATCCGTTCGACCGAAACAGCCCTGCTCGTCATCGATGGCAAATCTGGTGTGCAAATTGAAACGGTAAAACTCTGGAGAATATTAGAGCGCCATAAGAGACCAAGAATGATGTTCGTAACTCGTCTCGATGAAGATAGAGCCAATTTCTCGAATACCCTTGCTGACATCAAAGAAAAATTCCGTGTCACTCCTGTTGCTGTGACAATTCCTATGGGAGAAGGCACCTCTTTCAAGGGAATAATAGATGTGCTAAATAACAAGGCATATATAAGGCCTAGCTCTCATGATCAAAAGGAAGTGCCCAGCGAAGTGCCAGCCGAGTATTCTGAAGCGGTGGAATCCGCCCGTGCTCTTCTATCTGAAGCCGCGGCGGAAGGAAACGATGAACTCATGGAAAAATACCTTATCGAAGGCGAGCTTACTCAAGAAGAAACCCTACTCGGTCTTAAGGAAGCTCTTGCCGAAGGCAAGATCATTCCCGCCTTTGCCGGAGCTGGCCTTGTGAACAGCGGTACCGCCGCATTCATAGATTTTATTTTGCAGAGCGCACCATCCCCTTTTGCCCGCGCACCAGAAAAGGCTAAGGATCAAGATGGCAACGATGTAGAGATGTCTATCGATCCTTCGAAGCCTGCCTCGGCTTTTGTATTCAAAACCCAGATCGATCAATTTTCTGGTCGACTTTCTTATATCAAAGCAATAACGGGAACCATCCTTTCCGATATGGATATGGTAGTAAGCCGCGATCTACACAAAGAGCGGATAGGAAAACTCTATACTATGCAAGGAAAAAAACTCGAGGAAATACCTTCTCTTCCTGCGGGCGATATCGGCATCCTTGCCAAGATTCTTTCTCTAAAAACAAATGACACAATCAGCCAATTCGATAAGCCAATCTCCTATGCACCACTGCAGCTACCTTCTCCTGTCCACATGTTAGCAATTTCCGCAGTGAATAAAAAAGAAGAAGATAAACTCAACGAGTTGCTAAATAGGGCCGCAGAAGAGGACCTAACTTTCCGAGTGAGCTATAATCCCGAGACAAAAGAAACTGTAATATCTGGTATGGGCGAACAGCAGATCAACATGATACTCGACAAAATAAAATCCCAATCGAAGATCGCAGCAGAAACCAGAATTCCTCGCGTAGCTTATAGAGAAACAATAACCAAGAAAGCGACTGCGGAATATACTCATAAGAAACAGACTGGGGGGCATGGCCAATATGCTCGGGTAGTATTTGAAATCGAACCGTTGGAACGTGGAAAAGATTATGAGTTCGAAAATAGGATTTTTGGTGGTGCAGTATCCAAGGGCTTTATGCCAGGCATAGAAAAGGGCATCCGCCAAGCCATGGAAGCCGGCGTGCTAGCTGGATATCCTGTAGTCGACACCAAAACAGCAATCATCGATGGAAAAGAGCATCCTGTCGATTCCTCTGAAATGGCATTCAAGCTTGCCGCTAGAGGCGCTTTTCGCGAGGCTATGAGGCAAGCAAGTCCAGTTTTGCTTGAGCCGATCATGAATCTATCTGTCTTTGTAGAAGATAAATACCTTGGCGATGTAATGTCCGATCTATCAGGACGCCGTGGAAAAATATCTGGCCAGAATCCCATAGGCGGCGGTATCGTTCAGATAGATGCACAAGTTCCTCAAGCAGAGCTTTTGCGCTATGCAATCGATCTACGATCAATGACCTCTGGTACAGGTTCTTTCGAAGTGGAATTCTCGCATTATGCGCCTATCTCTGGAAAGATCGCAGAAGATGTGATAAAGGCAGCCCAAGCATTCAAGACACAAGAAGCGGAAGAAGAGTAGTAGAAGAAGCGTAGGAGAAACGCAATAGATGGCAACGATATGCTAGCCAGTCTGTCCTTTTTCTAGGTGTTCTATTTCGTCAATGAATTCATCGAGGGTGTCATATTTTCTATACACCGATGCAAAACGAATATAGGCAACTTTGTCTAGTGAGTAGAGCTTTTGCAGAACAATTCGACCCAATTCTTCGCTCGAGATCTCATTAGAGGCTTTGGCATGTTCCGCAGCCTCATCTTCTATCTCATTTACGAGATTCTCGATGGACATCTGGGAAATAGGCCTTTTCTCTAAAGCTCGGACAAGACCTCGTTCGATCTTCTGTCTCTCGAAGGGCTCTCGCCTGCCGTCTCTTTTTATAACAAGGAGAGGTTTTTCTTCAATGCGTTCATAACTGGTAAAACGAAGCCCACAGGAAGTGCATTCTCTGCGCCTTCTTATGGCTTCTCCGTTGGCCAATGTTCTAGAGTCTATAACCTTGTCTTCAAGACTTCCGCAATAGGGGCACTTCATTCCGAACTCTTTTCTGCGGCTTTGGAGATAACCTTCAATAAGTCCATTGGCAGAGGAAATACTATAGTTGAGTTTTTTTCAACTGCAATTTCTGTAAGTGTTTGAAGGTATCGGAGCTGCAAGCTGGCTGGAGATTGCGCCAATATATCGGCGGCTTTGGCTAGTTTTTCGGATGCCTGAAGCTCTCCTTCGGCCGCAATAATCTTCGCTCTTCTCTCTCGCTCTGCCTCCGCTTGCCTGGCCATTGCTCTTTTCATGGTCTCCGCTAGTTCGATTGCTTTTATCTCGACTGCCGAGACTTTAATACCCCATGGATCAGTAGCTTCATCCAGAAGTTTTTGAAGCACTTGTCCCAATTGAGCTCTTTGAGAGAGCATTTCATCGAGCTCATGCTGACCAAGCACCGATCGCAGGATCGTCTGTGCAAGGAGACTGGTGCTCTTGGTATAATCTGCTATTTTTACCACGGCGAGCATGGGATCGAATACATTGAAGTATACTACAGCATCCACAATGACAGGCACATTGTCTCGTGTTATTACTTCCTGCTTTGGAACATCTATGGTGAACGTACGCATATCAACCCTGCGAAGCGAATCGATACCGAATGGCAAAATGAGGTTGAATCCCGGCTCAACCACTTTTTGTGAGCGACCAAATCGAAACAATACCCCTCGCTGATATTCCTGTACGACGCGCATCATCTGAATTAGAATTATGAAAGGCACGATAAACAAAATAGCTGCTACCGGAGGAGAAATTACCATCAATACGATCTCCGGGATTCCCCATACCAGGAATAGTACAAGGAGGAATACAAAGACAGGTTTTTGCTTTCGCACCGCCGCGATTGTGATAAAGACTATCCACCATGCAGAAAGGACCGCAAAAATAATATAAGTCCACAACACTTCATATACCCCCATTATATTTAAATATACTGTATTTGAGTCTATTCCGCAAAAGCCAAACGATTGTTGACTGAGGCTTAATGACAACTAGTATAAGCTTCTGTTTTTGCTGTTCATATGCTCGATCATATTGCTAATTTCATTATCTGATATTATTGTATCGATGAAACTTAGCTTATCATTTTTCTATTAAAGGAGATTAAAATGGACTTTTCAGAAAAGCTGAAGAAATTTATGGAAAACAGTGCTGAAGCGTCGAGAGAATTCTTGGAAAAAGCGGCCGATCAGGCTCAAGTCTGGGGCGAAATGGGTAAATTAAAAATCGAAATTATGCAATTGAGAACGAAAGCGCAATCCCTCACCGCAAAGCTCGGCGCAGAAGTCTATAATCTTCTAATAGAGAAAAATGAACCCATGATAGGCTCTTCGACGCCCGAGATCGAGCCTATAATAAGAGAACTCAAAGACATGGATCGCCTCATCGACGAGAAAGAAAGTCTATATAAATTAAAGGGCGGGAAAGAAAGCGATCTCAACATACAATCCAGAGAATAGGCGGAAATCTACAATCTCTAAGAGTCGGAGTCCTCGAATTGCAAAAATCAAAGCCTAAACTTATCATATTCGATCTCGATGGAACACTTGCCGACACCATCGCCGATATTGCGTCATCAGTGAATTTCGTGCTATCCCAGTTCGACCTCCCAATCCACAAAATCTCAGATTATAAGCAGATGGTAGGCGATGGTTTTCGGGTTCTTGTCGAAAGAGTCCTTCCGCAGGACAAATCCAATGACTATATACTCTTTGACAGAATCCTCAGACTTTCCATGCAGAGATATGAAGAGCATGTTCTGGATGAAACAAGGCCTTTCCCAGGCATGATCGAAACGCTTGAATCCCTCTATAGAAATGGAGTAAGGCTCGCTGTTCTCTCGAACAAGCCAGATCATCTTTCAAAAAAGATAATCGAATCTCTTTTTGTCTCTGTCGATTTCATAGCTATTTGGGGAGATAACAAAAATCGAGCTCGTAAGCCCGATCCAAGCGCTGCGCTCGAACTCTGTCGTATTGCAAAAGCAAATCCCCAACAAAGCCTATTCGTAGGCGATTCGGCCGTCGATATGCAGACGGCCAAAGCAGCAGGAATGGCGGCAGCGGGTGCCCTATACGGTTATCGATCTAGAAAAGAGCTCGAGCTTGCCGGAGCAGATTATCTTATATCATCACCACAAGAACTACTCTCGATTGTCGATTTTAGATGATTAAGGAGCCATCATGAATCACGAAGAAATAATTTTAAGAGCCCAGGAATACATTGCGAATGAAACCGATCCATCTTTTTCCGATGAGATAAAAGAACTTCTTAAGAAAGGCGATTGGAAGGAACTCGAAGACCGCTTCTATAGAGATTTGGAATTCGGTACAGGAGGACTGCGCGGCTTAATAGGCGGTGGCTTCAACAGAATGAATACATTGGTGGTTACGCGAGCAACGCAGGGACTATGCGACTACATTAAGGAACAATTCCCTCAAAAGCAGCTTTCTGCATGCATTGCCTATGATTCTCGCAGAAAATCCAAGGAGTTTTCATTGTCAACGGCTTTGGTCTTCGCAGCCAATGGTATCAAGGCGTATATATTCCCATCGCTCAAGCCCACTCCCGTGCTATCATACGCCATTCGAAAGCTTGGAGCTGACACGGGCGTAGTTGTAACTGCTAGCCATAATCCTCCTCAGTATAACGGCTACAAGGCTTATTGGAACGATGGTTCTCAGGTTGTGCCTCCGCATGATAGCGGCATTATCGAAAAGGTCCTAAAAGTAAAGTCTGCAAAGCAAATCTCCAAAACAGAGGCCTTGTCAAAAGGGCTATTGGTGGAGATTGGCCAAGAGATCGACGATGATTATGTCGCCATGGTGAAATCCCATCTCTTACGTTCCTATCTTTTCTCCGAAATGGGTAAATCGGTCAATATCGTCTACTCTCCTCTTCATGGCACAGGAGCAATGCTATTCGAGCGTATAATGAAAGAGCTTGGTTTGAATGTCCTTACTGTGCCAGAACAACGCGAACCGGATGGCGAATTCCCGACTGTATCCTACCCCAATCCTGAAGAATCAGCTGCACTTGCGATGGCAATCGAGCTAGGCAAGAAGACTCATGCCGATGTAGTAATGGCTACCGACCCAGATGCCGATAGGCTTGGTATTGCCGTACCAGACAAGACAGGAGAATTTGTATTGGTGACAGGCAATCAGCTCGGATCATTGCATCTCGACTACATTGCGCTTACCCTTAAGGAGCTCGGCAGGATGCCACCTAGACCAGCAGCTATTCGCACCATTGTTACCACTGAACTACAGAAGGCCATAGCTGAGAAATATGGCATAGATAGCTTCGAATGCCTAACTGGATTCAAATGGATTGCAGATCTTATGCGGCGCTTCGAGACCGAGAATTACGATTTTATCTACGCAACTGAAGAATCATATGGCCATCTAATCGAAAAGGAAGTTAGAGACAAAGATGGCATTTCCGCAGCCGCACTAACCGCTGAAATGACCCTTTATTGGCGATCACAGGGCAAAAGCCTCCTCGACCGCCTCGAAGATCTATATAAGGAGTACGGCTATTACGAGGAAAAAGGGCTTAGCTTCTATTTTGAAGGAGAACAAGGCATGAGAATAATGAATAGCATCATGGAAGATTATAGAAAGCAGCAGCCCGATCAATTTGGCGGCCTTAGCGTAATCTGTATTCGAGATGTCAAAGCAGGTACCGAATGGGATAGAAATGGTAGAATTCGCAAAATCGATCTGCCTAAGAGCGATGTAATCCAATGGCGCCTCGAAGATGGTACGCTGCTAACGGTACGGCCTTCTGGCACTGAACCAAAAATAAAGTATTACATCCTTTGCCACGATCATAGCGCTGAGCTTTGCCTAAGCAAAGAAATCACTCGAAAGAAAATATCTCTAATAGAGCAGGCAATTACTGCGATGGTCGATTCGCATCGCATATGACCAAGAATAGCTCTGATCCGCAAGCAATGCCGATCGCGAATAATTAACTTGAAAGGCAAGTCTGTGGGTTTTCGAATAATTAAACTTGTGACCATTTCAACTCTATCGATCCTTTGTTTCTTGGCCCTTCGTTGCGCGATGCTTTCTCTTAATCCTTATTCTGACGCGAGGCCTATATTGCTTTCTGAAAAAGCAACCTGCCGCAATCAAAATGAGCGGTCATTTATGGAGAACGATTTTTATCAAAACCTCTCCATGCTAAATGAGAATGAGCTTTCATTGCTATCGATGGAACAAATTGAAAATTTAGCATCCACTCTATGCATTCAGGGCATAACTATGGATTTAGACAATAGAAAAATGGCTTCTTTGTTCTTTCCATCTTCTGGGCATGTCCTCGCAATGCTAATCGATGATGAAGATTCAGAAGAATATCAAAATCTCGATGGAATATCCTTCCCCGCAAAACTCTCCTATAATCGCATTGCATCCTTACATCCAAAGATGAATGCCCTTCGAACCAGATATGAAGCATTCTTCGATGTCTTTTACCATATATCGAAAAGCAATTCATTCCCCTTTCCTACAAAATGGTTCGAGAGCAATTCTGAAGCATGGAATGGCAATGTAACGCTTCCCGGTCTTTCCTCATTGCCTCGACTCAATGAACTCGACTATTCGCATACATTCGCGCTAGATATTTTCCTTCAAAACGTAGAATATCTTTCTTGGAATATTCAGCGAGGCCCTATTATTCATTCCTTGAGCGATGGCCTTGTAGTCGCTGCAGAAAGCGGATGGTTAGGATTTCCTAGAAAGAGCACGGCTCTATCATATATCAAGGGCGGAATCTCTCCAAAATCAGGCAATGGCGTAATTGTATACTCGCCTGAAGAGCATCGATATTATCTATATTTCCATCTCTATGATCTCTTTGTAGAAAAAGGGGATATTCTCTTGAGGGGTCAGCCGATCGGTCATGGAGGAAATACAGGCATAAATGCTCGCAAGAAAGGAGGAGGAGACCATCTGCATCTGGAAATCTTCGATTCCGAGAACGGACGTTTTCTCAGAAACACCCAAATCATGACGCTTTTGAAAAACTCCTCAAAGAATAGGCTAGCTGTTTCACCGAGATAATTTCTTCGCTATAGTATAAGAATGAGCAAATTATTCCTCGTTGGCGATGTTGGAGGGACAAACACCAATCTAGCCTTAGCCAGACAAGATGAGTCGGGCATTGAATTAGTAGAAAAAGCACAATTTTCTACCAAAAATGAAAAATCCCTCCTGGATCCGATAAAGCGTTTTCTCGAATCAAGGCGCGTGCGCGAATCTTACGATAAAATAGACCTTTGTTGTATTTCAGGAGCTGGACCTGTTCAGCTCGATAATAGCATTCAGCTCACCAATGCTCCTTGGAGTATAAAAGCCTCGGAGCTTTCTGATTTCCTTAGAGTACCAGTCAGATTGATAAATGATTTCACGGCTCTTTCCTATGCGGTCACTATTCTCGATCATAAAGATCGAAGTGCAGTTACGCAGCTTCCACATCCAGATGGATCCACCTATGAACCTAGCGAGGGCATTATGCTTGTCATTGGGGCTGGGACAGGTCTTGGTGTGGGCTTTGTTCATAGAAGAGGCGAAAGTGCGATGGCCTTTCCCTCCGAAGGTGGTCACTCTGAATTGCCCTGTTTCGATGAGTTGAGCGATTCCTTTGGCGCGTGGCTTCGGAAGAGATATGATTATGCGCCAGGTGCTGAACTAGCTATCTCTGGCCAGGGCATTGCAAATATCTTCGAATTCATTTGCTCGGAAGATATTGCCATAAATCTTGTGGGCGATGACTACGAAATACCACAAAAAGCGCTGAAAGAAGGCCTTTCCGAGACTGCTCGAAATATTCTTAGTCTCGCGCGATCTGAATGGCCGGCTTATATATCAAAAAATGCTAAGTCTGATTCATTTTGCGGCTTGACTATGGAGTTATTCGTTCGGCTATATGCGCTCAAGGCTGCAAATCTCGTGTCTATTTTCTTGCCTGCAGGCGGAGTCTGGCTTGCAGGCGGTATATCCTCAAAAAACGAAGACTGGCTCATCGAAAAGGCAAGATTCATGCGATGGTTCGAAAAGAACTATGCTCCGCATATTCGCGATGTGCTCTGTAGAACGCCAGTTCTAATCGTAAAGAATTACGACATCTCCATGATGGGCGCTGCCATAGCCGCTCTGCAATTCGCTACGCGTGTATAGGGGAGCTCTCGATTAAAGAACTAGATCTGAATCATGAACTGCTTGGTCCAGCAACACGCTCTATCTGTATAGGTATCCCATGCATGATGTTCGAGATGCTCTCGAGCGTCCCTTTATCTGAAGTGAGCATATTGGGGTTTCCGCAAAGATCAACCCCATCGATAGGCATTGTCCAGATGCCTTCTTCAATCCATACAGTACCTGGCTGAACCCAGAGATCGGGTATTGCTGAAGCGACAAGCGCTCCATTTGAATTCCAAATCTTTAGGTTTTCGCCTTTTCGAGCACCAATAGATGCCATGTCTTCGGGATGGATATGAATTTGGGCGCATTCGGATCGATCTTCTTGCTCTATACGTTGAGAATGGATAAACCTTGAGACTTTTGGAGTCAGAAGCCAAAATTCTCTGCAAGATTCTTTTCTAGAACATCGATTTATCAAGCCTTGCCAATGCAATGCCATGCTTGGATTCCATAAAGGGCTTGCAAATTCTATCTTGCCACTTTTCGTTCCGATTGGATGATCCACGGGATCGGCAAAGAAATCGTCTAGCCCAGCCCGCAATTGCCCTTTTTTGAGGAAGATCCCATGGCGCTTAAAAGCATCTATATTGGCAATTTCCGATTCAGAAAGAAAATAATCTATCCATTGGGATTCAGTTCTCCCTTCTGTAAAGATAGACTCAGCGCCAAAACGCTCGGATAACTGTGAAAAAATCCAGTAGTCCGAATGCGTATTGGGCAATGCTCTGCATATTTCAGGTTTATAGAGTACATAGTTGCCTGCCCATGGAATACCTATGTCTTCCTTTTCGAAAGCATCCGAAACAGGCAGAATTACATCGCAGTACTTGGCTGTAGGGGTGAGAAACAGTTCATTACACGCGGCAAAATCAACACTCTCGAAGGCTCTGATATTTTTTGTCACATTTGCGCCTTGATTAAGAAAGTTCCCTCCAGCCGAATATAGAACCCTAATAGGTCCAAGCCCGTAGGAAGATGGATTGAGCACGGCATCAGCCCAGCGAAGAACAGGCACTCTTTTTTTGAACAATCTTGACTCTGTTCCTAGAGATATATTTTTATCCCTCCATAGCCAGGCTTCTCCAGTCAAGCCCTCCCTAGTCAAGCCTTGCTTAGTCAGACTAGAAGGCAATTCCTCTAAGGTCCCAACTTTGACCCCAGGAAGGCAATTGTTGATCGATCCTGTGGACGCACCAAGCATGCCGCTATTGCGAGTTGCAAGTTGTATGGCTACGGTTAGACGAAAAGCTTCTTCGCCATAGTCCACCCTCTGAATAGAATAACCCGGAATTATCATCGCTGGCTTTTCATCCCAGAAAAAGGAGGCCAATTTCACGATCGCCCTAGCATCGACACCACAGATACAGCTTGCCCATAGAGCGTCTTTTCCAATTCCATCAGTTTTACCAAGCACATAATCTGCTAGCAATTCGAAGCCAATCGCATATTTGGAGATGAATTCTTGATCGAATCGCGCATCTTGAAGTATTTCGAACAAAAGAGCATAGCCTAGAACAGCATCTGTGCCTGGACGTATGCCAATCCATTCGGCGTCTAAAATCCTTGCAGAAAGGCTTCGCCGCGGATCGATAGCGATAATTCGCGCTCCCCTATTCTTTGCTTCAATTAAATAAGCAGGCAGTTCTGCACCAAGCCTTGCTTCGAATGGATTTGAGCCCCAGAGAACTATGAAATTCGAATGGCGAATTGTTTCCGCATCAAATCCACTATTTCTCTTCGATGTTCCAAAAAGCCTTGAAAGCGCAAAAGTTGCAGCATTACATGAATAATTTCCCTCAACATTTACACATCCACCAATCGAATTGAAAAAGCGACGAGCTAGAGTTTGACTATTGTGAAATGCCCCAGTCGAACCGCTGCTCGCTATACATAGAACAGAGCCTGGCCCGCTTTCGGATCGGATTTCATTAAGTCTTTGTGCGACAAGTGACAAGGCCTCATCCCAGCTTATTTCTCGAAATTGGCCTGAGCCTCTTGGCCCTGTTCGCAGAAGAGGAGTCTTCAATCTTTTTGGCGAGACATGATCTTGGTGGGCTCGAAAGCCCTTGCCACAGGGCCTAATATACTGACCTGCAGCTGGGTTGAGATGCATGCCCCTTATATTGCCATCTTCAACTTCGGCCAAAAGGGGACAAGCATCTCCTCCGCAATCTTTTCCACAGAAAAAAGGTAGGAGCGCCATGTTTCATGATTCTATCATGAGCCAAACACTATTTCGATAACTTCTTCCATCCGAGATACTGGATGAAATACAAGCCCTTTCTTGACATGTTCTGGAATTTCATCCAGGTCCTTTTCGTTTGCGGCCGGTATTATTATTTCCTTTATTTTGTTGCGCTTTGCCGCAACGGTTTTTTCGCGCAATCCTCCAACAGGAAGAACTTGACCCGTAAGGCTCAGCTCTCCAGTCATCGCCAATCTATCTCTTATTCTCTTGTTTAGCACTAGCGAAAGAAGAGCAGTGGCCATTGTAATGCCCGCAGAAGGTCCATCCTTTGGCGTGGCTCCCTCTGGGATATGAAGGTGTATCTGCCTAGATTCGAAAAATTCAGCTTGGATTCCATACTTCTGGGCAACGATATTCCTTACATAAGTGTAGGCTATTCCTGCCGATTCCTGCATTACAGGCCCCATCTGACCAGTTAGTTTGAATCCTTCCTTGCCTGGGTTAGCTACGGCTTCGATGAGTAAAGTATCCCCTCCTAAACTTGTCCAAGCCAACCCAATCGCCATACCCGGCCTACTGGCACGCTTGAGCTCATCGTCGCGAAATATGGGCTTACCTAGGTATTTTTCTACCGCATGCTTATCTATTTTGAATTTTTCTTCTTGTCTATTCTCGATAACTATACTCTTTGCGATTTTACGATGTATTTTGTCGAGAGACTTCTCGAGATTACGCACTCCAGCCTCGCGAGCATATCCATCTATGATTGCGAGCAAAGCATCTCGCGTGTACTTCACTTGATTCTTTGCAAGGCCATTTCTTTCGAGACTTCGCGGGATAAGAAAGTGCCGCGCAATTTCGATCTTTTCAACATCCACATAACCAGGAAGCTGAATCACCTCCATTCTATCGAGCAGCGGCCTGGGAATAGTATCCAGAGTATTCGCAGTGACGATAAAAAAGATATTCGAGATATCGAAAGGCAGGTCGAGATAATGATCTCTGAAGCTAAAATTCTGTTCTGGATCGAGCACTTCTAGCAGAGCACTCGATGGATCTCCCTGATAGGAGATACCCATTTTGTCTATCTCATCGATCATAAATACAGGGTCTCGGCTTTTGGCAATCTTGAGACCTTGGATTATCTTGCCTGGCAGGGCCCCAACATAGGTCCTCCGATGTCCTTTTATCTCAGCCTCATCGCGCATTCCTCCTACAGAGAATCTGAAGAATTGCTTACCCAAAGCTCGCGCCACAGATCGCCCAATACTCGTCTTGCCAACGCCTGGAGGTCCAACAAGGCAGAGAATTGTTCCGCGCGTGTCTTTTTTAAGCTTTCGCACAGCTAGGTATTCTATTATGCGATCCTTGACATCCTGTAG
This sequence comes from Spirochaetota bacterium, assembly GCA_022704665.1. Taxonomy (GTDB): domain Bacteria; phylum Spirochaetota; class Spirochaetia; order Treponematales; family Rectinemataceae; genus Rectinema. The sequence goes on along the minus strand of JAKJFY010000001.1, from coordinate 15,187 downwards.
ACCATAGTGGTCCTCTTCGAGCACTTTCTTTGCATGCTTGATATCGAAATCGGCTGTAATCGATGTATTCCAGGGCAGAGAACATACAAGATCGAGCCAATTTCTAGTGACCATGTATTCACTAGAAGAAGGCTCCATGAGGTTGAATTTTTCGAGTTCCTGCTCGACGATTTCCCTGATCTCACCTTCGAGCTGAAATGAATCGATCTTATCCCTAAAGCGCTGATAGTCTGAGCTTCGCGCATCCGGAGCCATTCCAAGTTCTTGTTTGATAGCCTTGAGCTCTTCGCGCAGAAAGTATTCTCGCTGGCTTTTTTCGATTTTTTCGTTGATTTCCGTCTGGACTTTTTTCTGAATCCTGAAAAGCTCCTTTTCTCTATTGATATGAATAAGGACCTTTTCCATTCGCTCACGTACATCCAAAGTTTCTAGAATATCTTGCTGATCTTTTTTCTCGATATTGAGTATGCTTGTGATGAAGTCAGCAATCTTTCCAGGGTTGTCAATATTGATCATGTTGAGGCGCATCTCTTCAGAGAAAAGCGGGTTGTTTTCGCTGAGTTGCTTCATCTCGCTTATAAGAGCGCGAGTCAAAGCTTTGACTTCGTCGTTATCATAATTCTCGTCGTCTAGGTAATTGACTGCCGTAATTATCGGTGGCTCTTTGGAGATGAATTTCTTGATCTTAAAACGCTTAAATGTGGAAATAAAGATGTTGATACCACCGTCTGGAAGATTGATCTTTTTTATGATTTTTGCAGCAGTGCCTACATGAAATAGATTATTCGAGGATGGCTCATCAGAATCGTCTTTTTGAAGTACAAGACCGATCATCCCATCAGCTGATATCGCTTGTTCCACAATCTGAATGTCCGGCTCCTTGCCAACCATTATTGGCGTAAAGATTCCAGGGAATATTGGTTTTCCTATGAGAGTTATTATGGGCAGCTTACCAGGCAGAATTTGATCTATTGGTATGAGCTCGCTTGCCGACATATTGTACCACCTAATAGAATTATAATGAAAATATATTGATGTTTGCATTGCGGAATAAGATCCCGCATTATAAATGTATGAAAAATTAAGGCTATTCGGCAAGGATTCTTCGAGTCTGCCTCCTCATCTTCTCTTGAGAATGAAGAGTTAATCGCGCGCTTGATACGAATTCACATTTATTTGCTTGGACAGATTCAATATTGAGAACGCTCTTTTGAATTCCAGCTATTTATCGAAATGGAGTTTTTCTTTGGTATCGCATATGTCATGCCCAAAGCCAATGATTCGCTTCCATTAAGATCATTTTGCTTGACTTATTTGGCTGCCTTATGCTAGTGTTCAGCCGCTGCACAAGTGGATAGTTTGGGCGCTTGGCTCAGTTGGTCAGAGCGGCTGGTTTACACCCAGTAGGTCGGCGGTTCAAATCCGTCAGCGCCCAAAGTTCTTGTTGATTCGGCTTTTAGTACCCTAATAATTGCGAATACGGCCTTGGCTCAAGAGCGCTTCTTGAGATTCCGCATTGATCGATTACATTATATAGACGCGTTTTGGCCTTTTCTTGTTCATCTCCTGCAACTTTATTATCGCTAATGTATTCGACTTCAAGAAACAGACCGAGAGAGGATACTTCGACGACCTCGGCAACCAAGCCTGTTCCATCCTCCCAACGGCTGCCTTTCTTTTGCTTTTGGTAGATTAAATGTGCATGCATTTTTTCTATGAAGGCCTTGAAAGCGGGTTCACCATCAATGCGAAACTCGAATTCATGGTTGACTTCTACATTTCCATCGAAGGTCTTCTCTTTAAATGTAATAGTAGTGCTATCCAATTCATGACGAACGCGGAACCGAAAACCTCCAGAATCTCCTGAGTTTGTATTCGAAACTTCCCAATACTCGTCTAGTTTATTTATGGTTCCCATATAGTGCATAAAACTTGAAAGGCGAGATTCAACCTCCTCTCTTCGCTGAATCCGAGCCTTAAGCTCTATTTCCATGTTGTGGGCATATTCTGGAGTCTGCATTATTGCCCTATCCCTCTTGCTTCATAGACATATCCAGCAACGATGGATCATAATCCTCTGGCGGTACGTAGCCTAAAAGCTCGATGCATGTTGCAGCCAAGCTAGAGATTCCCAGACCATTTTTCAATTCTTTTTTGTACTCACCCTGATATTGCGGGTCGTAGATCACACAAGGAACAGGATTGAGCGAATGACTTGTCTTTGCTTTTGGCTTGCCATTGGAGTCCAAAATGACCCTCCCTGTTTTCTTGTCGTGCTCATACATATCATCAGAATTTCCATGGTCGGCTGTAATAACAAGAATGCCTTTCGCTTTTTCCACGGCCTCTCGTATTCTGCCTAGCTGTATATCCATTCCTTCCAGGCCACATACTACAGCTTGGAAGACTCCTGTATGGCCTACCATATCGCCATTTGGAAAATTGAGGCGAATAAAGCTATATGGGCCTTTTTCGATAGCATTTACGACATAATCTGCTATTTCAGCGCATTTCATCCATGGCCTCTGCTCGAATGGCACGCGATCGCTTGGTATTTCGATATAATCTTCGAGTTCTTCCGAAAATTTTCCAGACCTATTGCCATTGAAAAAATAAGTTACATGGCCATATTTCTGTGTCTCTGAGATGGCAAGTGTCTTTAGGCCCGTGGAAGCTAGGTATTCCCCGAGCGTTCTATCGATTGCGGGCGGTGACACCAGGAAATTGGCAGGAACTTTTAGATCTCCATCGTACTGCATCATGCCTGCATAATATACCTTTGGCCATCTGACTCTATCAAATTTGTCGAAATTGTCCTGTTCGAAGGCTGCTGTAATCTCGAGCGCTCTGTCACCTCTGAAATTGAAGAATATTACCGAATCTCCGTCTTCTATTGTGCCAATGGGTTTACCATTTTCAGCGATGACAAATTCAGGAATATCCTGGTCGATAATGCCTGGAATCTCCTTTCGATAAGTCAGAATTGCGTCTTCCGCACTGGCGAATTGCCTTCCGATGCCTCTAACATGGCAATCCCAACCGCGCTTGACAATCTGCCAATTGGCACCATAACGATCCATCGTTATATATTGCCTTCCGCCTCCAGAAGCAATGCGATAATCTGCTCCTTGATTCCGAAATTTCTCAAGAAAATCTTCAAAAGGAAGCACATATTCAAGAGCGCTCTGGCTTCCAACATCCCGCCCATCGAGCAAGATATGTATTCGCGCTCGCTTGACACCTTCTTTTTGTGCTTGAACGAGCATGGCTTTTAGATGATCGATGTGCGAGTGGATATTTCCATCTGAGAAAAGGCCAATAAAGTGCAGAGTCCCTCCAGTAGCTTTTATATTGGCAATAAGCTCTTTCCAGACTCTTCCTTCAAATATTGCTCCAGATTCAATCGAAATATTGACAAGCTGCGCACCTTGCGCAAAAACTCGACCGCAACCTATAGCATTGTGACCTACTTCCGAGTTTCCCATATCATCATCGGAGGGAAGGCCTACGGCAGTTCCATGAGCCTTAAGCTGCGTTGTTGGGCAGCTAGCCTCAAGCTCTCTAAAATGCTCCATATCTGCTGCAAGCACTGCATCGCCTTCTTTGTAAGCGCCATAACCGACGCCATCCATTATCATAAGAACTAATGGCCCCGGTCTGCCTTTCCAATTCGCATTTATTTTTAATGGTTCAAGCATAAATTGTTCCCTCTTTTATAATTGGCTAGCTTCAACTGAGTTTGGAGTTGCTTTGCCCAATGGGCTTCTTATACATCTATTCCCCAAAATACTCGATAAGTGTATCTATACCGATATCTGTCACTTTCTCTTCATAATTCAAAGATGGCAAGCCTATTACCGAAAATGCGCGAACAGGTACTGCTCCACAGCGCTTTATCATTTCGCAGGTCGCGTTAATAGTGCCCCCTGTAGCGATAAGGTCATCGATTATCAGAAAGCGGGCACCTGGTTTGATGTCTTCGATATGCATTTCTAGCACGGCAGTTCCATATTCCAACTCATAAGAACAGGATATGGTCTTTCCTGGCAATTTGCCTTTTTTCCTAACTAGAAGCAGAGGGATATTCCGCCTATAACAGAATGGCGCTGCAAATACAAAACCTCGCGATTCTATGGCGGCCACTGCATCGAATTCTGTCTCTCCGTATAGTTCAAGCATTGAATCGATGCAGTATTGAAATGCTTTAGGGTTAGCAAGGATGCTAGTTATATCATAGAACAATATACCTGGTTTAGGGAAATCTGGAATCTTACGGATCGCATCATCGAGGTTAAATTCTTGATAATCGCATCTGACATCGCTGCCGTTCGCCATATTTTTGCCTCTCTTACCAATGGAAATTATGGCGCGACCTTATAGAAAGGTGGCGCTGCAGTATACAGAATACAGTGCTTTTTGTATATCACTCTATGATAACGCTCAAGAAACCGAGCAAGATGCTTGCTCCTGAAGCGATACCAATTCTCGTCCATACCTCGCTGTTTGTCAAAGCAGCACTATACTGGGTATTGAATGGCCAAGGCGCGTAGGCCGTTTCGAAATCATGTGATATAAAACGGACCAAATCGAAAGCAAAATTAGTATAGAAATAGCTAAAAGGAAAAAGTCCGAGAGAGATCACAAAGCCGCGCCTAAATGCACCTTCTTTAGCCTCACTATAAGAAAAGCTTGGTAGAGTCACTTTTGGCATTTCAGGCATTTCTTGGGCATTCTGTTCTTCTTTTGCTACAATTTCGGAGTCCGAATTTCCTTCCTGAGCAAGTACGGGAAGACAATAAACTAAAAGGCTTGCGCAAATAAAAACAACGAGCAAAATAAAGCAACGCTTGTTCATTTATGCCTTCCTCTCACCAAAGATAGCAGTGCCTATCCTTACAAGTGTAGAACCTTCCTCTATTGCGATTTCAAAATCATTGCTCATGCCCATAGAAAGCTCGCCGAATCCTGGAAAATCAAAGCTGCTCTTTACTCTGTCTCTTGCTGCGGCGAGCATCTTGAAAGATCGACGTATCAATGCGATATCCTGCGTAAAAGGCGCCATGGTCATTAGACCGCAGAGCAAGGCTTTTCTCATCCCTTGATGATCTGATTGAAGAAATTCCGCATAAACCTCGCATCCTCGTAGCAGCTCATCGATATTAGGGAAGCCAGCTTTGGAAATCTCTCCTGTATGCAGCTCTAAATAGAGCTTTATAGGTTTTTTGGAGGTCTTGAGTCTTGTAAGGATAGCCTCTAACGTTTCTGTATTGTCTATTCCCTGAATTCCATCGAAGATTGTCAAAGCTTTATTGATTTTGTTCTTTTGAACTGTACCAATCATATGCAAGCAAGCGCCTTCCAGATCTGGTCCTAAATGAGGATATTTCGCCAATGCTTCCTGTACTCTATTTTCTCCGAAAAGCCTAATGCCTGCTAAGTAGGCTTGTCGAATCACATCAATAGGCTGGAATTTGGTCACAGCCATGAGTTCAATATCATCGGAAGATCTTCCAGCCTTCTCTGCTGCGCGACTTATTCGTTCTTTTACAATAGCTACATTATCGGCAATGATCGTTCGATTATTCGACATACCCAAAATCCTATCAGCGAACAGAAACCTGAGCAAGCTTTCCTAGTATGTGGTTATGGATATTCGCATAGTAGTCTGATTCCCTGCAAAATCCTTTACTTGAAGCAGAAAATCGTGTTTACCCCTGAGAATCATGAATTGACCAGCATTGTAGGAACAATCTTCTCCTATCGCCCCTTGTGATGGGGGTGGATTGCCCAGAAATGATATTCCCCCTTCACTTGCGCCTGCAGCAATGAATGAAGCATCGATGACAGTTTTCCCATCAAGAATGGCCTCTACGCAATAGGGAGCAGAATAGTAATGTGAATTGCGGATGATGATATCTCGCGCATCGACAAACAATGAATAAGCACCTTGAGGACAGGCAATTCGTTTATCTTTTTTATTTGCTTCTATTATATCAAATAATATCTTGTTATCTGTGCCTGACTTAATCAGTCTTACGCTGCGCATGATAGGGGATGTGTTGTCCTCGATCCAAGGAGCAAGAAAAATCGTATTCATCCATAGTTCGTTCTTTGCATCGAAAAGCCGCAAACCAAAATTCTTTGAAGGATACACGCCCGAGCCGACTCCCCCAGAGAGCTTTTCTCCTTTTTTAACAGCTGAACTCTTCTGCATTTCTTTCGATGATCTAGAAGAGGATTCTATGACCTGAAAAGAATCTAACCCAGAAGTCATACTCACAAATTTATCAGGATGAATAATAGCCAAGGCTCCTCCCAATGGAAAGGAGAAGACCGTCGGCAAATTCGCTTCAACTTGTGAATAAAAGACAGTGCCGCTTGAAGGTGCTTCAAGCGTTGTATCTGCTGATATCAACTGTACATCGCTTCTTGGAACCATGCCATAGGATCTTTCTTTTTCATTGTGTTCTACGGATATTCCTAATTTAACTTGATCGGAAAGGATTGTCCCAAACCCTGATATATCAAGAACTTTAGGTATCTGAAAGTCCAATGCGCTAAGAAAGGTTGTAAGCCATAAATAAGCTATTAAGAAACAATATTTACCCTTCATGGCTGCCATCCCTTTAATAGCTCCACGCCATCTTTATATACGAAACCGATTACTTCTTCATCGCTAATTGCCCCAAGAGCTCCATGTGCAATATGTACTAGAAGACCATGATTAAGTATGAGAACATCAGATTTTGCCGTGTCTTCTAAACCGCTTCTCAGGATCGCAACAAGCGAGTATCCTAAAGGTCCAAGCACGAAATACCTAACATCAGTCTGATTTTCTGATAGATCTCCTCCTAGCATTTCTGCTTCAAGAATCTTATAATATTTATTCTTTATATTATAATATATTAACAGATCACCGAAGCTCATTATTGCATGTGAATTATCCTGAGCTATTGCCATGGTCGCTTGGAAAGTTGTATTCACCATCAATGAAGATTCGGATAGCTTCGCAAATGAATTATCTTCAAACCTGTAGGTCTCAATTTTTTTGGGTGAAATACCTCTAAGAATTATGAGGTATTTGCTATCCTTAGATAAGGCTAGACCATAGATTGTCTGAGACTCTTGAAAACTAGCTTGTATTGAAAGGACAGCGCATCCATTTCGATCAAAAACACTTATCGATCCGTCAAGTGTTCCAATAGCGAGGAACGAAGAAGACGCATCGATTGCCGTGACTGGCATCGGGAATTCTTTTTCCCACAAGATGAATCCCGTTTCATCGATTAGCGCTATACCCATTTGGTCAGCCCGAAGCAGTACTCTCCATGAAGCCTTAAACCATGGATAAGCATATGCTTGAAGAGACCGCTTCCTGCCATTGATGTCATATAGTTGCAGATCGGTAGCAAGGCGACCGTATGTAATCCATCCCAATTTGTCGATTGCTGCTCTCTCCTTGAAAGGATGAACATAGAGCTTATTTTTGGATAGGTCGGCATACCCCAAGAAAGAGTCACCAATAAAGGGCATAATCTGATCGGTTCTTGCCATAGGAATTCTGGACAAGTCCAGAGCCTCGGAAAAAGTCAAAAAAACGCTGGATGCAATCTCTCTCTCTGGCAAAGTACTTCGTACTGAAAAGAGCGAAAAAATAATTGCAGCTATACCAAGAATAAGGCCATAAAATCGCCTTCTCATTGTATTTTATGGTGCATAACTGAAGTCTTTGAGTCAATACCGCATGGCGCATTTCAATTTCTTTCATTTCAGGATATACTATCAAAAAGGGATTTGAACTTATATGAAAGTGGAATATACTTCTCTATTCAAGCAAGCTCTCAAGGCCTGTGAACAGAGTTATGCGCCTTATTCTAAGTTTAGAGTCGGCGCGGCATTGCTCTGCGAAGATGGTAGCATCATTACTGGTATAAATGTCGAAAACCGTAGCTTTGGCTTGACAATCTGCGCAGAGCGCAATGCAATGGCCGCGGCCATCGCTGCTGGCAAGAGGAAATTCAAAGCACTGGTCATAGCAACACCTGACGCAGATTACCCCGTCAGCCCTTGCGGAGCATGTCGGCAAGTGATATCTGAGTTCATGCCTCCCTCCGCCCCGGTAATTTTCGGCAATAGCGAAGATTCATATATATATTCGACCGTCGGTGAGCTTTTGCCACACGATGCCCTGCACGAGCTTGCTCGTTAACAGCAGGAGCTTAACCATGTTCGAAGGTCCTTATTCTTTAGTATTACATCTCTTACTAGTACATTTCTAAAGCCGCTTCTAGATGAACAGATTCACATTGCCTTCGCTTGCAGCTCCCATGTAGGTCGCGACGCCGCCGACCACGACTCCATCGAGCAGTTCTTCGCGCTTGACCCCCATGATGTCCATCGACATCTGGCATGCGATGAAGTGGACGCCTGCCTGACGCGCCTGTGCCATCATGGTTTCGAGCATGTCGATCTTTTTGCTTTTCATACGCGACTTCATCAACTTCGGTCCGATTCCGCCGAAATTCATGTGGGAGAGAGAAAGGCCGCCCGCATGCTTGGGAAGCATCATGCCAAACATCTTACCCATGAAGTCTTTGGCGACGCTCGGCGCATCGGGCTTGCGGATGACCGAGAGTCCCCAGAACGTAAAGAACATGGTTACATCCTTGCCTGCGGCAGCTGCCCCGTTCGCGAGCACGAAGCTCGCGAGGGCGCGATCGAAGTCGTTGGAAAACACGATAATGGTCGCACCTTTAGGTGTCATTTGGATGAATGATGCTCCTCTCATGGCCGCCGCTGTCTGTGCATCAGCCATTGCGCTCTGTTTGACGGTCTTCTCTATCATCGCGGTGTAAGTGCCGTTCGATTCTTCCATCGAAATGAGGAGATTCCCAGTCACCTTGCACCACGCTCCAGCGTCGCGGACAAAGCCTGGATCAGTCGAGCGTATCACCACGCGACCGCCCTCAGGTAGTTTATCGATTTCAGTCTTGAGCCTCATGATTGGGCCGGGGCATTGCAGGCCGCAGGCGTCGACCTGGACAATCGTTTGACTCTTCGCTGCGAGCGATTCAGGCATGCCTGAGCCTTCCGCGAAGGTCATGTGCAGGAGTTCCTGAGAGCCCTTTGCCAGACTGGACTGGAGGCCTGCAAGGCCCGGTTTGTAGATACCCTTGTGAGATTGAGGCTCGGTCGCGATCTCCCATGTCTTATAGCCGCCGGACAGGTTGGCTATTGATGTCCAGCCATTTTGTCTGAGAATTCGCTCCGCGAGATACCCCCGAAGACCGACGCTGCAGTATATCAGAACTTCCCGGTCGCGCGGGATTTCGCCGAGCCTTTGTCGCAGCGCGTCCAGAGGAATGTTTTTCGCGCCAGGAATGGCACCGATGGAGAATTCTTCCGGGGTGCGCACATCGAACACAAAGCCACCTTTTTCCTGGAAGGCCTTCACCTCGTGCCACTGCAAATGATGGCTTAAGCCTGCAAGCATGTTTTCCGCCACCATTCCAGCGATGTTGACAGGGTCTTTGGCACTCGAAAAAGGTGGTGCATAGGCGTGTTCAATTTCGCCAAGCTCTGCCACTTTTGCCTTTCGGCGTATATAATCAGCAATCAGGTCGATTCGCTTGTCGACGCCGTCGTATCCTACGACCTGGGCTCCAAGGAGCGTCCCATCGGGCGTGAATATAGTCTTTATAGTGAGCGGCTGGGCGCCAGGGTAATAGCTAGCATGGCTTGAACCATGGGTAATGATGGACATGCAGGGGATATTGTTCTTCTTGAGGAGTTTTTCAGCGACGCCTGCGGTAGCCACGGTGATGTCGAAGACCTTAGCGATTGATGTGCCGATCGCTCCATGCCACTTTCGTGTTCCAGGGCCTTTGGCGATGTTGTCCGCGACAACTCGCGCCTGTTTGTTAGCAGGTCCTGCGAGCGGCACGGGCATTGCCATATTTAGCACGGGATGAGGGAAGGCGATGGCATCCCCCAGCGCATAGATAGTAGGATCGCTCGTCTGTAAATTTTCATTGACGAGAATCGCGCCATTCCGCATTGTTTCGAGTCCAGCCGCTTTAGCGATTGTGGTTTCAGGGCGGACGCCGATAGAGAGCACGATCATGTCAGCATCGAGACGGGTTCCATCGGCGAGGACCGCAACGATACGCGAGCCAGCCTCTTCGAATTTCAAAACCGCTGAACTGAGGTAGAGCTCGATGTTTTTTTGTTTCAGATGCTGATGGACAAGCGCTGCCATCTCGAAATCGATTGGGTTCATGACCTGATCGAGGGCTTCGACGATGGTGACGAATGAACCGCGCGCGTGCAGGTTCTCGGCCATTTCGAGACCGATGAAACCGCCGCCAACTACGATGATCCGCTCCGGACGCTTTGTGTCGAGGTATTCTTTTATATGGTCGATGTCGCTCACGGAGCGAAGTGTGAAAATGCGTGAGTCTTCGATTCCTGGAATGGGCGGTTTAATCGGCTCCGCTCCGGGCGAAAGCACGAGCGCGTTGTACTCAAGCGAGTATTCGCGGCCACTATCCAGTTCTCGCGCCCGAATCTTCTTCGCCTCGCGGTCGATGCTGATCACCTCCGTGCGAATACGCACATCGACATTGAGCCATGCATTGAATTTTTCGGGTGTCATGACAAAAAGTCGATCTCGTTCCTTTATCGTTTCTCCTGCGTAATAAGGAAGGCCACAGTTGGCGTAACTTATGTGTGAACCACGCTCGAATAAGACAATTTCGGCATGCTCGTCGAGCCTGCGAAGCCTGGCTGCGGTCGAAGCTCCGCCCGCGACACCGCCTACGATGATATACCGTGCCATTCAAATGCTCCTCTATAAACCAAATTAATTTATATAGATATATTTATATAAAGATAATACAATAAATGCAATACCCCTCCACACTTTTACGGTAATTCTATCCTGTCCCAAATTGTTGCAGATAAGAGCACGATGAGTGGAAACAACATTGCAGAGATTCGCTATATCTTAGTCCAGATAAAATGCATAGAGAGTAGAAGAGGCTCTTGGCTATTCAATCATGCGAAATGGCTTTTTTCAACAGTTCTGCCGCGTGGATTCTTGAGGCTTCGCTCTCCGAAGAGCCAGATAGCATCCGTGCAATCTCGGTTTCTCGCTCTTTTCCAGAAAGAAAGCGTATAGAGGCACCAGTTCTGCCTTTTGATACAAATTTATCGACTTTGCCTTGGTGGTCAGCTTGTACTGCGATGGTTGCGAGGTGTGTAACGCACAGAACTTGGCGATACTGGCTTAACTGCCTTAGGTATTCGCCAACGGCAACACCAACTTGCCCTCCTATTCCTGAATCGATTTCATCGAACACTAAGGTCTCAACTTCGTCGTGAGAAGCTAACACAGCCTTGATTGCAAGAGCAAATCTCGACAGCTCTCCTCCTGAAGCGATTCTAGACAAGGGAAGTTCAGGTTCTCCTGGGTTCGGAGCAATGAAAAATTCTGCTTCATCGATGCCGCGGGGTGTCGTCCCATATTCGCCTCTTTCATCTATGATTCTCTTTAAGCGAAGGTTCACCTGCGCCTCTGGCATTCCTAAATTTTTGACTATTTCTTTTATCGAAGAAGACATCGAAACTGCAGCTATCATTCGCTTCTCAGAAAGCTGATATGCTCTATTCAATACCTCTTTCTCGAGCGATTTCTCTTTCTTTTCAAGTTCTTCGGCGTTTTCCTCAGCATGTTCAAGCGCTTCGAGTCGTCTCCGTGCCCGTTCGTAGGCCTGTAGCACATCATCAAGCTTTGGCCCATATTTGTGCTTTAGGCGTTGAAGATCAGCGAGTCTCCTTTCAATGCTTTCGAGACGATCAGGATCGAAGCGAAGGCTAGCCTTGTACTCATTCAAAGACTCGGATACATCTTCTAGCTCATAGTAGACCGTAGAAAGTCTTTCAGAGAAAGACCCCAACCGGACATCGACTGAACGCGCAGTTTCGATATTAGCTCGAACCTTTTTTAAGGCATGGAGCACATCGGCGCTTTCACCGCTATCCAAAAGTATTGAGGCTTCGGATACTGCTCCAAATAGCTTTTCATGCTCCGCGAGTATCTTTTCCTCAGCTAGAAGCTCATTGTCCTCATTGGGCTTGGGCTTTATCGATGCAATGTCCCTTATTACAAAATCAAGGTAATCCGCTTCCTGTGTGCGCTTTGCTTTTTGTTCCAATACTTCCTGCAGTTGACGAGTCGCTTCTCTCCATTCTGAATAGATCTTTTGATATGATCTCAATTCATCCTCTAGATTGGCATAGGCATCCAGCATGTCCAAATGAGTAGATGAATCTATAAGCCTTTGATGTTCATGCTGACCATGTATATCAACAAGATATTGAGTGAATTCCAGGAGCTCATTCCTAGAAACCTGTCGATCTTGGATCCATGCTAGCGTTCGGCCATTCTGTTTGAGAACTCGGCGAAGCAAGATCTCCTCATTAGGCTGCCATTCTATGCCTTTTTCTTTAAACCAGAACCCAACCTGAGAATTGCTCGAAACAGAGAAAAGCCCTGTTGCGGAGCATTCTGTTGCTCCTTCGCGGATCATTGAATTGTCGACCCGTGCGCCAAGCAGAAATCCAAGAGCATCGACGATCAAAGATTTGCCAGTTCCGGTCTCTCCTGAGAACACCGTCATTCCAGGTGAAAAATCTATATCTATGCTCTCAATAATGGCGAAATTACGCACGGAAAGCTGCTCAAGCATCGTTGTCTCCCGACCAACCCAGTTTTGTTCTTAGAGCAGAGAAAAAGGCATTGCCTGAAGGCACAACTAAAAATGCACTCCTCTCATATTCTCGAATCTGGACTATATCGCCTTTCTCGAGATTTGCCACTATATGACCATCCGCGATCAAAAGAGCCCCAGCTTTCTTAGTCTCGTCGATTTCGATATCTATGTAATTGGAGGCAGGTATAACTAAAGGTCTAGATGCTAACGTGAACGGGCATATTGGATTTATTATAAGAGCACTGATTTCTGGATGTAAGGCTGGCCCACCCGCCGCTAGATTGTAAGCAGTAGAGCCGGTAGGCGTTGAAACAATAAGACCATCGGCCCTGTAATAACCAAAGCATTCCCTATTGATTGATAGACACATGCGTATCATTCGAGCGCCGCTCTCAGACGATACAACTATATCATTGAGCGCGATTCCTTTATGAAGAATATTCTTTCCTCTATACGCACAAGATTGCAGCATTAAGCGCTTTGATGGCTCTAAATCTCCGTTCTGCCAATGCTCGAAAGTAAAAGCCCAGGTGTCCATCTTGTTAGCAGCGATAAATCCTAGAGTTCCTAAGTTTATTGGAAGAATAGGTATACCGCGAGGGCCAGCAAATCGAGCGGCATAAAGAAGCGTGCCATCGCCACCAAGACTTATGATAAGGCTATATCGATCAAAATCTGGATATTCTGATATAGATCCTCTAAATGCGAGGATTTCTGAATGCCAGCCTTTCTGTTCTAGCTCGGCTTGTACAATTTGTGCTGCATGGCCAGCATCATCTTTGTTGAGATTTGCGAAAATGAGCGTAGATTTGCTTTTCGACATAAGAATCTCCTATGGTAGTGTGGCAATTACTTTGCCTATTTGATCTACTTGCTGGTTGGTGAGTTTATGATGCATAGGAAATAAAATACAGCGCATTGTTATAGACCGTGCGTTGGGAAATATCGCTTCTTGTTCGGGTTCGCTTTCTGATACTTTCTTTGCAATAGAAGAACCAAACGCATATTCGCTCTCTACACCATGTTTCATAGCATAATCTATGATTTCTTTCACGCTTGTTTCAGAGAATATTGGAAAGGCATATACGGGACAGGACTCAGGATCTTCTAGCTGCAAATATGAATGACGAGTCCGCAAAAGTTGCCCTACCAATCTCTGGTAGATCGTCTTTCTCCGCTCTATCATCTTAGGATAACTTTTCAGCTGAGATATGCCAAGTGCAGCGTTATAATCGGTCATCTTAAGTTCTTTCGGCATAGATTCATCCAGTAACCGCAATATTTGAGCGTCTCTCTTGCTGGTCGCACAAAGAAGAGCTCCTCCGCCAGTTGCAATAGCAGAATCTGCCTCGAGACTCCAGATCAAAAAGTGACCGTAGAGATTTTTTCCGCTGGACATTGTGACCATACCCAGGGTCTGCGATATGTCCTCTACAATAGGCATATCAATTCTTTCTAGCAAAGCTTCGGAAGGAGGCCTTCCAAGTGCATCGAACAAAATAATCGCAGATGGATTGGCTAGCGAGATACTTTCTGGCTCTGGATGAAGTGTCTTTTCATCGATATCTAGAATTATCGGCGTGAATCCACTGTCCTCTAGAGCATCCTTCTGCCATGCCGGTGCAAGTGCAGAAATAGCTATTTTTGCACCTCTTTCTAAGCCGCAAGTTTGAAGCGCTTTTTGGAGAGCATTATAAGGGCTTCTCAGTGCTATCACATATTCAAGATTAAATTGCTGTTTTACGGTACTTTCAAAGCGCTCGTTAAACACATCTTCGGTTACAGCATCTTCTACCATTCTGCTAAGGACGAGATCCATATCTCTACGGGTAATATAAGGGGAAAAAACGGATATCATCGGCCAGATACTATCATCTCGGAACTATGGGTACAAGTCAGCAATGATTGGATATATTGCTATTAAGCAATATCATCATTATCTCCAAGGCCGAGCCTTTCCTAGGTTGAATAAAAAAGCCTGGCGACGACCTACTCTTCCACCGATTGGCAGTACCATCGGCGTTGGAGGGCTTAACTTCCGTGTTCGGTATGGGAACGGGTGTGGCCCCTCCACAATAGTCACCAGGCTATAATTTGCATAAATTTGGCGAGCACTAAGCGTCTGCTGGCGCGCCATGCTCGCTAGCGCCTTACACCTCGCGGTGCGGCGCAAAGGGACAAAGGGAAAACAAAGATTCTCATGATTTATGCTGGCTACGGTGCTCTTTTTGACCGCAACACGGCATCGTACATAAGAGTGAAGGATAATATGGTCAAGCCTCACGGTAGATTAGTACTGGTCGGCTCCATGCGTTACCGCACTTCCACTTCCAGCCTATCAACCAGATAGTCTGTCTGGTACCTTAAGGGGGTTTATACCCCAGGGATGGTTCATCTTGAGGTGGGCTTCCCAC